>NC_021291.1:946500-1262000 GCF_000319575.2 Spiribacter salinus M19-40 | reverse complement strand
CCAATGTGCATGCGATGTCGGCTGGCCTGGCGGCGATCCGCGATGCGGTAGCGTCCGTCCTGCCCGCACACCACCCGGTGGAAATCCGGGTAGGCCTCGAGCACGGGGCCGCCTTGCGTGACAAAGGCGAGCGTCCAGTTCCAGGCCGCATCGCTGAGCTCGGCGAACGCATGGGTCCTGCGAACTTCCTCACGCAGGAGATCGGCATCGAATCCGCCACCGGCGGCCAGCGTGACCAGGTGCTGAGCCAGCACATCCAGGCTCTGTCGCAGCGGCCGACGGGCCTCGACTTCGCCGGCTTGCCATGCGCGTCGTGCGGCCGCGATCTCGATCAACTCAAGGGCATGGGTTGGAACGCACAGAATGCCACTCTGGCCATCGGGTTGGTGACCACATCGCCCCGCCCGCTGGGCAAGTCGACCGATGCCCTTCGGGCTGCCAATTTGGACCACCCGGTCGACGGGGGCGAAATCCACCCCCAGGTCCAGACTGGAGGTGGCGACGACACAACGGAAATCACCCGCTCGCAGGCCATCTTCGATCCGCTCCCGCAGGCTACGGTCAATGGAGCCATGGTGTAGTCCCAGGCCTTCAAGCCAGTCGGATCGGGCGCGCAGCAGTGATTCAAACCAAAGCTCGGCTTGCGCTCGGGTATTGGTAAACAGCAAGCAACTTCCTGGTCCCTCAAGATGCGCGATGACACCCGACAGCAGGTGCGTGCCGAGATGACCGGCCCAGGGAAATCGGTCAGTGGCCGCCGGGAGGAGCGATTCGATGCGCAATGGCTTGGGTGCCGCCCCCTCGATCAGTGTCCCCCCGTGGATTGGTTCAGGCCCGAGCAGTGTGCCCATGGCCTCATCGAGATTGCCCAGTGTGGCGGACAGCCCCCAGGTACGAAGCGCCGGGTTGATCGCGCGAAGTCGGGCCAGACAGAGCTCCAGCTGCACCCCACGCTTGCTGCCGAGCAGCTCGTGCCATTCATCGACGATGACTGCCTGCAAGCCTTGAAACCGGGTGTCCGCATCGGCGTAGGACAACAGCAGGGAGAGACTCTCCGGGGTGGTGACTAAGGCCTGTGGGGGGCGTTGTCGCTGCCGTCGTCGGGCACTCGCGCCGGTATCCCCGGTGCGTTTCTCGACCTGCCAGTCAAGCCCTACCCCCGCCGCGGCTTGCTGCAGGC
Source organism: Spiribacter salinus M19-40 (assembly GCF_000319575.2). Classification (NCBI taxonomy): domain Bacteria; kingdom Pseudomonadati; phylum Pseudomonadota; class Gammaproteobacteria; order Chromatiales; family Ectothiorhodospiraceae; genus Spiribacter; species Spiribacter salinus. The sequence continues at coordinate 1,260,820 of NC_021291.1, read as the reverse complement.
TCTCCAGGGTGTCGCCTGCGAGGGCGCGCAGCGGCGTAATCCAGAGCACTTTCAGGCCGGTAGCGGGGCGCCCACCTGCGGCTGCCTGATCGGCAAGTCCCGCCATGAGGGGGCCGCCCCAGGCCGCAAGCGATTTGCCAGAACCGGTGGCAGAGTGGATCAGGCCGCTTTGGCCTTCGGCATAGGCCTGCCAGGTTGCGATCTGAAAGGGGGCCGGCGTCCAGCCGGATGCCGTAAACCAGGCGTCAAGCGCGTGTCGAGGTGTGGTGCTCATGGCAGCAGGGCCCGAGCCTGCGTGAGCGTGTCCGCATCCTCGGGGCCGATGTCCTCACGCCAGCGGGCGATGCGTGGGAAGCGCAGGGCAACGCCGGATTTGTGGCGGTTGGAGGGCGCGATGCCTTCAAAGGCCAGTTCGAATACTTGAATGGGCTCGACCGCACGCACCGGTCCGAAACGCTCCCGGGTGTGGTGACGAATCCAGCGATCCAGCCGGCGAATGGTCGGGTCATCCAGGCCGGAATACGCTTTGGCGATCGGGACTAGGCGGTCACCATCGGGCAGCGCGAAGCTGTAATCCGTGTACAGGTTGGCACGGCGTCCATGCCCCGGTTGGGCATAGACCAGAATCGCATCGAGGGTGAGGGGGTTCAGCTTCCACTTCCACCATGGCCCGCGCGGCCGGCCGGTACCGTAGGCGGCGTCGCGGCGTTTGAGCATCAGACCCTCGACACCGCGTGATCGCGACTCATCCCGTCGCGCGGACAGAGACGGCCAGTCAGACACATTGACCTGGGGCGAGAGGGCAAGCGGTGGCTCGGGATCGGTGAGCAATCTCTCGAGTGCGGCACGTCGGGCGTCGAGCGGTCGTTCGCGGATATCCTCGCCCTCAGCCTCGAGCAGGTCATAGGCAAGCAGGCGCACCGGTACTTCATTCATGAAGCGCTGGGTGACGCGCTTGCGGCCAAGGCGCCGCTGGAGCTGGGCGAAGGGCATGACGCCGTCTTCATTCCAGGCCAGAATCTCTCCATCAAGCACCGTATCTGGCGGTAGCCAGGCGGCGCCGGCGGTGAGCTCCGGGAATGTCTCGGTGATCAGGGCCTCACCGCGCGACCACAAATGAATCCCATCTGCCCGCCGCACCAGCTGGGCCCGGATACCATCCCATTTCCATTCGATCTGCCAATCACCGATTTCGCCGAGGCTGTCCGCAGGGTCACCCTCGAGGGGGTGGGCCAGGAAAAAGGGGTAGGGGCGCGTCGCGTCCTCGTGGCTTGAGCGCGCCTCGAACAGGCCCTGGAAAAACGCCGCCGTCGGCGTCCACTGACCCATCAACCGGTGGGCGATCACGGGACGGGGCTGATCTGTCGCGCGGGCGAGGGCCCGCTCCACCAGGGTTTGGGAAACACCGACCCGGAGTGCGCCGGTGAGTAGCTTGCTGTAGAGGAATCGCCCGTCCTCGTCCAGTCGGGCCCAGGCATGCGTCACCCGCTGGCGGCGGGTCTCGTCATCCTGCGTCCGCAGTACCAGAATCTCCTCCTCGACCCAGTCCGCGAGCGTGCGGGTATCCGGCTCGGCACGGTGGATGGGGTCAGTCAGGAGCAGGGCGATGGTTTCAGCCAGATCGCCGACATGTTGGTGGGTTTCCTCGACGAGCCAGTCTGGCAGTTCACTGGCTTCGGCCAGCCATTGGCGGAGTTGGACCGGGCCGATCAGGCGTTTGATGCGGCGTCCACTCAGGAAATACACCGCCCAGGCGCCTTCCGCCGGATCCACGATGCGGAAATACGCGGCCATGGCCGCGACCTTGGCGTTGGTCCCGCGCTCCTGGTCGAGACGGCTGAAGAGCTCGGCAAAGCCTTTCATGCCTCTTCCTCGGGATCATCGCCATACAGGGTGGCCAGAGGCCGGGCCTGCAGTCCCCGCTCGGTCAGATAACGCACCAGTTCATCCGCGCGTCCGTGGGTGGTGAGGACCTGGCGGGCTCCGGTGTCTTCAATCGTCTGCAAAAGACCGGGCCAGTCCACATGGTCGGAGATAACAAAGCCACGATCATGGCCACGCCGGCGCCGATTGCCCCGAATCCGCATCCAGCCCGAGGCGAACCCGGTCAGCGGCCGGCGAAAGCGGCGCATCCAGGTTGAGCCAGCGGCGCTGGGAGGCGCAATGACGAGGCTGGTGCCATAGTCCTCATCGCTGGGTGCCTCACTCACCCGGCGGGTCGGTGGCAGCGTGACGCCGGCGGCGCGGTAGTCGTCGGTGAGCGGGGCGACCGCGCCGTGTAAATAGATCGGGCCCGGACCGGGCGTTGGCAGTTCTGCCAGCAAACGCTGCGCCTTGCCAAGCGCATAGCAGAAGAGCATCGTCGTGCAGCCAGCGGCGGCATTATCCTGCCACCAGGCATGAATGTCGCGGGCCACGTGCGCCACCGGCGGCCAGCGATAGACCGGCAGCGCGAACGTGGCCTCGGTAATGAAGGTGTCACAGGCGACAGGCTCGAACGCTGCACAGGTGGGGTCGGCATCGCGCTTGTAGTCGCCGGAGGCCACCCAAACTTCGTTGCCGTGCGCCACGCGAACCTGGGCTGAGCCAAGCACATGGCCGGCCGGATGCAGACTGACCTTCACCGGGCCAAATGATCGGGTCTCGCCGTAGTCCAGGCCAGTGATTTCGGCGCGTTGGCCCAGTCGCCGCCTGAGCAGGCCAAGGCTGTCACGGCTGGCCCAGTAGTGGTTGCTGCCACTGCGCGCATGATCGGCATGCGCATGGGTGATGACCGCGCGCTCCACTGGGCGCCACGGGTCGATATGGAAATCGCCGGCAGCGCAGTAAAGGCCCCGGTCAGTGGGTTGGATCAGCGGTGGGGTCATGGCGAAATTGTAACGCGAGCAGAGGGTGGGAAGGATGCAGAGCCTTAACGAGCAATCTCATGCGCTGGTGGTTGGTGCCAGCGGTGCCCTTGGCGCGGCGTTCGTGGAGCGGCTGCTGACGGATACGCCAATCGCCACGGTCTGGGCCGCTGCTCGCGATCCGAACGCAGTGGCCATTCAGGGCTTGATGGCGCAACATGGGTCGCGCGTTCGGCCAGTGGCTGTGGAGCTGACCGACGCGCGCGCCATCGCCGCCATGGCGGAGCAGGTTGGCCAGGAAACGCCTCAGCTGCATCTGCTGATTAATGCCTTTGGCCTGCTCCACGATGACAAGCACGGTATTTGGCCTGAGAAAAAGCTTGAGGATCTCTCTGTCGAGGGGCTGGAAGCCAATTTTCGAGTGAATGCCATGGCGCCAGCCCTCATCGCCCAGGCCTGCCTGCCGCTGCTGAATCATCGTGAGCGCGCAGTGTTTGCCAGCCTGTCCGCGCGTGTCGGGAGCATTTCGGACAACCGACTCGGTGGCTGGTACGCCTATCGCGCCAGTAAGGCAGCGCAGAACATGTTCACCCGGGGTCTTGCGATCGAGTGCAGCCGCCGCGCACGGCGGGTCATCTGCCTGGCGTTGCACCCGGGTACGACGGACTCTGGGCTCTCAGAGCCATTTCAGAAACGCGTGCCCGAGGGCAAGCTCTTTACCCCCGATTTTGCCGCCCGTCAGCTGCTCACCCGCATCGATGAGGCCACTATCGAAGATTCGGGCTGTTTCCTGGCCTGGGATGGCGCGCCGATCCCCTGGTAGCCGCCCTAGGTTTTGGTGGCCTGGGCGGCCAGGGCCTCCGCTACAACGCCGGTTAGTCGCCGGGCCATGGGCAAATGCAGGAACTCGTTGGGTCCATGGGCGTTTGAGCCGGGCCCGAGTACGCCGGTGACCAGGAAACGGGCCTCAGGAAACCGCGCGCCGAGCAGGTTCATGAGCGGGATGCTGCCGCCTTCGCCCATGAACACGGCCGATTGGCCGAACCAGGCCTGAGCGCTTGTCTCGAGGCTGTCGCCAAGCCAGCCGGCAAACGGGGGGGCGTTCCAGCCATTCGCCGAACCGCCAGCACGAAAGCTCACCGAGGCCTGCTGCGGCGGCTCACGCGTGAGCGCATCGGCCATGGCTTGAGTCGCGGTCTGGCCGTCCACCGTCGGCGGTAGGCGTAGTGACAGGCGCAGGGTGGTCTGTGGACGCAGGACATTGCCGGCTTCGGCGCTGGGGGGCAGATCGTCGGCGCCGATGACCTCCAGGGCGGGGCGCCAGGTGCGGTTGAGCACCAGCTCGCTTGGAGCGGAGGCGTTCGCCTGGGTCTCGCCTGCCCAGGGGTACTTGGCCGCCAGGGCATCACCGATGACCTCGGCGGCGCGGTGTGCCTGCTCACGACGCTCCTCGGGGATGTCTGCTGCCAACGCGGGCAGCTGGATCGTGCCGGTTGCCCCGTCCTCGATGCGCGCCAGTAGCTGGCGGGCGATCCGGAAGCTGGAGGGCACAACACCGCCTGCATCGCCGGAATGCACGCCTTGCTCGAGGACTTTCACGGTCAGATCACCGGCGGCCATGCCCCGCAGTGAGGTTGTCACCCAGAGGCGGTCATAGTCGGCACAGCCGGAATCCAGACAGACGACGAGGCCGGGGTTGCCGAGCCGTCCGGCGAGGTGATCGAGATAGGCGGGCAGATCCGGGCTACCGCTCTCCTCGGCGGTTTCAATCAGCAGCATGCAGCGCGGATGCGCGACGCCCTGATCATGGAGTAGACGGACCGCCTGCAAGGAAGCGAACAGGGCATAGCCGTCATCTGCAGCGCCCCGTCCATAGAGCCGGTCGCCCTCGATGACGGGCGTCCACGGGCCCTTGTCTGCGTCCCAGCCGGTAGCCTCTGGTTGTTTATCGAGATGGCCGTACAGCAGTGTCTCGCCGGGGCCTGTGCCCGGGATATCGATCCAGAGCACGGGCGTTCGCCCAGGCAGGCGAATCACCTCGATCGCGCTGCCTGGGGGCGCGGTCTGGCGACACCAATCTTCAGCGAGGGCGACGGCGGCGTCGAGTTGGCCATTGCGGGCCCAGTCCGGATCGAAGGCCGGTGATTTCGCCGGGATACGGATAAAGGCCTCGAGCGCCGGCAGGATGTCGTCTTGCCAGGCGGCGTCGACCGCGGCTTGGGCTTCGGTGAGGTTGAGCGTTTGCGTCATGACGGCTCCACGGCTGGTCTCGCTTGGCCATCCAGTGTGACGCGTGATTACTGCAGCGGCCAGACCTGCGGGATGATGGCGATGGCCAGGGCCATGACGAGCAGGTTGAGGGGCAGGCCGAAACGGACATAGTCCAGGAATCGGTAGCCACCCGGGCCATAGACCATCAGGTTGGTCTGATAACCAATCGGGGTGGCAAAGGCCGCTGAGGCCGCCACCATGATGGCCACGACAAAGGGCGTTGGGGAGACCCCGATCATCTCAGCCCCCGCGATGGCGACGGGGAAAATCAGCACTGCGGCCGCGTTGTTCGTGATGGCCTCCGTGGTCAAGGAGGTGAGCAAGTAGATACCAATGAGGGCGAGCAGTGGCTGGTCGGCAGCCAGTGCCATGATTTGCCCGCCAATAAGGGCTGCTGCCCCGCTGTTGCCCATGGCCTCGCCGATGCCCAGGGCGGCGCCAATGACCAGCAAAACGTTCCAGTTGACGTTGCGCACGGCCTCAGACAGATCCACGCACCGCGTCAGCACGAGCGCCACAGCAGCCAGGAGTGCGGCGTTGAGCATGCTGAGCCAGGGGCTGGCGGCCAGGACAACCATGACGGCCAGGATGGGCAGGGCGATGCCTGCTTTGTCATGCGCCGGCGGCGCAGAGTCTTCAATGCCGCTCACCAGATGAAAATCGCGGGCATCCCGCTGGCGCTCGACGAAACTCGCGTGCGTTTCGAGCAGCAAGGTGTCGCCAGGCCGCAGGACGATGTCACCGATCTTGCCGGGTAGTTGGCGTCCGCCACGAGACACCGCGATGACGGCAGCCTGATAGCGCTCCCGAAAGCGACCAGCCCGAATACTTCGGCCGACCAGCGGGCAAGCCTCTGCCACCACCGCTTCGACCAGGCAGCGCTCTCGACGTGGCGCGGTCAAATCGTCGGCGGCTCCGCTCGCCGGTTTGAGGCCGCGCATTCGGTGCAGATCCACCACCGATTCCAGAACGCCGGCAAACACCAGTCGATCGCCTCCCGCCAGTGTCTCGGACGGCGCGACCGCTGGCAGGACCTCGCCGTCGCGCTCGATCTCGGCGAGAAAGAGATCCGGCAGATGGCGAAGCCCAGCCTCCTCGATGGAGCGACCGACGAGTGGCCCATCCGCAGCGACTTCTACCTCAACGGTGTATCGACGCGGGTCCAGGCGCTCGGCTAGCGCGTCCCGCCGGTCCGGTAGAAGCCACGGAGAGGCAAGCAGAATATAGACAAGCCCAAGCACGGTGGCGGGCAGGCCAACCCAGGCCAGGTCGAACAATCCAAGCCCGGTGGATGCCCCGCTCGTGCGGAGCAGGTCATTGATGATCAGATTGGTGCTGGTGCCGATGAGCGTACAGGTACCCCCGAGGATGGCGGCGTAACTCAGCGGGAGATACAACCGCGAGGCTGGGATGCCCAATCGGCGGGCAAGATCGTTCACCACGGGCAGGAAGAGCGCAACGATCGGGGTGTTGTTTAGAAAGGCGCTCAGACCAGCGACCGGCGTCAACAATCGCCATTGCGCTGAGCGGAGTCCGTGGGAGCGATTAATGAGCGGATCGGCAATGCGTGCAATCGCGCCGGTACGGGTCAGCCCGGCCGCAACCACAAAGAGCAGGCCGACGGTCATTAATCCCGTGCTGCCGAAGCCGCTCACCGCTTCGGCGGGAGCGACCAATCGGTCGGTGCCGGTGATCGCGGCGGTCGTCATCAAGACCGCGAGACCCATGAACAGGATCCCCACAGGCGACGCTCTGCCGCTGGCCAGGGCCACCAGCACCAATCCGACCACCGTCAGCGTCAACCAGCCTTCCCAGGCCATGCGGTACTCCTTGTCCGGAACTAGGCGCGGCGCCAGTATCCGGGTGCGGGATCATTTCCGCCACCCTCAAGAATATGCGCCAGGATTTCGATGCCGGTGAAGACTGCGGGTCCGGGGCGACTGAAAAAGCGGTTACTGTCGAGTAAATATACCTCGCCGGCCTGAACTGCCGGTAAGTTTGGCCAGCCAGGGCGACGGGTCAGGGCTGACAGGTTTTGCGCGGCTTGATCCACGTCCATGCCACACGGCAGATGCAGGATGACCTCGGGCGCAAAGTCCAGAATGGACGGCCAGTCGAAGGTGACCGAGTGATCCCCTGGTTGATTCAGCGGCTCACCGCCTGCCTCGAGAATCATGTCGGGGACCCAATGACCGCCCAGATAGAGTGGTTCGGGCCATTCCACCGCCAGCACACGGGGTCTCTGCCTGGGAGAGCGGCGGGCTTGGTGACGTCGCTGCTGGAGGGCGAGTACTCGCTGATCTCCGCGCTCGGGCACGCCGGCGGCGTCGGCCACGGCCTTGATATCCGCCTGCAACCCGTCGAGGTCGCGACCATCCAGGGAGAGCACGGTTGCGTCCCCGATGGCCTCGGCGGTCAGGCTGCCGGGCGTGGCTGCACAAACATCACACAATGACTGCGACAGGATGAGGTCGGGTTGCAGATGGGCGAGTGCCTCGGCATCGGCGCGGAAAAGTGGCTGTCCGGCCGCGATCGTTTCCCGCACCGCGGTATCAATGCGGCCAGGATCGGTGTCACCCGGTTCAATGACGCCAAGGCTTACGCGCGGCCGGTCCATGACATTCGGTGGCTGATCGCATTCGCCCGAGATGCCAACGAGCTGATCGGCCAGCCCCAGGTCACAGACGATTTCTGTGGCCCCTGGCAGGAGCGAGACGATGCGTCTCGGTGATCTGCTGGTCAACGGCGCCGGCGCTGGGCGTCGTGATGGCTGTTGATCCATTCCTGACGATTAATGTGTGACTTGAGCTCCTGGCGCATTCTCGCCTCGAAGGCTCGGGCGTCTAGTTCGGTATCAATTTTCTGTCGCAGGGCGTCCAGGGCCTCACGACTCATTTCGGCTAGGTTGAATTCCCGCTCCACTGACTCGCTCTCGTGCGTTGTGGGTGAGGGGATTGTCCCCTCTATTGATTAAAGTGATCGGCCAGGCGCTGGATCTTTTCCTGGCGCCGTGCCTCAGCGGCCGCTTCTGCTTGCTGGCGCTTGCGCTCAGCAGCTCGGGCCTTCTGTTCTTCACGTCGGGCCTTGGCTACTTCGATGGCCGCGTCGGTGACAGGTTCAACTGGCTGGCCCGTGAGGTCGATGCGCTCGGCACCCGCAACCATGGCGTCGAGATAGGCAGGTGAGCCGGTGTAGCGTGCGAGCGCTTGACGAATGAGCCAGTTGGGTGTTTCGGCCGTTTCCGGGTCAGCATCCAACGCTTCGCGTAGGGCTTGCTGGATGCCGATCGCCAATGGCTTGACGGCTTTGCGCTGCGCCGCGAAGCAATCGGGGAATCTTTTTTGCAGATCCTTGAGAAAAGCCTGGGTGCGCTCTGCACGACGGCGCTTCTGATTCAGCGAATTCGACATAGCCGCTGTCACGACACTCCGCGGTGAAATACCCGAAATCGGATGATACCTCAAGCCTGCATGGGTCAACAGACCGCGCTTGCAGTTGTATGATGTAGGCAATGGCAATCGATCGCGTGGGAGGGATGCGATGGATATCGATTCGATGATCCCTAAAGAGCAGCTGCTGCAAATTCTCGAGGAGTCTCCCTTCGAGCATCTCACCAGCAGTGTCCATGTGATGGATAACGAGCAGGGCAGCGGCCAAGAGCTCGCTGGCGTGTCGATTTACTCCAATGCGCGGGGGTGGACTGCCCAAGTGAATTGGCGTGCGGTGGTCGACGCCGATGAAATTACGCTGCGCGTGGGCGATGGCGACAGCGGTGAACGGGCTTACGAGCTGCGTGATGAGTACCGCTCCCGCCTGAGTGTCGGCGACGAGGAAGGCGACCCCGTCAGCGCGGACGAGGTCTCGGCGCTGGTGGCGCGCTCGCCGTTGGCCAAGAGCTGGGAGGAGGACGTGGTCGGCGTGCTCAAGGAAACCCGGGAGCGGCAGGCGACGCTGCACTGACATGCGGGATCTGCCCGCCGAGCTTCAGGCGCGCTTTGAGGCAGCAGCCCATCAACTCCCCGGGCTGGATCACGCGGTCTACGAACAGGCGCAACGCGATCCACGATCACCGATTTTCGGCCTGGGCGCGGATGATGCAGCGATTGCCTTTTTCGGGCGCGATCCTGGGCGTGATGAGGTGCACGCCGGGGTGCCGTTCATCGGCACGGGCGGTCGACAGGTCCGACGGGTATTGCATCAGCGCCAGCACGGCGATGAGCTCACCGATCGCGCTGCGGCCATTGCAGCCGGTGAGCCGTATTTCTGGGCGAACACCGTGCCTTATAAACCCCTCGGCAATAAGGCGTGGTCAATGGCTATCAAGCGGCAATTCCAGCCGTTGGTGGCGACAGTACTGCATGACTGCTGGTCCGGCTCGCAGGTGATCACGCTCGGGCGTGAGGCGTTTTTCTGGTTTGGCATTGGCCAAACACCGGATGTGCGGGCTCGGCTCGAGGCACACTGGGCTGATCCGCAGCGGTTCGAGACCAGCCCGGCCATCTCGCATGCCGGCCCGGATGGGGTCGTCCGAACGCTCACCCTGCACCCACTTCCGCATCCATCGCCGCTGAATGCGACCTGGTTCAAGCGCTTTCCAGGGCTGCTTGCGGCCCGTCTCGAGACCCTGGAGGGCCTGTCATGAGCGTGATGAACTGGCGTGATCTCACAGCAGAAGCGCTGGCGAGCGAAGTGGATGCGCAGACGGTGGCTGTGCTGCCGCTGGGCGCGACAGAGCAGCATGGCCCGCATTTGCCTCTGGGCACGGATACCGTGATTGCGGACGGTCTGGTCGATTCGGCGCTGAAGGCGTTGCCGATGGGGTTGTCGGTGCTACGACTGCCCACGCTTTCGTTGGGTCAGAGCCTCGAGCACACGGCGTATCCCGGCACGTTAACGCTCTCCTCAACGACCTTTCAGGGCATGCTGAATGACCTGGGTGACGCCGTGGCCCGGGCGGGCTGTCGACGGCTGGTCTTGTTCTCAAGCCATGGCGGTAATCTGGCTGACGCGGAAACGATGGCGTTGGCGCTGCGGGCTCGGCATGCCATGTTGGTGGTGAAGGCCTGTTATTTTGATTTCCCTCCGCCCGCAACCGACCTCCTACCCGAGCGTGAGCAACGCGAGGGCCTTCACGGGGGCGCCCTGGAAACGGCCCTGATGCTGCACTACGCCCCGGAGCAGGTCATCACGGCTGAGGCCAGTCACTGGCCATCCGTGGACTATACGGCTCTGGCGGATTATCGCTGGCTGGGGGCAGAGTCGGGTGCTGGACGCTTCGCCTGGATGGCAGGGGATCTCAATGCCGCGGGCGTTAGCGGCAACGCGACACTCGCCACCGCGGCAATGGGCAAGGCCCTGGATGGGCACTATGCCGGCATTCTGGCGGAGCTCATCGGCGAAGCCGCCCGATTTCCCCTCAGTGCGTTGCGTGGGTCTGACCCCGAGTAGTCAGGCGCGGCCGTCGGGCCGGCCGTCGGCGAGTACTTCCTCCAGCCAGTGACCGGCGCGGTCGGCTTTGGCCGTGAGGTAGCGCACGTTATGACTGTTCAGGCGTCCATGCAGGGCCTCGCGCCCGGCAATCTGGATACCGGCGGCTTCGAGCGCGGCAATTTTGGCGGGGTTATTGGTCATTAGCCGAACCTGGCGGATGTCGAGATCGCGCAGCATGGCCGCAGCTGCCTCGTAGCGGCGTTCATCCTCGCCGAAGCCGAGCAGCTGGTCCGCATCGACCGTATCAAGGCCGGTATCCTGCAGCCCGTAGGCGCGTAGCTTGTTCGCCAGCCCAATGCCCCGGCCCTCCTGAGCCAGGTACAGCAATATGCCACCGCCTTCCTCGGCAATCGTGGCAGCAGCGCTGCGTAACTGCTCGCCGCAGTCACAGCGCAAGGAGCCAAATAAATCGCCGGTGAGGCAGGCCGAGTGCATCCGCAGGGCGGGGATGCCTGGCCAGGTCTCGGGCTCGCCGATCAGCACGGCGACATGTTCAAGCAGGCCGTCGCGTTCGCGGTACACGATGAATCGTGAGGATTCGGCATCCTCCAGAGGCACGTGGGCTTCACTAATTCGCTCGGGTGTATTCAAAGAGCCGGGCGCCAGGGCCGCGATATCGGGTGCATCCACGCAAAGGATCTCCCCGGTGTCGATTTGATCCCGCAGTTGAGGGGCGTCCGGGTCGGCGGCGATCGCCACGAGCGCTGGCATGAGCCCGGCATGCCGCGTCATTTCGATTGCGGCGTACTCGGCGGCCAGCACCGTGTCGGCGGCATCCAGCCCAGTCGGGTTTTTCATCGCGGCCATCAGCGCCTCCAGTGGTGCGCCGGTCTCCAGGCGGCCGAGGCTGAGCGTGACGGCATCGTCTTCCGGGCGGTCCATGCCAAGTGCGCGGGCGCGATGCCCGGTGATCAGCAGAGCAACGGGCTCGGTGGTCAGGCTACGGATGACACCCAGGCGCTCTTCGTTGAGGTTCTCGACAGCGATCACGAGGCGGCAGCCGCCCTCGCCAGTTACCAGCACCGGCTCTCCCCGTCGCAGGTCAATCAGTGCGCGCCGAATGCGCTGCATAGGAACTCCCTGTCATAAGCGTGTAGCGATAGACCACCAGAGACTGTAACAATTCCGCCATGGACAAACAGGTTTTCAACCCGCCGCTTCATCAGGACCCGCATGCGGCCTGGCGATGGCTGCGCTCCATTTGTCGGGGCGACCGCGATCACGATGCGGATCCCCCCGACGCCACGCCCGCGGACCTGGCGGATTACGAGCCGGCAGAGGCGGCGGGCGTGTTGTGCGATCGTTATGCGCCGCTTGTGGCGTGGCGTGGGTCGAGGCCCCTTGTCGTCGCGCAGCTTGGTCAGAGCCTGGATGGGCGGATTGCCACGGCCAACGGGCATTCGCATTTCGTGACCGGTCCAGCTGACCGAGTCCATTTGCACCGGCTGCGTGCCCTGTCCGATGGGGTCTTGGTGGGCGCAGGGACGGTCGTGGCCGACGATCCACAACTCACCGTGCGAAGCGTCCCTGGCCGTCACCCCGTTCGCATCGTGGTCTGCCCTCGGAATGGTTTGGACCCGACACATCGCGTCTTCACGGGTGGCGAGGCGCCGACCTGGATTATCACCGGCGAGGCGGGGCAGCCACCGTCGGCGGACCGTGTATTCCGCCCACCGGTTGGCGATCCACCTGCCATTCTCAATGCCCTGGCAGCGGCTGGCCTGCAGCGGCTGTTGATTGAGGGCGGTGCAAGAACCGTTTCCGCCTGGCTGGCCGCCGGCCTGATCGATGTGCTGTATCTTACCGTGGCCCCGATCATTATCGGGGCTGGACCGATGGGCCTGCAGCTGCCAGCGATTGATCATATGGACCAAGCCTTGCGCCCGCAGGTGCAGACCTTTCCGCTGGGTCGGGATCGACTCTATCGACTCGGGTTTAGCGCCGAAGCAGAACCATAACGCCGGGAACGCCGGCTAACAGTGAGATGGCACCGTAGAGAATAGCCGCCGCAACGCCCTCGGCAGCGGGCAATCCCGCCATGGGCCAAAGTAAGGCCGCGGCGCTCTCCCGGATGCCCCAGCCCGCAATACTGAGGGGAATCAGCATGGCAAAAAGCACTGGCGGGATCAGCGCGATCCAGAGCATGATGCCGCCGGCGGGGCCTAACGCCATGAGACAGCAGACAAACCCACCCACATAGCCCGCGGCCACGGTAAACGAAGCCATGAGCTGCAGGGGCAATACCCGTCGATTGAACAGACCGCGGGATAGCGCATCCCGCCAGTCTCGCATCCAGTCAGGCGCCGTGCGGGCCCGGCTTAGCCCGGCGCTGATAATCGCCACGAAGCCGATCAGGGCGAGCAACAGCAAAAGGCTCTGGCTGCGGGCGCCAGATGACGCCCAGGGGCTAGAGGCCCATGCCGCCAGCGCCAGAATACCCATGGCGATCTGACCGGACAGGCGCTCGATCACCACGGCCTGAAAGGCTGGGCCATGGCGCGGTAACTGGCGGCCATGGCGCCAGGCGCGTTGAGCATCTCCCAGCACGCCACCCGGCAATGTCTGGTTCACCAGGGTCGCCAGGTAGTACTCACCCAGGGCCACCCGTCTGGTGAGGGGGATGGCCAGATGACCCGCGGTGAATCGCCACCGCCAGGCTGACAGGGTGATCTGCGCGAATCCGAGTGCCAGCGCGGCGAGCAACCAGCGCGTATCGGCGGTTCGCAGCTGCTCGAGGAGTCCATCGCCGAACTGTGATGCCACCAGGGCCAGCAGGGCGATAGAGATGGCCAGGCGAATCAGCGTGGGCATGGCAGGGCAAGCAGATCCTGATGGCCGACGCGCAGCGCCTGGTCGGGCAGCCGCGCGCAACGCGCCTCGTACCAACGCCTGAGGCTTGCCTGGTGCGCTGGGTCCTGGGCTTGTGCCGCGTCCGCCCAGCCAGCCACCAAGGCCTGTTGTAGCGCGGCGTCCGATGGGCCAAGGCACCAGTCACTGGACGCGAGTGACACGCGGTAACCGGCGGCCTGGAAGGCCTCAGCGGCCGCCGCCGGCGCGTCCGGGCCCAGTGCCTGACCCATATCCTTGGTGCCGCGCTGGTGGGCGTTGATGGCCTCGCGAATCCAACCGTCGTCTGGCAGGGGGTCGGCAAACGCTGATCGCCCGTCAACGCTGAGGGCGATCAGCACCGCGACCTGTTGCTCGGCGCACCGATGCGCCAGTGATTCGAGCCACTCGCGACTGACGAGGTCCAGCAGGGCGGATGCCGTGACCAGGTCAACGCTTGGCAGCGAATGCGCGACCAACGTGTCGAGATCCTCGCAGTGCGTCTCAATGTGTGGGGCGGAGCCGGTGTGTGCTGATGGCCAATGCGCGCTGGCCTGAGCTAGGAGGTCGGGATCATGGTCAACCAGTCGCCAGTGCTGAGCCCCCGCCAGTCGCGGTGCCAGATAGCGCAGATTGCTCCCGGAGCCCGCTCCGAGGTCAAGAATACGCAGGCGGCGCTGCCCCGGGAGCGACGCTTGGAGTGCCCCAATCAGTGAGGCCGCGCGCGCGGCATGGTCTGCGGGTTCGCGGAGCGCGAGCCAGTCAGCGGCAAACTGCTCAGGCATCTTGGTTCATCTCCTGGACCAGGGCCATGACGGTGGCAATGGCGGGTTGCCAGTCAGCGAGTGTCTCCCGCGCGATGCGGGCGCCACGAGCCAGTTGGTCATGGCGGTGCGGGTCGGTGATGACCTGCCGCAAGGCGGTGGCCAGAGCGGTGGCATCACCCGGTGGCGTTGCCAGGCCGGCGGTCGGCGGAAGGGTGGTGGCGAGGGCGCCCCCGGTCGTTGTCACGATGGGTAACCCGTGGGCGATGGCTTCGGTGATCACCATGCCATAACCCTCGTAGTGCGAGGGCAGGACGAAGAGATCTGCTGCCTGATAGGCCTGCTCGAGGGCGTCGGCGGACAAGGCACCTGGCAGCGTGATCCGTTCGGTCAGACCATAGCGGCTAATCTGCGCCTTTACCTGTCGTGCAAACGTCGCATCCAGACGGGTATCGCCAATTAAATGGCATTGCCAGTCACAATCCGACAGCTGGTGAAGGGCCTCAACCAGAACATCCTGGCCCTTGCGGGGCGTTATCGACCCGATGCAGAGGAGCTGTACCAGGTCGCCATTCGGGCGGATTCGGACGACATCAGCCCGCTGGACGCCGGGTCGCGCGATGTGAATAGCCCCCCGGTAAAGCCCCAGTTCACGCAAACGGCCCGCGGTAAATTCACTGGTGGCGAGGACGGCGTTGACCGTGGCCAGTGCGGCGCGCTCTTGACGGAGCAGGGCGTCGGCCTGTGTGTGCGACAGACCGGTCTCCTCACCCAGCGGGTGATGAATCAGGGCAATCGTTGGCAGATGCTTCGACTCGGCGGCAAAGCACGCGGGCAGGGCACCGAGGACGAGGCCATCCACCACGATGGGTGTGCCAGGCGGAATCTGGCGGAGCGCTTCTGCGACGGCTGCTTCCGCCGCAGGATCGGCGCCCGGGTATTCACCCGCCAGCTCGTGGACAACAACGGGCTGGCCGGCTTGCCGAAGGCCCTCGACGATGGCGCGGTCGTAACGACTGCCACCGGTTGGGCGGTCGAGCGAACCCGGCACCAGAAAGTGGCAATGGTTCACCCTTTCAGCGATCGCTCATAGGCCGCTGAGGCGACGTGAGACTCGTGCAGGGTAATGCGCAAGCGATCGAGTGTGCGTGCGCTCTCCCCCAGTTCTCCTCGATCGATGGCCTGGGCAAGGGCATCGGCGATGTGCCGGGCGAGGAATTCCGTTGTCGTGTTCTCGCCCGCGAATTCAGGCAGTTCATCCAGATTTTTCAGATTGTAGCGGCCCAGCGTTGCCCGCAGCACCTCGGTAGCCAGTGCGATGTCGATGACAACCCCGTCCGCATCGAGTGCCTCACGGTAAAAGGTCGCGTCGGTGACGTAGGTGGCGCCGTGTAGCGCCTGCGCTGGCCCGAAGGTCTCGCCGCGAAAACTGTGGGCGATCATGAAGTGGTCTCGGACATTGATGCTGTACATGGTCATTCCTCATAACGAATGCGATGGCACAGGCCGTGGCCAGTCGCCACGCTGTCCATAGTGCGGGGCAGTGCCTCGAACGGGCTCTCGCCATCGATTAGCACCGCCCACTCGGAATGCGTGGCCAGCAGGTGTAGCGCAAGCCCCAGGCGGCGCCCGGTATCCCAGCGCGGGCGCATATCCGGGGCAATCTGGCCGACCTGGCTGGAGCGCAGAGTCAGACGGCGGGGGTGAAAATCGCTGCCTAGTGGCACGGAGACCGGCTGGTCGCCATACCAGCTGAGTTCGGTGATAGCCGCCTCATCACCGCCCAGGCGCAGCGCCAGATCAAGACCGGCCTCCGAGCCGCTTGCATGGATCACCTGGTCAACCCCTGGGGTGGCGGTTGCCGGCGTCACGAAAGGTAGACCCAGGGCGCGGGCTAACGACTCACGCTCGGGGTTGGTGTCGACGAGCTCCAGCTGAACGCCCGGTACGGCGTGGCAAAGCGCCGCGGTCAGGGTGCCGACCACGCCCGCCCCGATAACGGTGATGCGCTCGCCGATGCGCGGCATGGCATCCCAGCAGCCATTAATCGCGGTCTCGACATTGGCGGCCAGGACCGCACGCGCCGGGTCGAGTCCGGGGGGCAGCAGGTGGACCTGATCAAGGGGTGCCTGATAGCGGGTCTCATGCGGGTGCAGACAAAACACCGTCTGCCCAATCCATTGCCCTGGGCCCTTTTCGATGACCCCGACGTTGCTGTAGCCGTATTTGACGGGCCCGGGAAACTCCCCCATCTGGCGTGGAGCACGCATCCGGTCTGACTGGCTGGCGGGGACGCGTCCCTGCCATACAAGCGCCTCGGTCCCGCGGGAGATACCGCTGAATAGCGTTCTCACCTGCACCCACCCGGCGGGCAGGTCCGGCAAGGGGCTGGACTGGATTTCGCCGTGGCCTGGTTGGGTGATCCAGAAAGCCTGGCTCGTCGGCTCACTCATGAGTTGCTGATGTCCCGCTCCTGCTAGACTGGCGTCTTCCCGCTGTCGGATGATCGGAGGGTAGCATTGGTTCCCGGACAACCCCACGCCAGTCACCCCGCGATCCTCGTGGATTTGCTGCTCGGTGCCATCCTGCTTGCTGGCGCGGCCGGCGGCTTGCGCATTGGGCTTGGCTTGCCGGCTGGTGTGTTGCCCCTTTCCCTGGTGGCTTACGCCGTCTTGGCCGTTCTGTTGTGGCGCCAGCGCGCCGGCCGCGCAATCACGCAGGCGGATCGGGTGACGCTGGGTCGCGCGACGCTGGTGATGCTCCTGATCGGATTGTTGCCCGGCGCTGAGGCGATGGCAGTGGATCCAGCGCCGATTTTTGCCTTTGCCCTGGCTGCCGCGCTACTGGATGGGGTGGATGGGGCTGTCGCCAGACGGCTTCGTTGTGAGACGCAGGCCGGTGCGCGGTTTGATATGGAGGTGGATGCCGTCCTCCTGGCGGTGCTTGCCCTCTGGGTCTACGCCCTGGATCGTGCGGGCCTTTGGGTCATCCTGATCGGGCTGTGGCGTTATCTTTTTGTGCTGGCTGGATGGGTTCAGCCGGCGTTGGCGCGCCCGTTGCCCGCGTCGCAGCGCCGTCGCGTCATTTGTGGCATTCAGGCTGTCGGGCTCGCGCTGTGCACGGCACCCGGTCTGCCCGTCACGGTGGCCACGCCGACGGCGCTCGCGTTACTGCTGCTTGTGAGTTATTCGTTCATCATCGACGCTGTCACGCTGTGGCGAAATCCGAATCAAGGAGAGCAATAATGCCCTTTATCCGTTATGCCCGATCCGCCCTGCTGAGCACATCAGCATTGGCGATGGCCTTGTCTGCAACGCCGGTATCGGCAGAGCCTGAGCGATTTGTGCTCGATGAAAGCCATGTCAGTGTGGGTTTTCTGGTGGGTCATGCCCGGTTTGCCGACGTGCTTGGGCAGTTCACCGAGGTGTCTGGTGAGTTCCTGTACGACAGCGAATCACAGACCCTCGAGCGCGGTGAGGTGGAGATTGCCGCCGACAGTGTGTTCACCGGCCATGATGAGCGTGATGGTCACATCCGTGGTGGTGACTTCCTGGAAACGGGTGAATATTCGGCGATTCGCTTCAAGGCGAACCGCTACGAGGCAGAAGGCGAGAATACCGGCACGTTACACGGTGATCTCACCATCCGCGGTATCACGCAGCCCATTCGTCTCGAGGCCACGATTAACCGCCGAGATGATCACCCCATCGGCGGCGCTGATACCCTGGGTGCCTCGCTGCGCGGCAGCCTGATGCGCAGCGACTACGGCATGGACTACGCCCTGGAGGGTGATCTGGTCAGTGACCGGATTGAGCTCATCATTGAGTTCGAGGCGGTGCAGCAGGACGGCTGATGCGTTCAGAGCCTGCCCCCACGCACGGAAAAGTCGGCCTCGCACTCGGCGGCGGTGCCGCCCGTGGGTGGGCGCATCTCGGGGTGATTCAGGGCCTGCGGGAAGCGGGCATCAAACCGGATGTGGTGGCTGGCACGTCGGTCGGCGGGCTGGTTGGGGCCATGCTTTGTAGTGATCATCTGGATGCCTTTGAGGCGTGGGTCCGCTCGCTGACGCGCCGCGATGTGATTGGTTTCATGGACTTCGCGTTTGGCAATGGCGGTCTGCTCCAGGGGCGCCGGCTGCTTGCGCATTTCAATGACACCTTCTCGGCGCTTGATTTCGACGCGCTCAAAACACCGCTTGGGGTGGTGGCGACCGAGCTCTATGCCGGTCAGGAGCGCTGGCTGCGCGCGGGTGATCTGGCAACGGCCATGCGGGCGTCCATGGCGTTGCCGGGCGTGTTTACGCCGGTGCAGGTCGATGGCGAGTGGCTCGTCGACGGCGGCCTGGTGAACCCGGTGCCGGTGTCGTTATGCCACGCCATGGGTGCCGATCGGGTGATTGCCGTGAACCTGAGTGGTGGCCTGCTGGGTCGTCGGATTCAGCCGCCAGTCGAGGCAGCGCCCGCCGCCCCTAGCGATCCGGACGAGGCGCCGCACGGGTGGCTGGATCGGCTCAGTCATGGTTTTCGTGACCGGGCGGAGGCGTTGCAGGCGCAGTTTCAGCGGGGCAATGGCGAGACGACACCAGGCGTCTTTGATGTGATCGCCACGTCGGTCAACGTCATGCAGGATCGTATTACCCGCAGTCGGATGGCCGGTGATCCGCCCGATCTTCTGATCAGCCCGCGACTGGCTCATATCGGCTTGCTCGAGCTGCATCGCGGCGATGAGGCCATTGCCGAGGGTTACGATACGATCCAGCAGATGCAGCCGGCGATCGAGGCCTTTGCCCGGGGTGAAGCCGGCGGTGCCGGACCCAGCGTCTAGCGGGTTAATGCCGCCAGGTGGCTGAGGATGGGCCAGGCAATCAGCATCTGGGCAAAGCGCACTGTGGGTGTGCGGTCCGCCGCCGAGGGTGTGTCGCCCGCGGGTGAGTCGACCCCCGCGAAGGCACAGATCTCGCGCTCGAGGGTCTCCAGCGCGGCGGGTGGCATGTAGCCATCAACGTGGAGGACGTTGACGGTTTCGTCGCGAAACCGGCTCGGTACCGTCGCCAGCAAAAAGGGCATGGCCGCCTCGCGGGTCATGTTATTGAGATCGACCGGGAAGTAGAGCGCGGGCTGTTCGCCGGGCCGTGGTTTAACGATGACCTCCAAGTGATGGCAGCTCGGCCCCTCGGGCACTTCAAGACGCCCCAGTGCCAGATCGTCCAGCCCACTCGGGTGTATCCGCAGGATGACGTCGGCGTCCGCCTGCTGACCGGCGATCCAGCGGTCGTACTGGTCCGAGCGCCGTTTGATCTCCGCCTCCACTGCTTCGCCGGCGTATCCGCGCTCGCGCGTGTCGCGTTCGAACTTCCAGATCCGTTTGACGGCTGCGTCGGTGTCGACATAAAGGGCAAAATCCAGCAATTCCCGGAAGCCGCGGTAGAGCGTGTGCAAGCCCTCAACAACGATCACTGGGGTGGGCTCATGCCGACGCGCCGGCAGGAAGCACCCGCGCGTATGGTCGTAGACAGGAATGTCCACCGTTTGGCCGGCCTGTAATGCGCGCAGATGCTCCACTGCCTGGTCCAGGTGGTTCGCGTCGGGGTCAAGCGGGGTCCGGCCGGTCGTCTGACGGGTCGCGCGGTCCTCGCAGTGATAGCCATCGAGGCTGATCTGACTGACGATGTCTCTACCGAGCAGCCACTCAATGCCGCGCGTATAGGTGCTCTTGCCGCTGCCGCTGTCGCCGGCGACGCCAATCAGCAGGGGCTGGCGACGCTCGCGCAGTCGCTGCTCGAGCTGGCCGGCACCGGGAATGGGCTGCGCACGCGTCGCGGGCGTGGGGGGCATGTAGAGCACCTCATTAAAAGGACCCGAATGGGGTGGTGGTTGCGGTGGGTCATTCTCCCGGTCGGCCAGCCCCTGTCAAACCGGGACCAGGCACCCGGTTGCCCGATCGCGCCGAGACGGTTAGCTTTGCCAGGGAACAAAGGAGCTTTCGATGGCGATTAAAACCACCGATCTTTGTGATGAGCATGCCGAGGGGCTGCGGGTCATGGCGCCCCTGTTTGGTAACTACGGTGGCCGGCACGGATTTGCCGGACTGATAGAGACGGTCAAGACGTTCGAAGACAATAGCCGGGTCCGCGAGGTGCTGGAAACACCGGGTGAGGGCCGCGTACTGGTGGTCGATGGGGCGGGGTCGCTTCGGTGTGCGCTCATGGGCGACATGCTGGCGGCCCGGGCCCGGGATAATGGCTGGAGCGGATTGCTGATCTATGGCTGTGTCCGTGACGCTGCGGATCTTGCGGATCTGGATATCGGGATCAAGGCACTGAACACACACCCTTGTCGCAGTCACAAGGGCGGTGAGGGTGAGGTCGGCGTCGTGGTGACGTTTGCCGGGGTGACCGTCTCACCGGGTGAATGGCTCTGCGCGGATCGCGACGGTATTGTGGTGGCACAGGAGCCGCTTGCCTAAGGCGAGCGGATCACCCTGGAGGAGGAGCGTGATGCGTCGAACGGTGAAATCCCTGCTCGGGCCGCGGGCAGGCAATCTGCACGTGCTCGGGCCAGACCATACCGTCCGCGAAGCCGTCTCATTGATGAACCGGAAGAACATCGGGGCCATTCTGATCATGAACCCGGATGACGAGTTGCTGGGCGTGTTTACCGAGCGGGATGTGCTGCGACGCGTTCTCGAGGATCGCCTTGATCCAGACGCCACCGCGCTGGAGGCCGTCATGACCCGTGAGGTGTTCTGGATTGGTCCCGAGGGAACGGTTGAGGATGCAATGGCGCTGGTGAATGAGCACAACGTCCGGCATTTGCCGGTCATGGATGAAGCCCAGGTACTCGGCATGATCTCTGTGCGTGATCTGACCGCGGCCGTGGTGGAAAACCGGGAACTGGAGCTTGCAGATCTGACAAGCTATGTGCATGGCAGCTATGGGGGCCATGTCCAGCGCTGAGTCTGTCCGCCTCGATCGATGGCTCTGGGCGGCGCGTTTTTTCAAAACGCGTCGGCTGGCCATTGAGGCGGTTCGGAGTGGTCGGGTCAGTGTGGATGGCGTGCGGGCGAAGCCCGCGCGGGCACTGCGACCGGGCCAGCGCCTGAGCATCCGCAAAGGGGCTCAGGACTTCGAAGTGGATGTTCTTGATGTATCGGAACAGCGCGGGCCAGCGGCGGTGGCTGAGACGCTGTACCAGGAAACGCCGGAGAGCGCCGAGGCCCGCGAGGCACGCCGAGCCGAGTGGCGGCTGGCCGCGGCGGCTCAGCCAAGGCCCCACCACCGGCCCGAGCGCCGGAGTCGCCGCGAGCTGGCCGCCTTCAAACGCGGTGGCGGCCGCAGCGGCGAGGGTGACTAGTCCGGTGTATCGACACCGGCGCGGTAGCCTGCCGCCTCAATACCGGCAATGGCGCACTCTTCATCGGCGTCAGAGGTGTCACCGCTGACGCCAACGGCACCAATGGCTTCGCCGTTTTCGATGACCAATACCCCACCCGGAACCGGGATGAACTGACCATCCGATGCGGCTGCGACCCCGGCCATGAACGCGTCTCGGCCCTGATTGCGGGCGCCGACGGTGCGGCTGCCAACGCCAATGCCAAGCGCCCCCCAGGCCTTCCCGGCGGCGACCTGCTGGCGGACCACACCGGCGCCATCCTCTCGCTCCATGGCAATCATGTGTCCCCCGCTGTCCAGGACCACCACGGTGAGCGGCATGAACGCGCGCTCCCGGCCACGGCCCAGCGCGGCCTGAATGATCTGGCGGGCGCGGGCTAGCGGTAGGGGCGTATGGAGGCTGAAGACTTCACTTTTTGGCACGGGTCTCTCCTTTGGTTTGGAACAATTCAATGGTCATCCAGAAATTCCGACAGCATGCGGCCGCTGTGGGAATCCGGGTTGCGGCTTACCTGCTCGGGGGTGCCCTGAGCGACAATCTGTCCGCCATCGGCACCGCCTTCCGGGCCGAGGTCGATGAGCCAGTCGGCTTCGGTCAGCACATCCAGATTGTGCTCGATCACCACCACGCTATGGCCTGCGTCCGCGAGGCGGTGTAGCACGGCGATCAAGCGTTCGACATCGGCGATATGCAGACCCACGGTGGGCTCATCGAGAATATACAGCGTTCGCGGCTGGCGACCACGCCCGGTATCGGGCCGTGCTTTCGCCAGCTCGCTGACCAGTTTGATCCGTTGGGCCTCGCCACCGGAGAGCGTTGGACTGGGTTGCCCAAGGGTCAGATACCCCAGGCCGGTGTCGCGTAGGAGCCCGAGCGCATGATGCAGCTTCGAATGGGCCTCAAAAAACGTGACGGCCGTTTCGATGTCCATGTCGAGTACCTCGCCAATGGAGCGGCCACGCCAGGTGACTGCCAGCGTCTCTGGCGTGAAGCGCTGACCGCGACAGCTTTCACAGGGAACGGTGACATCCGGTAGAAAGTTCATTTCAATGCGTCGCATGCCCTGGCCCTCGCATTCCGGGCAGCGGCCTTCGCGTGTGTTGAACGAGAAGCGCCCGGGGCCATAGCCGCGAATGCGCGCCTCCTCGGTCTGCGCGAACAAGCGGCGGATATCATCATAAATGCCCACGTAGGTTGCCGGACACGAGCGCGGCGTTTTGCCAATCGGGGTCTGATCAACTTCAAGCACCCGATCCAGGCCCGCGTGGCCGACGAGCTTGCGACAGCCCGTGGCAGCCCGATTCGGGTCTGCGTGACGGTTGAGTTGCTGGCGCAGGTTGCCGTGCAGGACCTCACGGATCAGCGTGCTCTTGCCGGAACCGGAGACGCCGCTGACGACCGTCAGGCGCCCCAGTGGGATGTGCGCATTCAGGTCTTTGAGGTTGTTGGCCGAGGCGCCCTCAATGACCAGCACGGGTTCCGCATGCGGATCGCGGCGCTCACCGCGCAGCGGATGTGGCATCGGGTGGGCCAGGGCGCGACCGGTGACCGAATCGGGGTTGTCCAGCAGCGCGGGTAGCTGGCCTTCGGCAACGATCCGCCCACCGCGCACGCCGGCGCCGGGGCCGAGATCGATGACATGATCGGCACGCCGAATGGTGTCCTCGTCATGCTCGACAACGACCAGCGTGTTGCCCTTGCGCTCCAGCGCGCCGAGGGTGTCGAGCAGCATGCGATTATCCCGGGCGTGCAGGCCAATCGTGGGCTCGTCCAGGATGTAGCACACCCCCTGCAGATTTGAACCGAGTTGTGCGGCGAGTCGGATGCGTTGCGCCTCACCGCCGGAGAGCGTGGGCGCGGCGCGATCCAGCGTGAGGTAATCGAGCCCCACGGAGGAGAGGAAGCCCAGGCGGCTTCGCAGCTCGCTCAGGATGTCTCGGGCGACTTCGGCCTCGCGGCCCGACAGACGCATGTCATCAAAGAACGCGCGGGCCTCGCGAATGGAAAACTGCCCGTAATCGGCGATCCCGCGATCCATAAACCGCACGGCAAGGGCTTCGGGCCTTAATCGGTGACCGCCACAGGCTGGGCAGGTCACCGGATGCTCGTCCTCATCCGCCCGCCACTGCCGTTCCTCACCGGTCTGTTCCTCATCGAAGCCCGCGAGGACAACACCCGTGCCGAAACAGCGCGGGCACCAGCCATGGCGGGTGTTGTACGAGAAAAGCCGGGGATCCAGTTCAGCAAAGCTTCGCGCGCAGCCCGGGCAGGCGCGTTCGGTGGAGTAGAGGGGGTTCGTGCCATCTGGCGCTGCGACGCGGAGCTGACCGCGGCCATAGCCAAGGGCCCGATCCAGGGCGTCTTCAAGCACGGCCTCTTGCGTCGGGTCTGGCGTGAGTGTGGCCACCGGCAGATCGATGTCGTGTTCCTGGTAGCGATCAAGCCGAGGCCACTCGTCGGTGGGCCGATCGGTGCCGTCTACCCGCAGGACATCAAATCCTTTCCCGGCGGCCCACTGCGCCAGATCGGTGTAGTAGCCCTTACGGGCAATCACCAGCGGCGCCAGCAGGGTAATGGGCTCGCCGCGATGGTGTTCCAGCAGGTGGGCCGCAATCGCCTCGCGGCTTTGCTCGCTGATGGGACGATCGCAGTCCGGGCAGTACTGAGTGCCAAGCTTGACGAACAGCAGGCGCAAGAAGTGGTGAAGTTCGGTCAACGTCGCCACAGTACTTTTGTGTCCGCCACGACTGGTCCGCTGTTCAATCGCAACGGTCGGCGGAATGCCGTAGACGGCATCGACATCGGGTCGGGCAGCGGGCTGCATGAACTGCCGGGCGTAGGCGTTCAACGATTCCAGATAACGGCGCTGGCCTTCGTTGAATAGAATGTCAAAGGCCACGGTGCTTTTGCCCGAGCCTGACAGCCCCGTGATTACCGTCATGCCCTGTTCGGGGATGCGTACATCAATGCCCTTGAGGTTGTGCTCCCTGGCGTTGCGTACCCGGATAGCGCGCTCTCGCGCTGGCGCTGGCGCTGGCGCTGTGGCTGGTGCATCGGCCACGGCGAGCGCGGAGGGGGTGCCGTGATCGCGACTGGCCCGATAGCGCTTCAGGGCGGCCCCCGTGTGGCTGGCCTCACTGGCCATGACGGCACTGGGTGGGCCTTCAGCCAGGCGCTGACCCCCGGCATCGCCGCCCTCGGGGCCAAGATCGACGAGCCAGTCCGAGGCCAGCATGACGTCGAGGTTATGCTCGATCAGGATGACGGAATGGCCGTTGGCAATCAGACGTTCGAGGGCGGTGAGCAGCACGCTGATGTCCGCGAAATGCAGACCGGTGGTGGGTTCATCAAACAAGAATAGTTTGTGGCCGCCGCGGCGTCGGCCCGCCTTTGCCAGATGCCCGGCGAGTTTGAGGCGCTGCGCCTCGCCCCCCGATAGCGTCGGGACAGGCTGACCAAGCTGCATGTAGCCCAAGCCCACAGCGACAAGGGGCTCGAGGCCGCGGAGGATTTCCGGGTAATCGGCAAAGAAGGCGGTCGCCTCATCCACCGTCATCTCAAGACAATCGGCGATGGAGGCCGGGCCGCGCGCCAGGTCGTGAGCCGGCGGCAAGCGGACCTCAAGGACACTGTCGCGGAAGCGCCGGCCATCACAGGTCGGGCAGCGCAAGTAGACATCGGAGAGAAACTGCATCTCCACGTGTTCAAAACCGTTACCGCCGCAGGCCTGGCAGCGGCCATTGCCCGCATTAAAACTGAATGTGCCAGCCGTGTAGCCCCGCTCCTTCGCCAGCGGTTCACGCGCGAAGGCCTTGCGAATGGGGTCGAAGGCGCCAACGTAGCTCGCCGGGTTTGAGCGCGTGGTCCGGCCGATGGCTGATTGATCCACCATGACCACCTCATCGATGGTCTCAGCGCCCAGCAGCGCATCGTGGGCGCCGGGTGGATCGACCGCCTCGCCGAGTTGTTTTCGCAAGGCTCGGTACAGCACGGTCTCCAGCAACGTGGACTTGCCGGAACCCGATACACCCGTCAGACAGACCAGGCGATGCAGGGGCAGGCGGATGTCGATGCCCTGCAAATTGTGTTCTCGGGCGCCCCGAATCTCGAGCCAGGTCTCGGGCTCACCACGCGGTGTCCGGTCTTGGGCGGCCACGGTCTGGCTGCCGCGCAGATACGCCCCGGTCAGGGAGGTCTGGTCGGCGCGCAGTGCCGCTGGCGTGCCATTGAACACGATGTCGCCGCCGGCCCGGCCGGGCCCGGGGCCGATATCCAGGATGCGCTCGGCCGCCTGCATGATGTCCGGATCGTGCTCCACCACGACCAGCGTGTTGCCGGCATCCCGCAGGCGCTGCATAACGCCGGTGATCCGACCGATATCCCGCGGATGCAGGCCGATACTGGGTTCATCCAGTACAAAAAGCGTATTGACCAGTGATGTCCCGAGGGCCGTGGTCAGATTGATGCGCTGGACTTCCCCGCCCGAGAGCGTGCGGGACTGGCGGTCCAGAGTGAGGTAGCCCACGCCGACCTGTTCAAGAAACCCCAGCCGACTGCCGATGGCCTCCATGAGCACCGGGACGGCGTCATCCATTGGCGCAGGCAAGGCAACATCGGCAAAAAAGCGCGCGGTGCGATCAAGCGGCAGCGTCATCAGGTCGTAGACACACAACCCGGGCAGGCCCTGGAACGCCTCCTCTGACACTGTGGTGCCTCGGGGGCGATGCCGTTGGTCCGTGGGCAGCGCTGCCGCGGCTTCCGCATGCCCTCCCAGGCGCCAGAGCAGGGCCTCGGGCTTTAAGCGTGCGCCCTCACAATCAGGGCAGAGGTCGTAGCTGCGATATTTGGAGAGCAGGACCCGGACATGCATCTTGTAGCTCTTGGCCTCGAGCCAGTCGAAGAAGCCCTGGACGCCGTACCAGTCATCCCGGCGTTTCCCGTCGCCTTCCAGTACCCAGCGCCGATCGGCCTCGGGCAGATCTTCCCAGGCGATATCGACGGCCACGCCCTGGCGGCGCGCATGACGGAGGAGGTCTTTCTGGCATTCAGCGGATTTGCCGGACTGCCAGGGCCGGATGGCTCCGTCGCGCAGGCTAAGCCGCGGGTCGGGTATGACCAACCCATAATCGATGCCCATGACCCGGCCGAAGCCGCGGCAGGTCTCGCAGGCGCCAATCGGTGAGTTAAAGGAAAACAGGCTGGGCGTGGGCTCCTGATAATGGCGGTCGCAGTCCGGGCAGTGGAGATCGCTCGAGAAACGATGGGTGACCACGGGCGCCCGCTGGTCATCGAGCTCGACCACCACCAGGCGGCCGCGGCCATGGGTGAATGCCGCTTCGAGCGCCTCGATGATGCGATCACGGCGCTCGGCGGTGAGGCGCACGCGATCCTGAATCACCCGCAGCCCGCCATTGGGGCTGTCTTCGATGCGCGTATAGCCCTGGCGCTCAAGCAGTGCGCGAATCTCTGCGGCCTCGTACTGGGTCGGGATGGCCACATCAAAGGCGATGAGCACGCGCTTGCCTTCGCACCGGCCTTGCAGGCGCTCAAAGATGCCGTCTGCGGTGTCTCGCGTGACCTGCCGACCACAGCCACCGCAGTACAAACGGGCAGCCCGGGCAAAGAGCAATTTCAGATGGTCGTTGAGCTCGGTCATCGTGCCCACGGTGGAGCGTGAGGTGCGCACCGGGTTGGTCTGATCAATGGCGATCGCTGGTGGAATCCCCTCCACGCGATCGGTGGCAGGGCGGTCCATACGGTCCAGAAACTGCCGGGCATAGGGCGAGAATGTCTCGACGTAGCGGCGCTGCCCCTCGGCATACAACGTGTCGAAAGCCAGTGATGACTTGCCGGATCCGGATACACCGGTAATCACGGTGAACTCGCCGGTCGGCAGGTCCAGGTCCAGGTTGCGCAGGTTGTTCTGGCGGGCTCCGCGGATGCGGATGACCTCGTCACTCATGGATCACTCTCC
Organism: Spiribacter salinus M19-40; assembly: GCF_000319575.2. Taxonomy (NCBI): domain Bacteria; kingdom Pseudomonadati; phylum Pseudomonadota; class Gammaproteobacteria; order Chromatiales; family Ectothiorhodospiraceae; genus Spiribacter; species Spiribacter salinus. The sequence continues at coordinate 1,233,258 of NC_021291.1, read as the reverse complement.
AGCAATTGTTGCGCGATGCATCGCAGGCGGGCGAGTGCCTCGCGACGGCCCGTCACGCCTGCCGCGCTCGCAAGCGCCGCGCTGTCCTGAGGCGCGCGAATGGCCGTCGCCAGCAGGGCATCGTCTAAAGGCGACCACCCATTGTCGACGCCCTGCGCCCGTCGCGCCAGTGCGCCGTGGCTGTCCAGTAATGCACGGTAACCATAGGCAAAGGCGCGCAGATCGGCTTGATCGACGGATTCTGTTGGTGGGTGGGGCGGCAGGTGTCTGGATAGCCGCTCAAAGAGCGGCGTGGGCAGGTCGCAGAGGGCGTGCTGGCGCTGATCGGGCAGGTGCACGGCGACACGCTGCCGCGCCTGGGTGATCAACGACGTCCCCGCCGCGCTGAGTGCCCGCAGCATAATGACGGCGTGACTGGCGCTGCGGGGATCGCGTCGATTACCGACCCGCGCAACGTCCAGTCGACAGGCTCGCCAGAAATCGATGAGCGCTGGGCTGGCGGCAAAGCTTGTCCCCAACCAGTCACACCCGCTCTCACTGGCTGTGTTCGCCAGGGCGTCCACGAGTGCTTGACCGACCCGCTGGCGCTGCCAATCAGGGTGTACGGCGATCCGCTGGATACGCAGCCCCGATTGCCTGGCCGCTTCCCTGATGCCGGCGTGAAACGTCAGAGATTGAGCGATTAAATGACCTGCTGGCCGGCGTCTGCCAAGGTAAACCGCTTCAGCCAGATCAGCGTCCAGCCCCCCTTCCGGGCGGGCTGCCGCGATGCCAATGATCTGCCGGCCCGCGCGCGCGACGACGATCTGCATGGCTGGGTCATCCAGGAGCTGGCGGCAATCCCGCGGTCGGGTTTGATAGTGCCCGGCCACCAGTAGCCCGAAGGCATCGTGCAGATCCGTCTCGTTGCCCGCTAGCGCCTCGGCCGCCATGGGCTCGACGGTCACGGTGGCCCGGGCAGTGCGCGAGTCGGTGGGTTGGGGTTCAGCACTGAGCAGGAGGATGCGATCCGTGAGTGCCTCGAGCGGGTCGTTGAGCGGCCAACGGATCGGTTCGGTTAGATGCAGCCGCTGAAGCGGGCATCCGGCGTCCTCCAGGATCCGAGCCAGGCGCAGCGTCAAGCCGTGGCCGCTGCCCTCATAACCATGCACCGTGCCGGTCAGCACACACCGGGGGTTTTCTCTAACGCGTTGGGCGAGCAGCCCGAGGGGGAGAGCGGCGGCCTCGTCGACCATGAGCAGTCCGTCGTCGGCTGTCACGCGTTCAGGGGCGGTGAAACGGGGCGCAGCTGATCCGGCATGCGCAATCACGCGTTCCACGGCGGCCCGGGATGGCCCGGTTAATCGCACGCTCGGATCGCACAGGGCCTGGGCCGCCAATCCAAGCGCAGCGGATTTGCCCCGACCGCGATCGGCCGTAATCAGCAGCGTGGCCGGCAGGGGGGGCTCGGCTAATGCGGTGATCGCGGCGATGGCGGTCTGTTGATCGTGTGTGGTGACCGGCTGAGCGGTTGACGGTGGAGTTAAGGCGCGTGGGTGCCGGTTGGCCGTTGCAACATCAACGTGCGTGACCGCCGGATCGTCATTCAGGAGCCGGATCAGTCGGGCCAGGAAATGGCCCTGGAAATCGGTCAGGGTGAGGCCATGGGTGAGCAGGGGCTGAAGGGCGGGGTCAGGCTGTTCCGGCCACGCCTCAGCCGGTGGGCTCAGCAAGATGAGGGCACCGCCGCCGCTGATGGTGCCGCTGAGGGCGCCAAAGTCATCCGGATCAAAACCGGCATGGGCATCCAGTACACCGGCCGTCAGGGTTCGCCCGAGGAGCTGGCGGCCCTGCCCGGTGGGCACCACCGACCAGGCTGGTGGCCAGGGCGATGAGGGGGTGCCAATCCAGCCGACCGGCTGTTGATGCTGGGCCCGCAGACAGGCCTCGGCGTGGGCCCGGGTGGCCGCTGCCGCACCAGTGACCCAGATCAGTTCACGGCATGCCGTTGGGCTCACTGGTAGCCCGCCGCCTGTAGTTGGAACAGATGGGCATACTGGCCCTCTCGGGCTAGCAGGCTGTCATGACTGCCCCGCTCAATAATGCGCCCGCCATCGATGACGGCGATTTCATCGGCCATGCGCACGGTCGAGAAACGGTGGGAGATCAGGATGGCCATGCGGTCTCGGGTCAGCTCGCGGAAATGGGCGAAGATCTCCGCCTCTGCCGCCGCGTCCATGGCAGCTGTCGGCTCGTCGAGTACAAGCACGTCGGCCTCCTCACGCATGAACGCCCGCGCCACAGCGATTTTTTGCCACTGTCCGCCGGACAGTTCGCGGCCATCCTTGAACCAGCGTCCCAGCTGGGCGTGGTAGCCACCCGGGATCTCTTCAATGAAGGCATCAGCCAGACCCTGGCGGGCGGCCTGTTGCCAGCGCGCTTCGTCCTGAAAGTGGGTGACGTCGCCGGCACCGATGTTCTCGCCAACGGGGAGCTGGTAGCGCATGAAGTCCTGGAAAATGATTCCGATCCGCTGGCGCAGCGTGGTGCTATCCCAATCGCGAAGATCCGTGCCATCCAGTCGGATACACCCTGCGGAAGGGGTGTAGAGACCTGCCAGTAGCTTGATCAGCGTGGTTTTACCTGAGCCATTTGCGCCGACAAGGGCGAGGGTCTGGCCCGGGGCCAGGTGAAGGTCGATCGACTCGAGCGCGAATTGCTCACTGCCAGGATAGCGAAAGCTAACGCCCTCAAAGCGTAGGCCATCATTAGGGATGGCACCGGTGGTGGCCTCCCCGGTTCCGGTGCTCACCGGCTGTTCCAGGTATTCATACAGGTTGGACAGGTAGAGGTTGTCCTCGTACATGCCGCTAATGGCCGTGAGACTGGCGCTGACAGCGCTCTGGCCCTGGCGGAATACGGCCAGATACATCGTCATCTGCCCGAGCGTGATCGCACCGGCCACGGTGCTCATCACAATCCACGCATAGGTGGCGTAAAACGCCAGCGTCGCAATCAACCCCAGGCCAAAGCCCCACAAATCTCGGCGCAGTGTCAGGCTTCGGTCCTCGCGATAGAGTCGTTCGAAGATGTCGCGATAGCGCTGCAGCAGCAGCGGACCGAGTTGAAAGAGCTTGACCTCCTTGGCGCTGTCCTCTCGAGCAAGGACTGTCTCGAGGTACATCTGCTGACGGGTGTCAGGACTGCGCCAGCGAAAGAGCCGAAAGGCATCGCCGGAGAACTTGGCCTCGGAGAAGAATTGCGGGAGCCCGGCGAGCACGAGGATGGCGACCGCCCAGGGCGAAAACGCAAACAGGAGGCCGGCAAAGCTGGCAAGTGACAGGCCATTCTGGATGAGACCGAAAGTTCGGTTAACGAGGCTGAGAGGGCGGCTTGAGGCCTCGCGACGGGCGCGTGTGAGCTTGTCGTAGAACTCCGAGTCTTCGAAGTCTGCAAGCTGCAGCGTCTGCGCTTTTTCAAGAATCATGACGTTAACGCGCTGGCCGAGCTGCGCGCGCAACAGGGACTGCACGGTCTGGATCGCGCGCTGGCCACCGGCGATGCCCGCGATGATTCCCCCCTCCAGGGCGACGAGCCACAACAGCCGCTCGGGGATGCCGGCATCGGCCTCGATCGCGGCCACGACACCATCGACGATGAGCTGACCGACCCACGCGGCAGCGGCAGGGAGCAGGCCGGCCACGAGCGTTGCGATGGCCAGTATGAACGTGAGTGCGCGGCTCGTTTGCCAGACGAGCTCAATGGCTCGACGGCTATAGCGGAAAACCCCAAGGTATTGCCGCCATGAATGCGGGGATGTTGACATGGCCCCAGTCTACCGGATCGCTTGACTTCCCGATGCCGTTAACGGTTTACTCGGGCTATGTCGATGACAATCAACAATCTTGCACGACTGCTCCGCTCCCTGGGCCTTCTGGCTGGCCTGCTGCTGCGCCGCGCGCGCAGTTAAATAATCCCCCTCCAATCGTTGCTTTTCCCAATGACCGCCACCGGCGGCAGCAGACTCGTTTAATCACAGGGAGCGCGCCAGCATGCTCAAGGATCCTAGCCAGAAATATCAGCCCTACCGGCCCGTGCGGCTGAGCGACCGGCAATGGCCTGATCGCACCCTCACACGGCCGCCGATCTGGATGAGTACCGATCTGCGTGACGGTAATCAGGCTTTGTTCGAGCCGATGGATGTGCCGCGCAAGCGGGCCTTGTATGACTGCCTGATCGAGATCGGATTTCAGGAGATTGAGGTGGGTTTCCCCTCCGCCTCACAGGCTGATCACGACTTTGTCCGACATTTGATTGATACCGACGCGATTCCGGAGGGCGTGTGGATTGAGGTGCTGACGCAGGCACGGCCCGATCTGATTGCCCGGACGTTCGAGTCCGTCGCGGGCGCTCCACGGGTCATTGTGCATGTCTACAATGCGACCTCACCGGTATTTCGCGACGTCGTCTTTCGGCAGGCGGCAGAGGGCGTTCGCACCATGGCCGTCGAGGCTGCGGGCCATATCCAGGCCCTGGCCGATGAGAATCCGCAGACCGACTGGCGTTTTCAGTACAGCCCGGAGACCTTCAGTGCCACGGAGCCCGAGTTCGCCCTTGAGGTGGTCGATGCGGTCACGGCGGTTTGGCAGGCTGCGCCCGAACGCCCGGTTATCATCAACTTGCCGGCCACGGTTGAGATGTCCACGCCCAATGTCTACGCCGATCAAATCGAGTGGATGCATCGGCATCTGGCTCGGCGTGAGGGCATCGTGCTCAGTGTGCATCCGCACAACGATCGTGGGACGGGCGTGGCCGCGACCGAGCTGGCGCTGATGGCTGGTGCGGATCGGGTGGAGGGTTGCCTGTTCGGTAACGGTGAGCGCACCGGCAATGTGGATCTGGTGACCTTGGCGCTCAATCTCTACACGCAAGGTGTGTCCCCGGGCCTGGATCTCTCGCGGATTAACGAGGTTTTGCGCACCGTTGAGCAGTGCACGGAGATGCCCGTGCACCCGCGGCATCCGTATGTGGGCGATCTGGTCTTCACCGCGTTTTCAGGGTCGCACCAGGACGCCATTCGCAAGGGATTTGCCGTCCAGCCCGAGGACGGGGTCTGGCAAGTGCCCTATCTCACCATTGATCCGCGGGATATCGGCCGCAGCTACGAGTCGGTCATTCGGGTTAATAGCCAGTCAGGCAAAGGCGGGATCGCCTATCTCCTTGAGCGTGAGTACGGCGTCAGCCTGCCCCGGCGCCTCCAGGTGGAGTTCTCGCAGGTCGTTCAGGCACACACCGACGCGTCGGGCGGGACCGTCGCTGCAGACCAGCTTTGGGCCATTTTCGAGCGGGAGTATCTGACCCTTGATTCTCCTTTGCATTATCTCGGGCATGCACTGTTTGATGCCAATGACCGCCAGGGCATTCGTTTGCGCCTGGACCGCGGGGGCGAAGAGCAGGTGCTGACCGGATTCGGGAACGGCCCGATTGACGCCTTGCTGGATGCCCTGGGCAGCCCGGTCAAAGTGCAGCATTACGAGGAGCACTCACTGAGTCATGGGTCGGATGCCGGCGCGATTTGTTTTATGGAGCTGGCCGCGGCGCCCATTGAGGGTGATGTCTATGGCGTTGGCCTGGATGCCAACATCGTCACGGCGTCCATTCGGGCGGTGCTGAGCGGCCTGAACCGCATGGCCGTTCAGGCGCCTGAAGTGCTCGGGGAAGCCGCGAGCGCGGCTAGGAACGCCTCACCATAGCGGCTGAGCTTGTGTGCGCCGACCCCGGGCACATCGGCCATCTCGGCCAGATTACGCGGCTGCTGCTCGAGCATGGCCAGCAGGGTGGCGTCGTGAAAGATAATGTAAGGCGGCACGCCTTCTGCTTCAGCAAGCCGGCGCCGCTCGGCCCGCAGGGTGGCCCAAGTGTCCGGGTCGGCCGCCACGTCGGCTGCCTCGATGCGTTGGTGGGATGGGCGCTGGCGGGTTGGCAGCGCATCCTCACGCAGCTCGATTCGTGTCTCTCCCCGCAGAACCGGGCGACAGGCATCGGTGAGCTGCAGTCCCCCGTGCCCGTTCGGATCGGGGGCGAGCAGGCCGTGGGCCAGAAGCTGGCGGATAACGGACTGCCATAGTCCTGCGGCCAGATCCTGGCCAATGCCCCAGGTGGTTAACTGATCGTGGCCCAGTCGCCGAATCCGCTCATCATCAGCGCCCCGCAGGACGTCAATGACATGTTTGGCCCCAAAGCGCTGGCCCGTGCGGTAGACGCAGGACAGTACTCGGCGAGCCGCATCCGTGGCGTCCCAGGTAGCGGGCGGGGTAAGGCAGTTGTCGCAGTTGCCGCATTCACCGGCGTGCGTCTCACTGAAATGGCCAAGTAATGCCGGCCGCCGGCAACCGGTCGTCTCACAAAAACCCAGCAGGGCTTCAAGGCGCTGATGTTCCCGGCGTTTGTGATCATCGCCTGCGGTCGACTCGGCGCTCATCTGTCGAAGCCGGTAAATGTCCTGCAGGCCGTAAATCAGCCAGGCCTCCGCCGGCAGGCCATCGCGGCCAGCGCGCCCGGTCTCCTGGTAATAGGCCTCAAGGGTCTTGGGTAGATCCAGATGCGCGACAAAACGCACATCCGGCTTGTCGATACCCATGCCAAAGGCGACGGTGGCGACCATGACAAGGCCATCCTCGCGAAGGAATCGGCCCTGGTGTGCTTGGCGCTGCGCAGGGTCGATCCCGGCGTGATAGGCAAGCGCGGGGATATCCCGCGCGTTCAGCCAGTCGGCAATCTGCTCGGTCGCCCGGCGGGACATGCAGTAGACAATGCCGGATTCTCCGGCATGACGCTCGCGGATGAAGCGCAGTAATTGCTCTCGGGGTTTTTCTTTGACGCCGACGTGATAGCGAATGTTGGGGCGATCGAAGCTTGAGACGAAGACGCGGGCATCGGCGGGAAGCAGCTGGCGATGAATCTCCTCGCGGGTGCGGGTATCGGCGGTCGCGGTCAGCGCGACCCGGGGAACCGCGGGGAAGCGCTCCCCAAGAATGCCCAGCTGGAGATATTCGGGTCGGAAATCATGTCCCCATTGCGACACGCAGTGCGCCTCGTCGATGGCAAACAGTGCGACAGGTCGGCGCGAGAGCCGGTTAAGCAGATCGCCGGACAGCAGCCGTTCGGGAGCGACATAAAGCAGATCAAGGGTGCCGGCTTCAATCGCCTGTTCAACCTCGATGCGCTCCACCGGATCCAGACTGGAATTGAGCGCGGCGGCCCGCACGCCCTGCTGTCTCAGTGCGGTGACCTGGTCATGCATGAGTGCAATCAGCGGCGAGATCACGACCGCGAGCCCCGTTCGGACGAGGGCGGGGATTTGGTAGCACAACGACTTGCCCCCACCGGTGGGCATGAGCACCAGGGCATTGCCGCCTTCACTGACCCAATCGACAACCGCAGCTTGCTGACCACGAAAACTGCGGTAGCCGAAGATCCGCTCGAGAATGGCGCGTGGGGTCTGGCCGTTGTCTGATGGGGGCATTCGCCCATGATAAGGCGTTCGTCAGTGAAAATCCCGAGATCGCGTCTCCAGAGTGCCCAGAAGGTGGCTGTGGTCTTCCAGCCGGCCTGCAATGAGGTGTTCAACCTCGTCGCGGCGCTCCCAGATCCCCACGACACCCAGCAGACTCGCACCCACCAGAATCTGGCGCTGCCGCCGTGCAAGATCCTTCCAGACCACAACATTCACTGTGCCGGTCTCGTCCTCAAGCGTCAGGAATACGACACCCCCCGCTGCGCCGGGGCGCTGTCGGTTTGTGACCAGGCCTGCGCTGCGTGCGATGCGCCGATGGCCGCTCCGGGTCAGCTCACTGGCCGGGCGATAGCCGTGCCGGCGGAGCTGATCGCGGAGCAGGGCAATGGGGTGACGGCCCAGCGTCAGGCCAAGGCTGCGATAGTCGCCCAGCAGATTTTCAGCCTCGCTGGGGGCGCGCAGGGTTGTGGGCGATTCCTGATCCGGGGCGTTTTCGAGTAAGGGTCCATGGGCCTCAATGCCCAGCACATGCCACCAGGCCTGATGTCGGTGTCCCCCGAGTCCCGCGAGTGCCCCGGCATCGGCCAGGGCACGCAGATCGCCCCGGTCGAGCTGGGCTCGCCGGCCAAGGTCAGCGACATCGGCAAAGGCGTGTTCGTTATCCCGAGCCGCCATCAGACGCTCGGCAGCGGCCTGGCCAAAACCGCGAATCAACCGCAGACCCAGCCGCAAGGCCGGGCGTTGGTCCGTGTCTTGCTCCAGCGTGCAATCCCAGTCGCTAAAGCGGACATCCACACCGCGCACCTCTACGCCGTGGGCTCGGGCGTCGCGAACCAGCTGGGCTGGGGCATAAAAGCCCATGGGCTGGCTGTTTAACAGGGCGCAGACAAAGACCTCCGGGTAGTGGCATTTGATCCATGCCGAGACATAAACCAGCAGGGCAAAACTGGCGGCATGGGACTCCGGGAAGCCGTATTCACCAAAGCCGCAGATCTGCTCGAAAACCCGATGGGCAAATTCAGGCGCATAACCTCGCTCGGCCATGCCTTCGAGGAGCCGCTCGCGAAAAGGCCCCAGCCCACCCCGTTTTTTCCAGGCCGCCATGGCGCGTCTGAGTTGATCGGCTTCGCCTGGGCTGAAGCCAGCGGCGACCACGGCGAGCTGCATGACCTGCTCCTGGAAGATGGGCACACCGAGGGTTCGCTCCAGCACGCCGCGGACTTCGTCGCTGGGGTATTCCACGGCGTCTTCACCAGCCCGACGGCGGAGATAGGGGTGCACCATATCGCCCTGGATCGGTCCTGGGCGGACAATCGATATTTCGATGACCAGGTCATAGAAGGCCCGTGGTCGCAGGCGCGGCAGCATGGCCATCTGCGCCCGGGACTCAACCTGGAATACGCCCACTGTGTCAGCCCGGCAGAGCATGTCGTAGACCTGAGGGTCTTCTCGCGGGAGCGTATCCAGTGACAGTGGGCGGTTGTAGTGCAGGTTCAGCAGATCGAAGCTGCGCCGAATGGCGCTGAGCATGCCCAGGGCAAGGCAGTCGACTTTGAGCAGCCCCAGGGTTTCCAGGTCGTCCTTGTCCCACTGGATGATGCTGCGCCCCGCCATGGCGGCATTTTCAGTGGGAACGAGCTCGCTGAGCGGCCCGCGGCTGATGACGAACCCGCCGACGTGCTGCGACAGATGGCGAGGAAATCCGATCATGGTGCGCACCAGCGTCAGCAAGCGATGGATCACTGGGTTGTCCGGATCAAAGCCCGCCGCCTCAAGGCGCGCTCGTTCGATGTGCTGACCATCCCACCACTGCATGCTGCCAGTCAGACGCTGGAGCTGGTCGGCATCGAGGCCAAGCGCTCGGCCAGCATCCCGCAGTGCGCTGCGGGGGCGATAACAGATGACGGTTGCTGCGATGGCCGCTCGGTGACGGCCGTACTTGCGGTAGATGTACTGAATGACCTCTTCGCGGCGGTCATGCTCGAAATCGACATCGATATCCGGCGGCTCATTACGCTCGCGAGAGATGAAGCGCTCGAACAGCAGACTGGCGCGAGAGGGATCGACGGCGGTGATGCCCAGGCAGTAGCAGACCGTCGAGTTAGCCGCCGATCCGCGTCCCTGACACAGAATGCCGCGCTGGCGGGCGAATGCGACGACATCGTGTACGGTCAGGAAATAGGGTTCATAGGCCAGCTCGCTGATCAGGGCAAGCTCGTGTTCGATGGCGTGGCGAACACGTTCAGGGATGCCGGCTGGCCAGGTTGTGTGGGCACCGGTCTCTACGAGATGTCGTAACCAGCTCGCCGGGGTATGGCCCTCGGCCACCAGTTCTTCGGGGTATTCATAGCGCAGTTCATCAAGAGAGAAACGGCAGCGTCGAGCAATGCGCAGGGCTTCGGCCAGCATGTCTCGGGGGTAGTCCCGTGCCAGCCGGGCGCGGCTGCGAAGATGTCGCTCGCCATTGGCCGCCAGCGCGTGCCCCAGTGCGCTGATTGGTTGCTGCAGCCGGACCGCGGTGAGGGTGTCCTGCAAGGCGCGTCGGCTCCGCCGGTGCATTAGCGCCCCACTGCTGGCTGTCGCGCGCAGGCCATGGCGGCTCGCGAGCGCACGGCAGTGATCGAAACGCGCGGTATCGAGGCCATCACGCTGCACCGACGTGGTTAGCCAGGCACGACCCGGGAAAGTGCGGGCGACCCAGTGAGCCGAGTCATCGGCCGTGTTGGTGTCAGTGACCAGCAGGGCCAGGCAACCGGGGATGCCATCCTGCAGATCGCTCCGGGTGAGATGATAGGTGCCTTTGGTGGCCTGACTGCGGCCGAGCGCGATCAATGCCGAGAGCCGGCCGTAGGCGGCCCGATCCGGTGCCAGCAGGATCAGATGCAAGCCGTCTTCAAGATAGAACTCGCTGCCGATGATTAGATGAAGGTCATGCTGGCGGGCGGCGGCATGGGCCCGCACAACGCCAGCCAGAGAGCACTCGTCCGTGATGGCCAGGCTGCGGTAGCCCAGATCGGCTGCTCGTGCGACCAGTTCTTCGGGGTGGGAGGCACCGCGAAGAAAGGTGAAGTTGCTCAGACAGTGGAGTTCGGCGTAGGGCGGGGCATCACGTTTCATGGCCACCCCTCAGGCAAAAAGGCCATGCAGGTACCAGCCGCGTGCGCCACGACGCTCGCGGAAAATCCATAGCCGCTCACCGGTCGGGCTGGCAGCCAGGTAATAATCGCGGCTGACGTCCTGGCCATCCCACCACCCGGATTCGATGCGCTCAGGTCCATGCTCGAGGATGAGGCGGCCATGATAGTGAGGGCGGCCATCATGACTTTCCAGGACTGCTGGCTGGGGCAATAGCCAAGTTGGTCGCGGTGTCTGACCGCCATTGCCACGCCCCTGGCCCGGTTCGGCGTATTGCCATGCGTGCTCTGGTCGGTGTTCCTCACGCACTGACAGTGCCCGCACCCGACCTTGTCCCAGGCGGTTGTCCAGGTCTTCGACCAGTCGCTGCCAGGCCGCTGCGGTGTTGTTTTCGGTCGCATCTCCCAGCAGGTCCTGGCTCTGTCCAGTGAGCGGTTGCAGGCGACCGGCCTTCAGGCTGATGGCTTGTGCGCCGGTTGTGAGCTGGCACTGCGCCAGTTGCTGTTCGAGCAGTGCCATCAAGCGTTCCCTGTCACGACTCGGCGTCATGATGCCCACGCGCAGCGGTGTCGCGGGCCGATCGTTGTGGTGGAGTCGGAAGTGCAGACGCGTGATGCCGGCATCCAGGCGTTGTAAGTGCCCGCATAGCGCATCCACCAGATGGCTGAAGCCAGGTTGCAGTTGTTGCCTGTCGGTGGTCTCGGCAGGCAGTTCAATGCGTGCTCGAAACTGCGCTGGAGGCTTCCAGTCCATGCGTGGGTCGGCGCGCTCGCCATGGGCCCGCTGCAGGGTCTCGAGTAGCGCCTGGCCCAGGCGGCGGCGAAGGCCATCCCGTGGCATGGCCCGGAGATCCCCAATGGTTTGGCAGCCCAACCCTTTCAGCGCTTTCTGGATACGCGCTGGCAGATCAAGTCGGGTAACGGGCAGAGAGGCTAGCCGATCGGCAAGCGCGGAGGCGTCGGTGATGGGCGTTGTGTCGCCATGTCGGGCCAGCAGCCATGCCGCCGTCGGTGTTGGCGCAATGCCCGGCGCAGCCTGGTGGCCGAGGGTAGTGAGCGCATCATGAAGGCGCTGGCGAAGCGGTTCGAGGCCACCGAAATAATGAAGACTGGCCCCGATTTCCAACAGCAGCGACCGCGGCGCGAGCACACTGACGCGGGAGGTGAATTGACCGGCCCAGGTAGCGAGTTGCTCGAGCATGCGACGCTCGCGATCCGGGCAATGCGCCCACTCTCGCAACCCGATGGTCATTGCCCGAGCCGCTGCCACTGACATGCCATCGTGAATGCCGTCCTGTCGAGCCAGACGATTGCGCCTCATGATTCGGCCGGCCTCGGTGATCACGATGGGGTAATCCGCTGGCTCGGCACCACTCAGCGCTTCCATTGGTAGGTGGCGAAAGTGAAGACATAACCAGAGCATGGTGACGCATCCGCTCAGAGCCCGGTTTAGTGGGTCATGGCTAGCGGCATTTGCTGACCCGCCGCTGCCGTGGACCAGGTGTCGAGCTCGATGGCGCCAGCCGGTGTGCCGCGGCATTTGAGTACGCTGACGCCCAGGCGCTGACGGTCGCTTTGATCAAGCACAAGCCGGAGTGCGGCGGGTGAACGCACCTTGGCGGCAGCGTTTTCACGAAACAGCAGGCCGAGACTGTCGCCTGCTTCGGCCGCAAGCTGCAGGCGCCGCAGGCTGCGGTCATCACAGGTGCTGGGCCAGGCCAGCACCGCTGCGCAGGTTCCTGTGCGCAGGGCCTGCTCTATAGACCAAAGGGCCTGCGTGCCATTATCGGGATGTACGACCAGGACTCGGGACAGGTCAATGCCCTGTGCCGCCATGGCCGGCGCGTACGGCACAAAAGGTGGAGCGATCAGTGCAATCCACCGGCCGCCCCGGGAGAGTCGCGCGAGCGCGGGCATGACCAGCTGCAACTCACCAATGCCATGATGGGCATGGATGAGTTCGGTCAATGCGCCGGTGGGAAAACCGCCGCCAGGAAGTACCGCATCCAGTCCCGAAAACCCGCTGGGTACATGCGTGCCAGTGCGGGGCTCTGATGAAGGATGGCGGTCGCTGGCGCGCCAGATGCCAGGCTGTGCGAGCAGCTGATTAATCGCCTGATTCATGTTGTTTCTCCTGATTGTCTGGTGCTCAGAGCCCATCGCGAATCACGCCGACGCCCACCCCTTCGATGGTGAGCTCGTCATGGCGCAGATCCAGTTCAATAGGCTCGAAATCAGCGTTCTCCGGCAGGAGTCGGACCTGATGCCCGGCGCGGGAGAAGCGCTTGACGGTGACTTCGTTATCGATGCGAGCGACGACAATCTGCCCCTCCCGGACATCGGTGGTCCGATGGACAGCCAGCAGATCGCCGTCAAGGATGCCGGCATCCCGCATACTCATCCCCCGAACCTTGAGCAGGTAGTCGGCATCGGGAGAGAACAGACCGCTGCTGACCTGGCAGTAGCGGTCGATGTGCGACTCGGCGAGCAGGGGGCTGCCTGCTGCAACCTGCCCGACGACGGGCAGCCCCGTTTCGGCTTCCACTGGGGTATCGCTGACTTCGCAAAGGCGAATCCCGCGGGAGGCCCCCGGTTGAAGCGTAATGACGTTCTTGCGGGCCAGGGCCCGCAGGTGCTGCTCGGCGGCATTGGCGGAGCGAAAGCCCAGCTCGCTGGCAATTTCGCTGCGCGTAGGCGGATAGCCGGTGAGCGCCAGGAACTGCCGAATGAATTCGAGGATCTCTGCTTGGCGGGGAGTGAGGCCCTGCATGTCCTGCTCCGGTCCGTGAATGACACTGTTAATTTATACAGTACTGTATGGATATGCAATACCTGGGCGCGGTAAACTGACAGATATGATGCAAACGACGGACAGGACAGACGCGTCACGGCCCGCGGATCAGGGCTTTGAGGCGTGGCTGCATCAGCTGCCGAGGCTGCCAGCAAACGCCGAGCGCGACCGGCTAGCCCACGCCTGGGCTTTTGCTTGCGCATCCTGCGGACAGCAGCGCCGGAACACGGGCGACCGGTTCATCGATCATGCCGTGCGTGTGGCGACTGTGCTGGCCGAACTGGATCTGGACGTTGACTCCTTAATCGCCGGGCTGGTGCAAGAGCTGCCTGCCTGTAGCGACCTGGGTGTCGAGGCAATCGCCGAGGCCTGCGGTCAGGAGGTCGCGAGTCTGGTTGAGGGCAGCCTGCGCATGGAAAAGCTCGGCCACCTCCATGGCAGCGGCGTTTCAGGCGACGCCGGTGAACGCGCCGAAGCCCTTCGCAAGATGCTGCTGGCCATGGCCCGCGATATTCGTGTGGTGTTCCTTATTCTGGCTGACCGTCTGGATGATATGCGGGTGCTGCGACAGGTTGCCGACGCCGATCATGCGCGCATAGCCCGGGAGACCCTCGATCTCCACGCGCCACTCGCCAATCGTCTGGGTATCTGGCAGATCAAATGGGAACTGGAGGACCTGGCTTTCCGCTACCTCGATCCGTCGTCCTACCAGCGCATTGCCCGCCTGCTGGCGGAGAAGCGGGTGGATCGAGAGCGGTTCATCGACGCCATGAAGGCCCGGCTGGAGCGCAGCCTGGACGAGGCAGGCATCGAGGCCAATGTCTCCGGTCGGCCCAAACACTTGTACAGCATCTGGCGGAAGATGCAGCGCAAGGGCCTGGGCTTCCACGAGCTTTTTGATCTGCGCGCCTTCCGGATCCTCGTGGACACCGTTCCGCAGTGCTATGCCGCCCTTGGGGTCGTGCACAGCTTGTGGCAGCCGATTCCTGGTGAATTTGACGATTATATCGCCAGCCCCAAGGAGAATAATTACCAGTCGCTCCACACCGCAGTGGTCGGCACGGGTGGCCGGGCGGTCGAGGTTCAGATTCGCACACGTCAGATGCATGACCAGGCGGAGCTTGGTATCGCCGCCCACTGGCGCTACAAGGAAGGGCGTGGCGAAGATCCAGACTTTGACGCCCGCGTCGCGTGGCTGCGCAAGTTGCTGGAAGCCCCGGGTGATGGGGATGAGGACTTTCTTGACCGCTTCAAGGCCGAGGTCTTCGAGGACCGCGTCTACGTCATTACACCGCAAGGCGATGTGATCGATTTGCCGCGGGGCAGTACGCCCCTTGATTTCGCTTATACCGTGCATAGTCAGGTGGGTCATCGCTGCCGGGGCGCCCGCGTGAACGGACGGATCGTGCCGCTCACTCGGGCCCTTCAAAACGGGGACCAGGTGGAAATCCTGACCGCCCGTCAGGGTCAGCCAAGCCGCGATTGGCTGAATCCGGCGCTGGGCTACCTCACCTCACCCCGGGCGCGCTCCAAAGTCAGGGCGTGGTTTCGGCAGCAGGATCACGACAAGAATGTCGAGACGGGCCGGCACGTGCTCGAGCGAGAGCTCCATCGGCTGGGTCTTGAGGACGTGAACCTGGAAGCGCTGGCTGGTCGCTCGCGATTCCCTCGGCTGCCAGAGTTTCTGGCGGCGATTGGCCGCGGCGACATCACCGGCGGGCAGATTGCCGGGCTCCTGCGTGATCGGCTGCTGCCCGCGGACGATGATCCGGAACAGCTGAAACGCCACAGCCGCCGGCGTAAAACCGCTGGCCGGGGCGAGGAAGATATCCAGATCTATGGTGTCGGGAATCTGCTGACCCGGATCGCGCGCTGCTGTCAGCCCGCGCCAGGCGACTCGGTGATCGGCTTTATCACGCGCGGCGAGGGCGTCACGATTCACCGCCGTGACTGCCGGAATGTCCAGCGTCTCGAAGAGACCAGTCCACAACGCCTGATCGATGTGAGCTGGGCCGACGAGACGGCCCAGCTGTATGCCATCGATATCACGGTGGAGGCCTATGACCGGCGCGGCCTGATTCGGGATATCTCTTCGCTGCTGAACAACGAAGGGATTAATGTGACCGCGGTGAACACGCAGACTGACCCGACTGATGAGGTCGCCCGCATGGTGTTGAGTGTGGAAGTGGGCGACGTCGGCCAGTTAAGTCGGGTGGTGGACCGCATCGCGGGCCTGCGCAATGTTCGCGACGTGCATCGTGGTCATTAACCCGCAGCGATGGGTGCTTGGGCTCGCCCTGATCCTGCTGTCTTCAGCCGCAGTGGCAGGCGCGGGGCAATGCGGCGACCCGGGTACCACTGCCCTTGACCGAATCGCCGGCGTGGATGGCGCGCCACTCCCAGAGGGGCGTGAGGTGATCATCGAGGCGCCGGTTAGCGCCAGCTTTCCGGGGCAAAGCGGGTTAAACGGTTTTTTTGTGGAATCCGATATGCCCCGGGTGGGCTTGTTTGTGTATGCCCCGGACGTTACGCCGGGGGCTGCGCCAAAACCGGCTGAGCGCTGGCGCCTGCAAGCCCGGACCGGGCGTTACCGTGGTCGCATTCAGCTGGAGCGCCTGGAAGGACTTGTCCACTGTGGCGCGGAGCCAGTCAAACCGACAGCCGTGCCGGCCGATACGCTGGATGACCCGGCGGACTTTGCGAACCGCCTGATCCGGATCGACGGTCCGTTGACGGTTACGGACACCTATCAGCTCGGTCGCTACGGCAGTATGCGGCTGGCCCAAGGGGGGCGCGCCTTCGCCCGCAATACCGGCATCAAGGGCGGAACGCCGTTTCCGGTTGTGCTCGATGACGGCAGTTACCGACGGGACCCGCGGCCGGTGCCCTATCTCGATGAAACGGGCGTGCGACGCGCCGGGGATCGGCTGGCGTCCGTCACGGGGGTGGTCACACACGCATTTGGCGAATGGCGTATCCATCCGGTTGCGCCACCGGCGATCCGTTCCGCTAATCCACGCCCGGTTGATGCACCGCGCCGGCCTGCCGACAGTGCGTTGCGGGTGGTGCAATTCAACCTGCAGAACTACTTCATTGACCGGGGTGGGCGTGGACCCGCCACCGCAGCGGGCTTTCAGCGCCAGCGGACACGCTTGCGGGCGACCCTGCGGGCACTCGACGCAGACCTGCTCGTGCTCCATGAAATCCAGAACAAACCGGCGGCCGTTGATGACCTGCTGGACTGGCTGAATGAAGACCAGCCACCTGGACAACACTACCAAGCGACCCTGTCAGAGCGCAGCGCTGCGGTTATTCGTACCGTTATGTTGTTTCGCCCGTCGCGTCTGACGCAGAGGCGAGCGGCCCGCCACGCCGACGAGGCGCATGCCCGGGATCCGATCGCTGCGGTGTTTGAGGACGCACAGGGCGAGCCGCTGGTTGTCGCGGGGGCACATTTCAAATCACGAGGCGGCTGTCCTGAGCACGGCGATGTCGATCGGGGGGCGGGTTGCTGGGCCGAGCGGCGGGAGGCTGAGGCCGACGCACTGGCGCGTTGGCTGGACGACTGGGTCGAGGCGGATCAGCTGGCTGAGGCGCCAGTGCTGCTTCTGGCCGATCTCAACGCCTATGCCGAGGAGCAGCCGGTGCAGCGACTCGTGGAGGCGGGCTTGGTGGATCAGCTGGCGCAGCGGGTACCGGCACCCCAACGCTATGGCTATGTTTACCGCGGCCGCGCAGGCTATCTGGACCACGTGCTGGCGACAGATTCGATGGCTGCCCGAATTCAGGCGCTGACGTCGTGGGCGGTCAATGCCGACGAACCGGCTTACCTTGCACGTGAGGGCGAGGGCGTTTGGCGAGCCTCAGATCACGATCCGCTGATTATCGATTTGAAGTAATCATCGCCCCAACCCGCATCTTATTGACACGGCGTAGCCGCGGACTGGTAACTTGCAGATCTTCTAAGCAGGGCCAATGGGTCGTTGGAGCGAATGATGACAATGCTGAATAGCCGCGCAGGCCGAATGGTGAGCGTGGCAGCGCTAGGGTTACTGTTCGCACTGAGCAGTCAATCCTTCGCTCAGGACACAACAGATAGCCTGCAGAGCAAACGCCAGGAACTCCGTGAACTCCAGCAGACACTCTCCGAAATTCGCCAGACGGCGATGGAAGATCATCCCGAGCTCCAGCGCCAGCAGGACACGCTGCAGACCCAGGTGATGTCCCGCATGCGAGACGAGGGTGTTGAGCCACGCAAGTCCATTCGGCGGCTGCAGGACATCACGCGTGAGCTGCGAAGCGGCGAGGCTGCCGAAGAGGATCAGGCGGCCCTGATGCAGGAGTATCAGGAGACCCGTGAATCCGTTCTGGCCGCTCGCCGTGAGGCGCTGGATGATGACGGTGTGCGCGACGCGCAAGAGGCGCTGCAGTCTGACCTCGTTGATGCCATGACCGAGCAGGATCCCGCGGTTCCCGAGATGATCGAGCGCTTCGAGACCCTGCGCGAGGATGTCGCCGGCTCGCAGAGCAGCCTTGATATGGGAACGCAGCGCTAGTGGGGCGGATGAGCGGGAGGCCCTCATGGAACTGACGCTGGGCACGCCCTCGCTTTTGTTCCCGGCGGTCTCCCTGCTTTTGCTGGCCTACACCAATCGGTTTCTGGCACTTGCCTCGTTGATCCGCGATCTACAGGCGCAGTATGCCAGCACCCACCGCCGCAACCTGCTCGCGCAGATTGACAATCTCAAGCGCCGGGTGCGACTGATTCAGACCATGCAGGCCACCGGCGCCGGCAGTCTCCTGCTATGTGTGGGCAGCATGTTTTTACTGTTTGGTGGCCTGCCTGAAGCCGCTCGCTGGCTATTCGGGGCGAGTCTCGTGTTCATGATGCTCTCGCTTGCGCTCTCCGTTCGGGAGATCTGGATCTCCGTGACAGCGCTCAATATTCAGCTTGCTGAAATGGAGTCTGACCAGTGAACCTCCCCCTCGGTCCTGTTCTGCCCCAGGAAGACCCGCGGCAGTCGCTGCGGGTGCGCCGTTTTCTCATGGCCGCTCTGGTCTATCTGCTCGCTATCTTGCTGCTGGCACTGTATGTCCGTCAGGGGCTGCTCGCACTGCATGAATGGCGGTTCGCCGCGCTGGTTATTCTGCTGGTCAATGGTGCGCTTTTTGCGCTGTTGCGCAGTGGCCGGAACGAGCGGTTTGCCGACCCAAGCCTCACGGGCATCCAGATGATCGTTGTCTGCCTGGTGATGGGCATGACGATGTATCTGCTGGATGGCGGACGGGGCGGCATGCTGCTGCTGTTTCTGGTGTTGTTGATGTTTGGCGTGCTGCGCCTGAACGCCCGGCAGTTCACCGCCCTGGGCGGTTTTGCCCTGTTCTGTTATGCCACGGCGATTGCGGCGGTCTGGCAGCAGCGCCCGGAGGCCTTTAATCCCCAGGTGGAGTTTCTGCATCTGGCGGCCCTCAGCACACTGGTGCCCTGTGGCGGCTTTTTTGCGAGTCATGTCAGCAGCCTGCGACGAGCGCTACGAGAGCGCCAGATTGATTTGCAGCGCGCGCTCGAGGAAGTCCATGACCTGCGCTCCCTCGATCCACTGACCGGGATCAGCAATCGCAGTGCCACCATCGCGTTTCTCACCCAGGAGATGCAGCGTGCTGAGCGGCTGGACCAGCCCCTATCGGTGATCATGATCGACCTCGTGCGCTTCAAGCGGGTCAATCGCGAATACGGTCATCCGGCGGGCGACGAGGTGTTGCAGGGCGTCGCCGAGCGTCTCCGTCGAGGCGTACGGGATATTGACGGGTTAGGGCGCTACGGAGGGGAAGAATTCCTGGTGGTCCTCCCCGATACCCCGGAAGACGAGGCCAATCGAGTGGCCAGCCAGCTTCAGGACGCCATTCAGAATGGCCGGTTTCCGGGGCTGCCGGTGCAGTTCAGCGTGCAGTGCGCGATCGGCGTCGGTGAGCGGGTCGCGGGTGACGATGTCTGGCAGCTTATCGAGCGCGCACGCGGCGAGAGCGAGGTGGGCAGTGGCTGACCACGAGGAGAGTGAGGTCGCCGCGGTTGATCTTGGTTCGAACAGTTTTCACATGATCGTTGCCCGGCCTGAGCCTGATGGCTTGCGGGTGGTCGATCGTCTGCGTGAGTCGGTTCGGCTGGCCGCCGGACTGGATGCGGACAAAAACTTGGATGAGGCCGCGCGCGAGCGCGCCCTGGCCTGTCTGGAGCGCTTTGGCCAGCGCGTCCGCGAATTACCTCGAGGGGCGGTGCGAGCGGTTGGGACCAATACGCTCAGGCAGTCGCGAGATGCGCGCGCCTTCGTTGCCGAGGCGGAAGCGGCTTTGGGTCATCCCATTCAGGTTGTCTCTGGCTACGAAGAAGCGCGCCTGATCTATCTGGGCGTCGCCCACAGCATTGCGGATGACGATGACCGGCGTCTGGTGATGGACATTGGCGGTGGCAGTACCGAATTCATCATCGGCGAGCACTTTATCCCCAAGGAGATGGAGAGCCTTCATATGGGGTGCGTGAGTGCGACCCGGCAGCACTTTGCTGATGGGCGTATTACCGAAAAGCGGTTGCGGCGGGCAGAGGTTGCAGCCCGGCGTGAGCTTGAGCCGATTGCGGCGCGTTATCGTCGGTTGGGCTGGGAGCGCGCGATTGGGGCCTCCGGCACCATCAAGGCCATCGAGCGCTGCTTGCACGCCAATGGCTGGAGTGACACCGGCATTGATGCCGCTGGGCTGGCGCGACTGAAAACGGCGCTTATTGATGCGGGGCATGTCGACAAGCTGGCGCTATCCGGGGTAAGCGACGCGCGGGCGCAGGTGCTGCCGGGTGGGCTGGCCGTCTTGCTGGGTGCCTTTGATCAGCTCGGCCTCGAGCGCCTTGAAGCCGCCGATGGTGCCTTGCGAGAGGGGCTGCTCTTCGATTTGCTCGGGCGTATTCGTCATCAGGACGTTCGCACGGCAACGGTTATGGCCACCGCGGCCCGGTATCATGCCGATTCAGACCAGGCACAGCGCGTGGCTACAACGGCCGAGTTTCTTCGTGGGGAGGTGGCCCAGGCCTGGTCACTGGACGCGGAGTTTTTTGGCGACATGCTGGTCTGGGCGGCGAGAACCCACGAAATTGGCCTTGATGTCTCTCACAGCCAATATCACAAGCACGGCGATTACATTCTGCGACATGGCGATCTCGCCGGATTTTCGCGCGAAGAGCAGCAGGTCTTGGCAACGCTGGTTCGTGCGCATCGGCGAAAATTCCCCAAGGGCGTGTTCAAGGATCTGCCGGCTGACTGGCAGGATGCCGCGGCGCGGCTGGCCGTGTTGCTCAGGCTAGCCGTCATTCTGCATCGCGCGCGCAGCGATGAGCCTCTGCCCGTTGTGGACTGCCAAGCGGACGGCCCCACGCTTGAGCTGCGTTTCCCCAACGATTGGCTTGATGCGCGGCCCTTGCTCGCAACCGACCTTCAGGAAGAGGCCGAGTTACTCGCCAGCGCCGGCTTTCAGTTGCGCTCGGCGTAAGTCTCCAGCAGCGTAGTCTGCGCCGAGTAGGCCGCCTCGTCAGGGCCTGGGGCATCGCGTGTGTAGTGGCCGTCTGAGCCGAGCAACCACGCCTGGGTATTATCCTGTAAGTAGGCTTCCAGATCGTCGATAACGCGCTGGCGGAATTCGGGGTTGAGCAATGGGAATCCGGTCTCCACGCGCCGGAAAAAGTTGCGCTCCATCCAGTCTGCCGAGCTACAGAAGAGCTCTGGTTCGCCATGATTGGCAAAATAGAACACGCGGGTATGCTCGAGGAAGCGGCCGATAATCGAGCGGACTTCGATGTTGTCGCTGATGCCCTCGATACCGGGGCGAAGGCTGCACATGCCGCGGACAATCAAGTGAATCTGTACGCCAGCCATGGAGGCGCTATACAGCGCTCGGATGACCCGCGGCTCAACCAGGGAATTCACCTTGATGATGATTCGCGCCGGATGGCCGGCCTCGGCATGGGCCTGCTCGCGGGCAATCTTGTCGAGCATGCCCTGGTGCAGGGTGAATGGTGACTCGAGCAAATGCGTGAGCCGGGAGACCTTGCCGAGGCTCGTTAGCTGCAGAAAGACGCGGTGGACGTCTTCACCAATTGCCGGGTTGGCCGTTAACAGGCCGTAATCGGTGTAGAGCCGGGCCGTGCGAGAGTGATAATTGCCGGTGCCGAGGTGGACATAATGCCGCAGTTTCCCGCTCTCACGGCGAACGATCATCATCATTTTGGCATGCGTCTTGTGCCCGACCACGCCATAGACCACGTGCGCGCCGGCTTCCTGGAGCCGGTTGGCCAGGCCAATGTTCTCGGCCTCATCAAACCGCGCACGCAGTTCCACGACAACCGTCACTTCCTTGCCGGCCTGGGCTGCGGTGACGAGGTGGTCAACGATCGCTGAATCCGCACCGGTGCGGTACAGCGTCTGCTTGATCGCCAGGACCTCTGGGTCCTGCGAGGCCTGACGCAGCAGTTCCGCTACGGGCGCGAATGACTCGAAGGGGTGATGCAGCAGGATGTCCCGCCGCCGCATAACCTTCATCAGGTCGGTGCCATGAGGGAGCTCGGTGGGTAACCCGGGTGTAAACCCCGGGTATTTGAGATCCGGGCGATCGACCAGGTCGCAGACTGCCAGCAGTCGGTTGAGGTTGACGGGGCCATTGACCTGATAGAGGGCATCCGCATCGAGTTCGAACTCTTCTAACAGGAACTGCGACATGTGCTCCGGGCAGTTGGCGGCGACCTCCAGGCGCACGGCATCGCCGTATCGCCGCGACGGGAGCTCGCCTTCCATGGCGCGTAGGAGGTCATCGATCTCTTCCTCGTCGACGTACAGATCGCTGTTGCGCGTGACCCGGAACTGGTAGCAGCCGGTGGCATTCATGCCCGGGAACAGATCGTTGACGTGGGCATGAATGATCGAGGAGAGGAAAGCAAAGTCGTAGGGGCCATTGCCCTCAAGTGTTGCCGGTAGCTGAATGACTCGAGGCAGCGCCCGGGGCGCTTGGACAACCGCCATTCCACTATTGCGGCCAAACGCATCCCGACCCTCTAGCGCCACGATGAAGTTCAGGCTCTTGTTCAGAACCTGTGGGAATGGATGGGCAGGATCCAGTCCCAATGGGCTCAGGATCGGCAGCAGCTCGGTCTGGAAGTAATTCTGAATCCACGCCTGCTGTGCCGGCGTCCATTCGGTACGGCGTAGGAAGCGGATGCCGGACTCCGCAAGCGCCGGCGTGACTTCGTCATTCAGCAGCCGATATTGCTCATCGACCAGGGCGTGGGTCCGGTCGCTGATCTCGCGAAGGACCTGCTGGGGTGTGCGGTTATCCGGCCCACTTTGGCCGACGCCCATCTCCTGGGCCTGGCGTAGCCCGGACACCCGGATTTCGAAGAACTCATCCAGGTTGGAGCTGGCGATGCAGAGAAATTTCAATCGCTCCAGCAGCGGTGTGTCCGGGTCGGCCGCTTGCGCCACGACGCGTCGGTTGAACTCGAGCAGGCTGAGCTGGCGGTTGGTGTAGAGCTCGGGGTTGTTGAGATCGGGTGTATCCATGAGCGCATGCCTTTTTACTCGCCGGGACTCTGCATGATCATGATGACCATGCGATGACAGCGGCGGACGGCGTGGTGGCGCTACTGAACCCGGTTGTACCCGTTGAGCGCCGCCACCCGATAGCCCTCGGCCATCGTCGGGTAGTTGAATGTTGTGTTCATGAAATAGCGCAGGGTGTTATTCGGAGCCGGCTGCGCCATGATCGCCTGGCCGATATGCACGATTTCAGCCGCCTGATCACCGAAGCAGTGAATGCCGAGCAGCTCAAGCGTGTCGACATGGAACAGCAGCTTGAGCATGCCGGTGGTCTGCCCGGAAATCTGCGCTCGGGCGAGGTCCTTGAAAAAGGCATGGCCCACTTCATAGGGCACCTTCGCATCCGTGAGCTCCTCCTCGGTTCGGCCCACCGAGCTGATTTCCGGGATGGTGTAGATCCCGGTCGGCACGTCATGCGCGAGGCGGTAATCACATTGTCCTTCGAGGATATGGGTCGCGGCGTATCGGCCCTGGTCGTAGGCGGCACTCGCCAGTGAGGGGTAGCCGATGACATCGCCGATGGCATAAATATGCGGCTGTGCCGTCTGAAAGTCCTCGTTGACCTCGATCTGTCCGCGACCATTTGGCGGTACGTCCAGGGCTTCCAGCCCCATGTGATCGGTGTTGCCCGTGCGCCCATTGGCCCAGAGCAGGACGTCGCCGCGGATGGATTTGCCGGACTGCAGTGACAGCGTCACCCCGTCATCGTCCGCGGCAATGCCCGCGGTCTCCTCCCGGTGGCGAATCAACACCCCGTGTTCACGAAGATGGTAGGAAAGCGCATCGGAGATTTCATCATCGAGAAACGCCAGCATGCGCTCGCGGGTATTGATCAAATCGACCTTAACGCCAAGCCCACGAAAGATCGACGCATACTCACTGCCGATCACGCCAGCGCCGTAAATGATCATGTTCCGCGGGGTGTGATCCATCTCCAGGATCTGATCACTGTCCAGTATGCGGTCATGGCTGAAGTCGACGTCGGCGGGCCGGTAGGGCCGCGACCCTGTTGCCAGGACGAAGTGGTCTGCCGTGAGGCGCATCGTTCGGTCTTCGGGGGTTGCAAGTTCGATGGTGTGGGCATCCACGAACCGGGCATGTCCCCGCAGCACAGGCACATCGTTGCGCAGGTAAAAGCGACTGCGTAGCGAGACTTGCTGCGCAATAACCTGACGCGCGTGGGCCATCATCGTTTGGTATGACAGGTGCCGTGGCTCGCCCGCCTCCCGAAACAGCGCCGAGCTGTTGTACTCCATCAGTCGACGAATGTTGTGGCGGAGCGCCTTCGAGGGAATGGTCCCCCAATGCGTACAACCGCCGCCCACTTCATGGTGCCGTTCAATCATCACCACAGAGCGCCCGCTCTTCGCCAGCTTCATGGCGGCGCCTTCACCGCCCGGCCCACTGCCGAGAACGATGGCGTCGTAGTGGCTATTGTTCATGTCCTGCGCGTCCTGAAAGCTGCCTACTGCAGGCGAAAATCATACCAGTCAGCCGCGATCAGGAGGAGGCTCAGGCGTGCTGCGTCTTTATGGGGCGGGGTGTCTGGTTTATGTTACCCGTCTAATTATTTCCGGGAGAGAGTGAATCAATGACTGAGCGTGTACAGGTCGCGGGACTGCAGGTTGCTGCCCCCCTTCATGAACTGATCGTGGAAGAGGCCCTTCCAGGAACCGGCATAACGCCAGAGGTCTTCTGGACCGGGCTGGCTGCGATTGTCCGCGATTTGGGTCCGCGGAATCGGGCTCTGCTGGAGCAGCGTGACCGGTTCCAACGCCAGATTGATGAGTGGCACCGCGACAACCCGGGACGGCACAGCGACCCGGCATACAAGGCGTTCCTCACAGAGATTGGCTATCTTCAGCCCGAGCCCGAGGACTTTACGGTTTCGACCACCAACGTAGACCGGGAGATTGCCGAGGTGGCTGGCCCCCAGCTTGTGGTACCGGTCAACAACGCCCGCTATGCATTGAACGCCGCGAATGCTCGCTGGGGGAGCCTGTATGACGCGCTCTATGGCACTGACGTGATTCCGGATGCGGACGGCGCCGAGCGGGGCAGCGCCTTCAATCCTGAGCGTGCGAAGCGGGTGGTCGCCTGGGCCGCCGCCTTCCTCGATGCAACGTTCCCGCTGGCAGCGGGCAGTCACAGTGAGGTCACGGCTTATCGCGTTGATCAGTCCGGTTCACGCCATGACCTGCGGGTGCAACTGGGTGACGGGGGTGAGACTGGCCTGGCGGATCCGTCTCAGTTTGTTGGCTATGCGGCGGATGACCACCTGAGTGCGGTGCTGCTATGCAATCACGGATTGCATGCGGAGATCAGCATCGATCCGACGGATCCCATTGGACAGAATCACCCAGCGGGTGTGAAAGACCTCATTCTCGAGTCCGCGGTGACAGCGATTCAGGATTGCGAAGACTCCGTTGCCGCCGTGGACGGTGAAGACAAGGCTGGGGTTTACCGTAACTGGCTGGGGCTGATGCGCGGGGACCTCGAGGAGACCTTCACAAAGCAGGGCCGTCAGGTCGCTCGCACGCTGAACCCTGACCGGCTCTACACCGGCGTTGATGGCGAGACAACCAGTCGCCCGGGCCGCAGCCTGCTGCTCGTGCGCAATGTAGGCCATCTGATGACCACGCCGGCCGTTCTCGACGAGCAGGGTGAGCCGATCCCCGAGGGCTTTCTGGATGGTCTGTGCACCGCAATGATTGCCACGCACGATCTCCAGCGGCCATCTGGTAACAGCCGGGCCGGCAGTGTCTATATCGTCAAGCCGAAGATGCACGGGCCAGAGGAAGTCGCACTGACCGTTGAGCTTTTCTCCCGGGTTGAGGGCGTGCTTGGCCTCACAGCGAATACACTCAAGGTGGGCGTCATGGACGAGGAGCGCCGGACGACACTGAATCTGAAGGCCTGCATCCATGCCGCCCGTGAGCGGCTGATCTTTATCAACACGGGTTTCCTCGATCGCACCGGTGATGAGATTCACACGAGCATGGAAGCCGGCCCGATGATCCGAAAGGGCGCGATGAAGCAGTCTCGCTGGCTGACCGCCTACGAAGACTGGAACGTCGACATTGGCCTGGCCTGTGGGCTGCCTGATCACGCCCAGATCGGTAAAGGCATGTGGGCCATGCCCGATCGCATGGCCGATATGCTCAACGCCAAGATCGGTCATCCGCGCTCGGGCGCCAACTGCGCCTGGGTGCCCTCTCCGACAGCGGCAACGCTGCATGCAACCCATTATCACCAAGTCGATGTGCGTGCCGAGCAGCAAAAGCTTGCAGGCCAGCGCCGGGCGAGTCTGGATGACTTGCTGACGGTACCGGTGGAGGCCAACCCCACCTGGAGCGCCGAGGAGATTCGTGAGGAGCTCGAGAACAATTGCCAGGGCATTCTCGGGTATGTCGTTCGTTGGGTTGCCCAGGGCATCGGCTGCTCAAAAGTGCCTGATGTGAATGACATCGGCTTGATGGAGGACCGGGCGACGCTGCGTATCTCCAGTCAGCACATCGCGAACTGGCTGCACCACGGGATCGTCAGTGAAGCAGAGGTCATGGAGACGATGAAGCGCATGGCCAGCGTCGTGGATCGTCAGAATGCCAACGACCCGACCTATACGCCCATGGGCCCCGATTTCTCGGGCATCCCGTTCCAGGCGGCTTGCGACCTCGTCCTGAAAGGCCGAGAGCAGCCCAGCGGCTACACGGAGCCCCTGTTGCACGCCCACCGCCTGGCACTGAAGGCTGAGCATTAGGCCCCAGGTGCAAATGTGATTTGCTCGAAGGGCACAGATATGATCTATTTCGTGGACAGACCAATTATCGAGCCCTGCGGGGATCAATAATTGGTGCTGCCGATGCCCCGCGACAATGGGGTGCGTACCAACATTGAGGAGGAGAGCGCAGCATGACCGATTCCAAAGTGGACAACGTCAGTGCGAAGTCGACGGAGCCAGACGGTTCACGTCGCAAATTTCTAAAGGGCAGTCTCGCCGCAGCTGGTGGTGTCGCTGCTGCCGGAACGACGATCGTCGGTGCACCTTACGTGCATGCGCAGTCGCCAATTGTGCTGAAAATGCAGACCGCCTGGGGCGCCAGCAATATCTGGCAGGACTTCGCCCAGGAGTATGTTGATCGCGTCCACAGCATGTCCGGCGGCCGCATTCAGATCGACCTTCTGCCATCAGGCGCCGTGGTCGGAACCTTCCAGCTCATGGATGCGGTGAGCGATGGCCTTCTGGATATCGGCCATGATGTGCCGGTTTACTGGTATGGCAAGAACAAAGCGGCATCCTTGTTCGGTACTGGCCCGGTCTGGGGTGGCGATGCCAACAACATGATGTCGTGGTGGTACGCAGGCGGTGGTAAAGAGCTCTACCGCGAACTCGTTCAAGACATCATGGGCTTCAACGTTGAGGGTTATTTCGGCTTCCCGATGCCTTCTCAGCCATTCGGCTGGTTTAAAAATGACGATGTCACATCGGTGTCCGATATCGAGGGCCTCAAGTATCGAACCGTGGGCCTTGCTGCGGACCTCCTGCAGGAGATGGGCATGGCCGTCGCGCAGTTGCCGGGTGGCGAGATCGTTCCGGCCATGGAGCGTGGCGTCATCGACGCATTCGAGTTCAACAACCCGTCGTCCGATAGCGATTTCGGTGCTCAGGACGTGGCCAAGAACTACTACCTGGGGTCTTATCACCAGGCCAGTGAGTCGTTTGAGTGGTTGTTTAACCGGGATATGCTCGACAGTCTTGATGATGACCTGCGGGCCATCCTCATCCATGCCGTTGAGGCCGCGTCGACATCGAATACAGCCTCTGCACTCGACCGCTATTCGGCGGACCTGCAGGCACTTCAGACGGAGTCGGGTGTTACCGTTCATCGGACGTCCGACGAGATCCTCGCAGCACAGCTGGAGGCTTGGAGCACGCTCATTCCAACGCTTGAAGAGGATGAGTTCTCCCGTCGGTGCATGGAGAGCCAGAAGGAGTGGGTCGAGCGCACGGTATTCTACGAGCTCATGAACCAGCCGGACCTGCAGCTCGCCTACGAGCACTTCTTCCCAGGCCGGCTGAACATGTAAAGCGTGTTCGAGCCCAATGACCTGCCTCGGCCTTTTGGCCGGGGCAGTTTTTTTATGTCGGCTATCAAGAGCGCCCTATGCTTCAAACCATTCACTTTATCGACCGATTCACGACCTGGGTTGGGCGGAGCTTTGCCTGGCTGATTCTTCTGATGGCCTTTGGTATGGGCTACGAGGTGCTATCGCGTTACCTCTTTACTGCGCCAACGGCCTGGGCATATGACATGTCCTATATCCTGTACGGCACTTTGTTTATGGTTGGTGGCGCTTACACGCTTTCGCGGAATGCGCACGTTCGTGGCGATTTCCTTTATCGGCTTTGGAAGCCAAGAACCCAAGCCATTGTTGAGTTAATCCTTTATTTCCTTTTTTTCTTCCCGGGCGTTCTCGCGCTCGTCTTCGCAGGTGCCAGTTACGCAGCGCGTTCCTGGCGGTACATGGAAGTGAGCTCTTTTTCTCCAGCAGGCATCCCGATCTTTCACTTCAAAACGATGCTAGTGGTTGGAGGAGCGCTACTGCTCATCCAAGGGGTAGCCCAGGTCCTCCGTTGTATCGTCTGCATTCGATCAGGCGAATGGCCGCCTGATGTGAACGATGTTACGGAGCTGGAGGACCAGCTCCTTGAGCAGGGCTATCAAGAAGATCTGAATACACCGAATACCGGAGTGAGTAACCGATGAGCGATCCTCAAATCGGGATCCTGATGCTAGGGATCTTCATCCTCTTTATATTCCTCGGGTTTCCTATCGCGTTTACGCTGATGGCCCTGGGGATCGGGTTCGGCTACTACGCCTATTTTAATGCTGATCGGATGTGGATCGGTTATGAAAGGCTGGTTGAGCAGGGTGCCGAAGGGTTTGAGGTTTGGCTGGCCTATTTGAATGGCTTTTTAAACAGCCGGATTTTTGACTTGTTTGTTAACCAAACCTATTCGGTGATGGCAAACGAAGTGCTCACGGCGGTCCCGCTGTTTCTTTTCATGGGCTATATCGTTGAGCGGTCCAACATTGTCGAGCGTCTTTTTTCGACCTTGTATATTGCTGCGCGACGGGTGCCTGGGGCCATGGCCGTCGCCGCGCTCATCACCTGTACGTTATTTGCGACAGCGACCGGCATTGTGGGCGCGGTCGTGACGTTGATGGGTTTGCTGGCGCTGCCCGCGATGCTTAACGCCCGGTATAACCAGTCCTTCGCATCAGGCGTTATCTGTGCCGGTGGGACATTGGGCATCCTGATACCACCTTCGATCATGTTGATCGTGTATGCAGCGGCGTCGGGCACATCGATTGTGCGGCTTTATGCCGGTGCGCTTTTCCCGGGCCTTCTGCTCGCTGGGCTTTATGTCACTTACATTGTGGTACGAAGCATCCTCCAGCCGTCTGCAGCGCCGAAGCCAACGAATGAAGAAGTTGGCGATTTATCGTTCGGGAGGCTGATGTGGATGATGATTACGTCATTCGTGCCGCTTGCCGTGCTGATTATGGCAGTGCTCGGGTCGATCCTGTTTGGTCTGGCGACGCCAACTGAGGCTGCATCGGCTGGGGCTTTGGGTGGTTTGGCGTTGTCGGCTCTCTACCGAGCGCTCACTTGGGACAAGCTGCGAGAGTCGGTTTACCTCACACTCAAGACCACTGCGATGGTGTGTTGGCTGTTCGTTGGGTCCTGGACGTTCTCGTCTGTGTTCTCGTACCTGGGTGGCGAGCACTTGATCACCGAGTTCGTGGTCGGTCTGGACCTGAATACCATCACGTTCCTGATCCTTGCTCAGCTCATTATTTTCCTGCTGGGATGGCCGCTTGAGTGGTCCGAGATCATTATCATTTTTGTGCCGATTTTCCTGCCATTGCTGGATATCTTCGGCGTGGATCCATTGTTTTTCGGCATTCTCGTAGCGCTGAATCTCCAGACCTCCTTCCTGACACCGCCGATGGCCATGTCAGCGTACTACCTCAAAGGGATAGCGCCGCCCTCGGTGCAGTTGATTGAGATATTCAAGGGCTGTATGCCGTTCTTGCTGTTCGTCGTGGTGGCGATGGTTGTGCTCTACGTGTTCCCACAGATTGTCTTCTGGTTGCCAGATACGATTTATGGTTAAGCGTATTCCAACGGCTGATCCAGCCACCCTGACCGCCAGACAGCTGGTGCAACAGCTAGGCGACGGGGTTCTGTCAGCGGAGCAGGCAACCAATGCCTGTCTTGCGCGCATTGAGTCGATGGAGCCGGCGATCCATGCCTGGGCCCACTATGACGGCCAGCAGGCCCTTATGCAGGCCAAAGAAGCTGATCGCCGACGGGCACGAGGATTACCTTTGGGACCACTCCACGGGGTCCCGATCGGTCTTAAAGACATTATCGATGCGCGAGGCATGCCCACCGAGAATGGTACGGCCCTCGATGCCGGGAAAAGACCGCTGGAGGACGCGACACTCGTTCAGCGCCTGCGCAATGCAGGTGCGGTGATACTGGGTAAAACCGTTACGAGTGAGCTGGCGTATTTTCATCCGGGACCCACGACCAACCCCCACGATACGGCTCGCACGCCAGGTGGCTCTTCAAGCGGCTCAGCCGCTGCGGTTGCCTCGGGCATGGTGCCGTTCA
This sequence comes from Spiribacter salinus M19-40, assembly GCF_000319575.2. Taxonomy (NCBI): domain Bacteria; kingdom Pseudomonadati; phylum Pseudomonadota; class Gammaproteobacteria; order Chromatiales; family Ectothiorhodospiraceae; genus Spiribacter; species Spiribacter salinus. The sequence continues at coordinate 1,202,523 of NC_021291.1, read as the reverse complement.
CGGTGGGTACGCAGACCAATGGTTCGGTCATACGCCCGGCGGCATTCTGCGGTGTGGTGGGATACAAGCCGAGTTTTGGTGCAGTCCCGAGGACAGGTGTTCTCAGCGCCGCTCAATCGCTCGATCAAGTTGGTTTTTTTGCCCGGAGTATCGACGATGTCGCATTGGCGGCAGCCGTGATGGGACCGGATGGTCGAGATGAGGGTTGTAACCTCAATCCCGGCCCGCTTCTCGATACCGCGCTATCCGCGCCGCCGGTCACGCCCGACATTGCGATGGTTCATACCCCGTTTAGTGAGCGACTTGAGCCGGCAACTGTTGAGGGGTTTTCCGAACTTATCGAGATGCTGGGTTCCCACGGGGTCGAGACGGCCTTGCCTGAGGTGTTTGGTCGGGGCGCTGGATGGCTCGCCACCATCATGGCCAGTGAAATGACTCGGAACCTGGGTCACTATGCTGAGCGGGATCCTGAGCAGGTGAGTGATGTTTTCAAATCACTCATGGCCCAAGGTCAGGCCATTCCGGCCGTTGATTATCTTGCCGCCCGGGACATGCAGCTTGTATTGCTCGAGGCATTGGAGCCCTTGTTCGAGCGCTTCGACGCGATCATTACGCCGGCCGCGCCAGGTGAAGCGCCTGCTGACTTGAGCACCACAGGTGACCCGATTTTTTGCACGCTGTGGACTTTGTGTGGGCTGCCAACGATCACATTACCGCTTCTAACGGGTGTTAACGGGTTGCCTGTCGGCGTTCAGCTTGTTGGCGCCCACGGACAAGACGCAAGATTACTCAGGACAGCACGGTGGCTGATGACACAGTGCACCTCGGATGAGGAGAACGAGACATGACTGATCGAATCATGGCCGTGATTGGCCTGTTGATGTTGGGCGCGTTCCTAATTGTGGTGCCCTTGTTTGTGCCTCACATCGACCTAATAATCGTCATTGGTGGTTGTGCAGCGTTGGCCACCTATGACACGTGGCGCCATATTGCGCTGAAGCGGAACTAGTACCAACGCGGCACGTCGTAAGAAATTCAGAAACAAAAAACCCGGCTCAGTGCCGGGTTTTTTGATGGGCATTTCTGCCCACGGTGGCGTTTGCGTCCTTTCAGGCTGCCGCCTGAGACCGATTCGCAAGCTCCCGCAATACATAGTGCAGGATGCCGCCGTTGCGGAAGTAGTCCCACTCGGTCGGGGTGTCCACCCGGACCTTCGCCTCGAAGCTTTTCACCTCGCCATCGGGTGTGACAGCCCGAACGGTAACCATGGTGGGCTCTGCTTCCAGGCTGCCGATGCTGAAGGTCTCCTCACCGGTCAGGCTCAGGGATTCGGCACTGTCGCCCTCATTGAACTGCAGGGGGACGACGCCAAAACCGACAAGGTTAGAGCGGTGAATCCGCTCATAACTCTCAGCGATCACCATGCGGACCCCCAGCAAGGCGGTGCCCTTCGCAGCCCAGTCACGGCTGGAGCCGGTTCCGTACTCCTTACCCGCGAGGACAACGAGCGGTGTGCCTTCCTGCTTGTAGCGCATCGCCGCATCGTAGATCGACGTCTGCTCGCCATTCGGGAAGTAGGTCGTCCAGCTGCCCTGTGTGCCAGGCGCAAGCTCGTTTTTGAGGCGCACGTTCGCGAACGTGCCACGCATCATGACCTCATGGTTGCCGCGCCGGGAGCCGTAGCTGTTGAAGTCCTGCGGCATAACGCCAAGATCCTGCAGGTACTGCCCGGCTGGACTGTCGGCTTTAATCGCACCGGCCGGTGAGATGTGATCGGTGGTGATGGAATCACCTACTTTCACAAGGCAGCGCGCCTGGCGAATCTCCGAGATCTCACTCGGCTCCAGCCCCATGCCTTCGAAGTAAGGGGGGTTGCGTACATAAGTGGAGTCGGGCCACTCATAGATCTCACCCTCGGGCGCCGGCAGTTTGCGCCAGGCCTCAGAGCCTTCGAACACATTGGCATACTGCTCGCGGTACATGTCCGAGTTGATGTGCTTCTCGATAATGTCCGCAATTTCCTTCTGGCTTGGCCACACGTCTTTCAGATAGACCGGCTCACCATTCGGGTCAGTGCCCAGCGGCTCGGTGGACAGGTCACGCGTGACGGTGCCAGCCAGGGCATAGGCCACAACCAGGGGCGGAGAGGCCAGGTAATTGGCTTGGACATCCGGGTGAATGCGGCCTTCAAAGTTGCGGTTGCCGGAGAGCACACCCGAGACCATCAGGTCGCCCTCACGGATCGCCTCACTGATCGTCTCCGGCAAGGGGCCGGAGTTACCGATACAGGTGGTGCAGCCAAAGCCGACCACATCAAATCCGAGATCTTCCAGCGGCTTCATGAGCCCGGCTTTGCCCAGATAGGCCGGGACGACCTGCGAGCCTGGAGCAAAGGAGGTCTTGACCCACGGTTTCGTGGTCAGCCCCCGCTCGTGGGCCTTCTGGGCCACGAGCCCCGCCGCCACCAGCACAGCTGGGTTAGACGTGTTGGTACACGAGGTGATGGCCGCGATCACAACATCGCCGTGCTTGAGCATCTGCTGCTCACCGTCCAGCTCGACGTTGACGGCACCGGCTTCGTGCCAGAACTGATTACCGGGTGCGGTGTCACCGCCTTCGCCCTCGAACCGTGCTTCATCGGCATTGGGCATCGTGCCCCGCGCCGTGAGCTCCTCTTCGAGGTAGTTCAGGAACGAGCGCTTCGCATCCGTGAGCGCAATGCGATCCTGAGGGCGCTTGGGCCCTGCGATGCTGGGCACCACCTCACTCAGATCGAGGGTGACGACATCGCTGTAGTCGGCATGGCGAGCGCCGGTCTCGCGCCACATGCCCTGCTCGCGGGCGTAGGCTTCCACCAGTTCGATGGTCTCTTCCTCGCGGCCAGAGCTGCGGAGGTATTCAACAGTCTCAGCGTCGATCGGGAAGATGCCGCAGGTCGCGCCGTATTCCGGCGCCATATTGCCGATGGTGGCGCGATCAGCCAGGGGCAGATTATCCAGACCATCGCCGAAGAACTCGACGAACTTACCGACAACACCTTTTTTACGGAGCATTTCCGTAACCGTCAGTACCAGGTCGGTGGCCGTTGCGCCCTCGCGCAGAGAACCGCGGATTTCGAAGCCAATGACCTCAGGGATCAGCATGGTGATGGGCTGACCGAGCATCGCGGCCTCGGCCTCGATGCCACCGACGCCCCAGCCAAGCACGCCCAGGCCGTTTACCATCGTGGTGTGCGAGTCCGTCCCGACGAGCGTGTCCGGGTAGGCAAACGTTCCCTCACTGGTCTCCTTGGTGAATACCGCTTTCGAGAGGTATTCGAGGTTGACCTGATGGACGATGCCGGTGCCGGGCGGGACCACGCGGAAGTTTGAAAACGCCTTCTGGCCCCAGCGCAGGAACTTGTAACGCTCCTCATTGCGCTTGAACTCGATTTTGGAGTTTAGGTCGAGTGCGTTGGCCGTTCCGTAGTGGTCAACCATCACGGAATGGTCGATGACCAAATCCGCTGGCTCCAACGGGTTAATGAGCTCAGGGTCGCCACCCAGATTTTTCATGGCATCGCGCATGGCGGCCAGGTCAACAACCGCGGGTACGCCGGTGAAGTCCTGGAGCACCACACGGGCCGGCATGAACGAAATCTGATCGGTTGGACCTGATTTTGGATCCCAGTTGCAGAGCGCCTCGATCTGCTCGGTCGTGACGTTCTTGCCGTCTTCCTTGCGGAGCAAATTCTCCAGCAGGATTTTCAGTGAATAGGGGAGCCGATCGACGTCGTAGCGGTCGCGCAGCGCGTCCAGCGCGTAAATCTCATAGCGCTTACCGTTCACATCGAGCGTTTTCTGGGCGTTGTAACTGTTACTCATGCTTCCTCCGGGCGTTCAGCTTATCGATATTTTACATGACGCGATGCCGCAATGGCAGGTTGGCTGATCAGGTCTCACCCAGCTGCGCTCGGGCAGACTCCACAACCGCGCGCCGTTGCAGGACGAGCCGTATCCGGCCCCCGCCATTGGCCCGCCAGAGTCCCGCCGCGCGGATGGCCGACAGCAGCAGGCTACGGATCATGGCGGCGTTGCCCGCATCCTGTAGGTGTTGGGCGTGGCCCTGAACCACAATGCGTGGCCGGTGAGGGCTGATCTGCCGAGCGTAAATGTCGGCGAGATTGTCGATCACGTTGCTGTGGTCAACCGCGTCGAAGTACTGCGCCTGGCTCCGGGCACGATCGAGGTCGCTAATCAGCGCCTGGAGCCGCTGCTTATCTCGGGCCAGACGCCGCTCGAGCTGCATGATGGCGACCAGATAGCGCGTCAGCTGCAAATTTTGCGGCTGCGATAGATGTTCGACGAGGGTTTGCAGCCCCGTGCTCAATCCGTCAGCGCCGGCATACAGCTCGGAGACGGAGCCCTGATAGGCCCCCAGTAACCCCTGCAGGCACGGTCGGATTCGGCGGCTATCTCGGCGGCCGTGCTCGGCAATGCCGCGCACCTCGCTGAGCGCCTGAAAGAGCGCAGCGAGAGCCATCGTCTCCTGTGCATCAGGCCGCGCCAACAGCGCTCGCCTCCGGGACCGGGATACGCGTGTCGATGATCCCACCGCCAAGGCAGACTTCACCGTCATACAGAACCACGGACTGCCCCGGAGCGACGGCACGCTGGGGCGTATCGAAATCGACACGCCAGCGGCCCGCATTGACTGGGCGCAGCGTTGCCGGCTGATCGGGCTGGCGGTGACGCAGGCGGGCCGTGCAGCGTTTTTCGCCCATGGGACCCTGTCCATCCACCCAGTGCCAGTCGCTGGCAAACAATCCGATGTTCATGAGTGCGGGATGGTCGTGGCCCTGGGCAACCAGCAGGCGATTGTTTTCCAGATCTTTTTCCGCCACATACCATGGCAGTCCTGGTCGGTCGGCATGCCCCCCGAGGTGAAGCCCGCGACGCTGCCCAAGCGTGTAGAAGGCCAGTCCGACGTGCTCACCCAGTACCCCGCCATCGACACTCACAATGGGCCCGGGGGAGGTGCTGATGTATCGAGCGAGGAAGGCGCGGAAATCACGCTCACCAATAAAGCAGATGCCCGTGCTATCGGGCTTGTCGTAGTTGCCGAAGCCAGCGGAATCCGCCAGTCTGCGAACCTCGGGCTTGGCAAGATTGGCCAGCGGGAAGATCGCACGCGACAGTGGTTCCTGTCCGAGGGTGTACAGGAAGTAGGTCTGGTCCTTGTTACGATCGCTGGCCCGCAGGAGCTGGTGCGCACCGGCTGGGCCGCCGATGCCCGCATAATGGCCAGTCGCCACATAATCCGCGCCGAGCCGCTCGGCATACTCAAGGAAGGCCCGAAACTTGATACGCTGGTTGCACAGGATATCGGGGTTCGGTGTTCGGCCCGCCCGGAACTCGCCGAGGCAGTGCTCGAAGACCTCTTCCCGGTAGGCGGATGCAAAATTGGCGCGGTGCAACGGGATATCGAGGGTATCGGCAACCTGGCGGGCATCCGCGAAGTCTGCTTCGGCGTTGCAATGACTCGTCGAATCATCGTCTTCCCAGTTTTTCATGAACAGACCCTCGACGCGGTAGCCCTGCTCACGGAGCAACCACGCGCTCACGGCCGAATCGACACCGCCTGACAGCCCTACAATGACGCGAAACGCACTGTTCATAAGCGAGAGGATAACATTGGCGCAGCGGGTCGGACCTTTTAGAATCGGGTGTTCATCCCCATATCTTTTACTGACCGCGGCCAGGGCATATCGGCATGAGTGAAGAGAACGATCCGAAACGCGACGACGACCTGTCGGTCGAAGAAGCGAAGCCGCAGGTCAAGCAGCCGCCGCTCTATCGGGTCGTATTGCTTAACGACGACTACACGCCGATGGAATTTGTGGTAGAGGTGCTGCAATCGTTTTTTCGAATGGATCGAGAGCAGGCCACCCAGGTCATGCTGCATGTTCACACCCGGGGCAAAGGCGTCTGCGGTGTGTTCAGTCGAGACATAGCCGAGACTAAAGTCGATCAGGTCAATGACTACGCCCGTGAGCATGACCATCCGTTGATGTGCACGATGGAACCGGCCTAGACCGGAACCGGCCTGCCATTGGCGGGTCCAATACGCAGGATTTAGGTGAGAAGCGAATGCTAAGTAAAGAACTCGAGTTCACGTTGAACCTCGCTTTCAAGGAAGCCCGCGAGAAGCGACATGAGTTCCTGACCGTGGAGCACCTGCTGCTGGCGTTGACGGACAACCCGGCAGCCCTTGAGGTCTTGCGTGCTTGTGGCGCGGATCTTGATGCTCTGCGCAAGGAGCTGGAAGACTTCCTTGACGAGACGACGCCGCTGCTGCCGCCGAATGACAACCGCGAGACCCAGCCAACGCTGGGATTCCAGCGCGTTTTGCAGCGGGCGATCCTGCACGTGCAGTCCTCTGGCAAAAAAGAGGTCAGCGGCGCCAACGTGGTGGTGGCGATCTTCAGCGAGCAGGAGTCACAGGCGGTGTACTTCCTGCACAAGCAGAATATCTCCCGCCTCGATGCGGTGAATTTCCTCTCTCACGGCATTTCGAAAGTGGCGGGCGAGGAGGCGAGTGGCGAGCCGGATTCGTCCAGTGAACAGGGCGAGGCTGATGAGGAAGGCGGCAGTGCCAAACCCCTCGAGAGCTACGCCACCGATCTCAACGCGCGGGCTCGTCAGGGCAAGACCGATCCGCTGATCGGCCGCAAGCACGAGGTCGAGCGCACCATTCAGGTCCTTTGCCGGCGGCGCAAGAACAACCCGTTGTATGTTGGCGAAGCGGGTGTCGGCAAGACCGCAATTGCCGAGGGCCTGGCCAAGCTCATTGAAGACGGCGATGTGCCTGAGGTGCTCTCGGACGCCACGATTTACTCGCTGGACATGGGCGCGCTGGTGGCCGGCACCAAGTATCGGGGCGACTTTGAAAAGCGCCTGAAAGGCTTGCTGGCTCAGCTGAAGAAAGAAGAGCACGCCGTGCTGTTCATCGACGAAATCCACACCATTATCGGTGCGGGCTCGGCATCCGGTGGCGTGATGGACGCCTCCAACCTGCTCAAGCCCATGCTGGCGAGCGGCGAGCTGAAATGCATCGGCTCGACCACCTACCAAGAATATCGCAGCATTTTCGAGAAAGATCGGGCATTGGCTCGGCGCTTTCAGAAGATCGATGTCTCCGAGCCCACGGTTGATGAAACCGTGCAGATTCTGCGTGGCCTCAAGACCCGGTTCGAGTCGCATCATGGCGTGCGCTACACGAATCCGGCGCTGGAGTCGGCCGCGGAGTTGGCGGCGAAGTACATCACCGATCGCCATTTGCCGGATAAGGCCATCGATGTGATCGATGAAGCAGGTGCCAATCTGCGGCTGCTGCCGCCGTCCAAAAAGAAAAAGACGGTGGGTGTCGGCGATGTGGAAACGATTGTTGCCAAGATGGCGCGCATCCCACCGAAGCGGGTGTCCACCTCGGATATGCGTTTGCTTGAGACCATGGAAAAAGATCTCAAGCGCGGCATTTATGGGCAGGACGAGGCCATCGATACGCTGGCAGCGACCATTAAAATGTCGCGAGCCGGGTTACGGGACACCGAAAAGCCTGTGGGCAGCTTCCTTTTCGCAGGCCCAACCGGTGTGGGTAAAACCGAGGTCACGCGACAGCTGGCCGAGGTGATGGGGATCAACATGATCCGCTTCGACATGTCCGAGTACATGGAGCGGCACACGGTGTCACGCCTGATCGGGGCGCCGCCCGGCTATGTGGGCTTTGATCAGGGCGGATTGCTCACCGAGGAAGTGCTCAAGCACCCACATTCGGTGGTCTTGCTCGATGAGATCGAAAAGGCGCATCCGGATGTGTTCAACCTGCTGCTGCAGGTGATGGACCACGGCTCGCTTACCGATAACAACGGCCGCCATGCGGATTTCCGCAACGTGATCCTGGTGATGACGACCAACGCGGGTGCTGAAGAGCAGAACCGGCGCACGATCGGGTTTACGCCACAGGATCAGAGCAGTGATGCCCTTGAGGTCATTCGCAAGCAGTTCACGCCTGAGTTCCGTAATCGGCTGGATGCGATCATTCAGTTCAACGGCCTGGCGCCTGAGGTGATCCAGCGGGTGGCGGAGAAGTTCATCCGAGAGCTGCGTCATCAGCTTGCGGAGAAGCACGTCACCATTGAGGTCAGTGATGCAGCCCGGGCCTGGCTCGCCGAGCAGGGATTCGACCCGAAAATGGGCGCCCGGCCCATGGCTCGACTGATTCAGGATCGAGTGAAACGGCCATTGGCCGACGAGCTGTTATTCGGCAGGTTGTCGAACGGCGGTCATGTGCAGGTTGATCTGGACGACACCGGCGAGGCGCTCGCATTCAACATGGATACACCAGAACCGGTGGAGTAGGGGAACGCCCCGCCCGGGGCAACGTTGGCCGGGTGGGGGTTACCTCGCCCGGTAAACGATTCGGCCCTTGTTCAAGTCATAGGGCGTGAGCTCGACGGTGACATTGTCGCCGCGCAGGATGCGGATGTAGTGCTTTCGCATCTTCCCGGAGATATGTGCGGTCACGGTGTGGCCGTTCTCCAGTTCAACACGAAACATGGTGTTGGGCATGACTTCGGTAATCGTGCCCTGCATCCGGATGTTTTCTTCCTTCGACATCAAGCCTCTCTCTTAGGAATCCAAACCTGCCATTCTACCGGAGCACCAGGGGATCACCAAGCTGTTCAGCTGGCGGGAACCGGTTCCCAGCCCATGGAGGTCAGCCGTTCGTGGGGACGGAACCCCGCCTTGTAGGTCATCCCCGCCAGCCCCGCAATCCAGTAGCCGAGATAGAGCCACTCGCGCTGCCGCCGGCGAGCCTCCTCAATCTGCAGCAGAATGGCCAGCGTACCGAGACTCCGCCGCGGCAGGTCCGGGTCAAAAAACGTGTAAACCGCGGATAAGGCGCCGCCGGTGTCATCCGTCACGGCGACGCCAAGCAGTTGGCCTGCAAGGCGCATCTCCAGGAACTCGGTGGGACACCAACTGGCGGTCAGGTATTGCCAGTACAGGTCGGGATCGGCCTCATCCATGCCGCCCCCTGGATGCCGTGCGCGCACGTAGCGGTCGTAGAGGGCGAAATGCGCTGGGTCGAACCGAAAACCCACATTCACCAGGTCCACATCGGCATTGTCGCGCAGGCAGCGGCGATGGCGTCGGCGGGGTGTGAACTCACCAACGGGTATCCGCAGACTCTGACAGGCCTGACACCCGGGGCAGGCCGTCCGGTAGAGATGCTCGCCCCCGCGCCGAAACCCCTGGGTGAGCAGCTCGTCGTAGAGGGCCGGGGTGGGTGTCAGTCGGGGATCGACAAAGTCGAACTGCGAGGGCCGGTCATGCAGGTAGGGACAAGGTCTCAGGCCAGTACCGAATAATCGCAAATGCGCCTGGGAATCGGGCCTAGTCATGCCGATAGTCTTTCACATCCAGCGTCCACGGCCCAAGGTGCGTGGCATGGCGCTGGCTGGCGGCAAGGGCGAGCAGGAAGCGCCGTCTCGGCAGCGATTGCGCCCCCAGGCTGGACAGATGTTCGGTCGGCATCTGGCAGTCGAGGAAGTGGAACTCCCAGGCCCTGAGTTGGGCACAGAGCCAGGCCATGGCGATTTTGCTGCCGTTTGTGGCCCGGCTAAACATGGATTCCCCGAAAAATGCTCGACCCAGAGAGACGCCATACAGCCCCCCGATGAGCGCGCCATCGCGCCAGACCTCAATGGAATGAGCCAGTCCGACGGTATGTAAGCGGCTGTAGGCCGCCTGCATGTCGGGCGTGATCCAGGTGCCGGGCTGGTCGGCGCGCGGCGCGGCGCAGGCCTGCACCACGGCATCGAAGGCATGATCAAGGGTCACGGTATAGTCCAGGCGTCGTAAGGCACGATCGAGCGATCGGCTGATATGAAGGGTCCCCATCGCAATGATGGCGCGGGGGTCAGGACTCCACCAGAGGATCGGCTCACCCGGGGAGTACCAAGGAAAGATGCCAGCCCGGTAAGCGGCTTCCAGGCGCTGGGGAGACAGCGAAGCGCCGATGGCCAGCAACCCATTGGGTTCGGCAAGCGCGGTCTCTGGATCCGGCAGTGGCGTCGTCTCGTCATCAGCCGCCAGCCAGGGAATGGGCAGCGCCGCTTCAGTCACGGGGGAGTCGCTCCAGCACCTCGGCGCGATACGGGGCGTCCTGCTCCAGATCTCGTGCGAAGGCTTCTACCGCGGGGCGTTCACGCGCCAGAAAGTCACCCACAGCCGCTCGAAAGCGCTCATCCGCCAGATAATGCGCCGACCGGGTCAGCGTTGGCAGAAACCCACGGGTAACCTTGTGCTCGCCCTGGGCGCCGGGTTCAAACCGCGCCAGCCCCGTCTGGATGCAATATTCGATGCCCTGGTAATAACAGGTCTCGAAGTGCAGATCATCGTACTCTCGGGCACAGCCCCAGTAGCGGCCGTACAGCGTGTCTTCGCTGCGCAGGCAGATCGCACCGGCAACCGGCACGCCGTATTCCTCTGCAACGAAGAGCACGACCTGGCGACCCAGTTTTTCCCCGAGCTCGGCAAAGCAGGCGCGGGTGATGACGGGCAGATTGCCGTGCTCATGAAAGGTTTTGGTGTAGAAGCCATGCAGTGCGTCCCAGAGGGCGTCAGTCGCCTCATCACCGTGAACCACGCGCATCGACAGGCCTTGTTCGGCAACGCGACGACGCTCTCGCCGAATGTTTTTGCGCTTCTTCGAACTCATTCCGCTGAGGAAGTCCTCGAAATCGCTGTATCCGGCGTTCTGCCAGTGGTACTGACAGCCAAGGCGCACGTCGTGGTCAGCGGCCGATAAGGTGTCGATGTCCGCTGGGTTGGCGAACAACCAGTGCACGGAGCTCACCTCCATGGCTTCCATCATCTGCCGCGCACCATCCGCGAGGGTGTGCCGCAGGCCATCCGCTGGATAATCAGGGTTCAGCAGCATTCGGGGACCGTTCACCGGGCTGTAGGGGACTGCGATGACGAGCTTGGGGTAGTAATCGAGGCCGTTGCGCTCATAGGCATGTGCCCAGGCAAAATCAAAGACGAATTCCCCCCAGGAATTCCCCTTCAGGTACGCCGGTGCGGCGGCGGCCAGCGTTTGGTCATCCCAGAGCAGCAGGTGGTAGGGCACCCAGCCATTGTCTTCGGATACGGCGCCGTGGTGTTCAAGGGCCGCGAGAAACTCATGACGCAGGAACGGATTGTCCGCACCCGCCAGTGCATTCCAGCGCTCGGCATCGACGTCGCTGATCGAGGGGATTGCTCGGAGTTCCATGGCTTAATTGACCGTGATTGCGTGGCTGAAGTGCCGTGGCCGCCTGACGCTGCTAAAGGCCGGGAGCCTACTGTACACTGCGCCTCATGGCAGACAAGACGACAGCTCGCCAACCCCTGGCGCCGATCAGCCAGCAAATGGGCCGGATGCTCCGTGAGGCCGCCTTTTTGCTGTTGCTGGCGGTGGCCGGTTTCATGCTGCTCGCGCTTCTGAGTTACGACCCGGCGGACCCGGGCTGGAGTCAGGCGCGGCCAACCGCCGGCGTCAGTAATGCAGGCGGTCTCGTCGGGGCGTACTGGGCCGATCTCAGCTTGTATCTGTTCGGCTATCTCGGTTTTCTCTTTCCCATACTGATCGGTTTGCTGGGCGCGCTGTTGTTTCGCTGGCAGCGCCGGGACGGCAAAGTGCATTGGGGCATTGTTGGCGTGCGCGTGGCGGGCTTTGCCCTGACCTTGATTGCCGGCGCCGCCCTGGCGCGCCTGCACGTCGAGCCGATGGCCGGCACCGTCCCGCTGAGTTCCGGCGGCGTACTGGGTAACCTGGTTGGTGATCGCATCGAGCAGGCTTTCAGCTTCACTGGTGCGACGCTGCTGGCTCTGTCGGTCTTTCTGGCGGGCGTGACCCTGTTTACGGGGCTGTCCTGGATTGCCTTGATGGATCATCTGGGGCACTTCGTGTTGGCGCAAGGGCATTATCTGACGCTGGCCCGTAACAAGCTCCAGGACCTTCAGGCGGCGCGCCAGGCGCGCCAGCAGCGCCAAAGCGCGCGTCAGGAAGAAAAGCAGCGCGCACGCAAGCGCCCCAAACCGGCGATTGCGCCCCCCGCCGCTGATGCGCGACCGGGTGAGCGGGCCCGCAAGGAACAACAGATCCAGCTCTTTGAAACGCCGCCAACACCGGGTGAACTGCCACCGGTTTCGCTACTCGATCCGCCGAAAACCGAAAAACCCGGTTATACCCCGGACGCGCTGGAGGCCATGTCCCGGTTGGTGGAGCATAAGCTGCGCGACTTCGGTATTGAGGTTGAGGTGGTCGCGGTGCAGCCCGGCCCAGTCATCACGCGCTTTGAGCTCAAGCCAGCGGCTGGCGTTAAAGTCAGTCAGATCACCAACTTGGCCAAGGACCTGGCCCGCGCGCTTTCGGTGACGGCGGTGCGCGTTGTCGAGGTCATTCCCGGCAAGTCCGTGGTGGGCCTCGAGATCCCGAACGAGCATCGCCAGGTGATTGCCCTGTCCGAGATCGTGCGCTCGGAGGAGTTCGAGCAGAATGCCTCGCCGCTAACGCTTGCCATTGGCAAGGACATCGGCGGATACACCCAGGTCGTGGATCTCGGCAAGATGCCGCATCTGTTGGTTGCCGGTACCACGGGTTCAGGTAAGTCGGTGGGGATCAACGCGATGATTCTCAGCCTGCTCTACAAAAATGGCCCCGAGCAGGTCCGCACCATCATGATTGACCCGAAGATGCTGGAGCTCTCCGTGTATGACGGCATCCCGCATCTCCTCGCGCCGGTGGTGACCGACATGAAAGAGGCCGGCAATGCCCTGCGCTGGTGCGTTGCCGAGATGGAGCGCCGCTATCGGCTCATGGCGAGCTTGGGCGTGCGCAACATTGCTGGCGCCAATCGCAAGATCCGGGAGGCCAACGAGCGCGGTGAGCCGTTGACGGATCCCCTGTGGGCACCCCCGGATGACCGCATCGAGCCGACCCTCGACGGTGACGGCGAGGCACCGAGCGCGCCCGTGCTGGAGCCGATGCCCTACATTGTCGTGGTGGTTGATGAGTTTGCCGACATGATGATGATGGTGGGCAAGAAGGTGGAAGAGCTGATCGCCCGGCTGGCCCAGAAGGCGCGTGCCTCGGGTATCCACCTCATCCTGGCGACGCAGCGCCCCTCCGTGGATGTCATTACCGGGCTCATCAAGGCCAATATCCCTACCCGGATGGCCTTTCAGGTGTCCTCCCGTGTCGACTCCCGCACCATCCTCGATCAGATGGGGGCGGAGTCGTTACTGGGCCACGGTGACATGCTCTACCTCGGCCCGAGCAGCCGGGGCATTCCCGAGCGGGTCCATGGGGCGTTTGTCTCCGATGCCGAGGTCCACCGGGTGGCGGAACACCTCAAAAAGAGCGGCGAGCCGGCGTACATCGAGGGGCTCCTCGAGGAATCCGGTGCGGATGGCTCAATGCCAGGGCTCGCGGGCGACATGAATGCAGGCGGGGGCGAGGCCGATCCGCTCTATGATCAAGCCGTGCGGATTGTCACCGAGACCCGCAAGGCATCCATCTCCGGCGTGCAGCGGCGTTTGAAGATCGGCTATAACCGGGCTGCACGGCTGGTCGAAGAAATGGAAGCCGCGGGGATCGTCGGGCCGCTGCAGTCCAACGGCGGTCGCGAGGTCATCGCCCCACCGCCACCGAAGGACTGAGTCATGCGCAGGTTCATTGCCTTGTGTCTCCTGCTGCTGGCGCTGCCGGGTCATGCCGACGTCGAGCAGCTGGAGGCCTACTTCGAGCAGACCGACACACTGGTTGGTTCGTTCGTGCAAACCACCCGGGATGAGGCGGGCAATCTGGTCGAGGAGGCTGAAGGGGCGTTCTGGATTGCGCGCTCGCAGCGCTTTCGCTGGCATTACCGCACACCGTATGAGCAGATCATCGTCGCTGATGGTAAGCGTCTGTGGGTGCATGACGTCGATCTTGAACAGGTCGTTGTCCGGCCGTTGGATGATGCGATGGGTGCCGGTGCGGCGCAGTTGTTGAGCGGCGACATGGCCAATCTGCGCGACAACTTTCAGGTCACCGCGGGCGATGACGCCGGCCAGGTCGAACTTCAGCCCACCGATCCAGCCTGGGATTTCCAGCGTATCCAGCTGCAAATGAACGCTGGCGTGCCTGTTCAGATTGTGATTGAGGATGGCCTGGGCGACCGGATCGAAGTGCAGTTTCGTGAACTTGAGCGCAACGCGTCGATTGATGAGGCGCGCCTGCGTTTCGAGCCGCCAGAGGGCGTGGATGTGATCGAGGGGTCATGACGGACTGGACCCGTCCGCTGGCTGATCGCATGCGCCCGCAGACCGTCGCGGAATTCGTCGGCCAATCCCATTTGCTCGGCGCCGGGCGCCCGCTCGGTGAAGCCGTTGCCGCTGGACGGCTGCACTCCATGGTGCTCTGGGGCCCGCCAGGTACGGGCAAAACCACCCTGGCGCGAATGATGGCCGCCGCCGCGGATGCCGATTTTCTGACGCTCTCGGCGGTGATGTCCGGCGTGAAAGATATTCGGGAGGCGGCGGCCGCCGGGCGTAATAGCCGGGATCAGGGTCGCCAGACGCTGCTGTTTGTCGACGAGGTGCATCGCTTTAACAAGTCCCAGCAGGATGCCTTTTTGCCGTACATCGAGGACGGCACGCTCTTGTTTATCGGTGCCACCACTGAGAACCCGTCATTCGAGCTCAATAATGCCCTGCTGTCACGGGTTCGGGTGTACGTGCTGCGGGCGTTGGATGCCGAGGCCATTGGCGCGCTGCTCGATCGCGCCATGGCGAATTCGGAAAGGGGGCTCGGCAGTCGGCAACTGACGCTGAATGCCGAGCCCCGTGATGCGATCGCCCGACTGGCCGATGGCGATGCCCGCACGGCCCTCAGCTTGCTTGAGGTTGCTGCCGATCTGGCGGGTGATGCCGGTCTGATTGATCAAGCCGTGATCCGCGAAGCGGCAGCGGGGGGCCGGGCACGTTTTGACAAGGGTGGAGACGCCTTCTACGACCAGATCTCGGCGCTGCACAAATCTGTCCGGGGGTCTGCGCCGGACGCGGCCCTCTACTGGTTTGCCCGTATGCTGGAAGGGGGGTGCGATCCGCTCTACATCGCGCGGCGGGTGGTACGAATGGCCTCGGAGGATATTGGCAATGCCGATCCGCGTGGCCTGCAAGTTGCCATGGATGCCTGGCAGGCGCAGGAGCGCTTGGGCTCGCCCGAGGGGGAGTTGGCCGTTGCCCAGGCGATTGTGTATCTGGCTTCCGTCCCCAAGAGCAATGCCGTCTATCAGGCCTTCAACGCCGCGATGCAGGATGCCCGGGCCCATGGCTCCCTCGAGGTGCCAGTGCATTTGCGCAATGCACCGACAAAGCTCATGAAAGAGCTGGGTTACGGGCATGCGTATCGCTATGCCCACGACGAGCCAGACGGCTATGCCGCGGGTGAGACATATCTGCCGGATGCGCTGGCCGGCCAGCGGTATTACCAGCCCGTCGAGCGTGGTCTTGAGCAGCGAATCGCTGCGCGGCTCCGTGAGCTTGAGGCACGGGATCAAGCAGCGCATGGGAAGCCGTCCACCTGAGCCGGCGGGCGCTTCGATCCCGACCCCGCTTTCGCGTAAACTCACGGCCTTTCGTTAACGAGGTAGGTGGCATGCCGGTTCCGGGTGACTGGGTCGCGGTCGCAAGTGGAGGTGCCCTCGGGGCCACGCTGCGCTATGCAGCCACCCTGTCCGTGAATCGGCTGCTGCCCAGCGCCTTCCCCTGGGGGACGCTGACGGTGAACGTGGCGGGTAGTCTGCTGATGGGCGTGGCCTATGTGCTGCTCATCGAGCGCGGATTGTTGGCACCGGCCTGGCGTCATTTTTTGACGGTCGGTCTGCTGGGTGGGCTGACCACGTTCTCGGCATTCTCGCTGGATGCACTGACCCTGATGAGCCATGGCGCGATCTTGCGCGCCGCGGCCTATGTCCTGGCGAGCGTTGTGATCTGTATAGGGGCAGCGGCAGTGGGTGTGCTGCTGGCCCGCGGTTTTTAGGACGATGAACGGCCATGCTTGATCAAAAAACCCTGAGGCAGGACCCGGCCGCGGTTGCCGAGGCCCTCGCTCAGCGCGGGTACGCCTTTGATGCGCCAGCCTATGCCCGGCTGGAGACGCAGCGGCGTGACTTGCAGTCGCGGGCGGAATCGCTTCAGCACGAGCGCAATGCGCGCTCCCGGGCGATCGGGGAAGCCAAGGGCCGGGGTGAGGATATCGAGCCATTGCGCGCTGAAGTCGCACAGCTGGGCGATGATCTGAAAGCCGCCGAAGCCGAACTGCAAGCACTTCAGGCAACGCTTCGCGACCTGCACCTGGAATTGCCGAACCTGCCGCACCCCTCCGTGCCTGCTGGTGCAGACGAATCCGAGAATGTGGAACTGCGCCGCTGGGGGACCGTGCCGGACTTCGATTTTCGCGCGCGTGACCATGTCGAGCTGGGCGAGCGGTTGGGCGGACTGGATTTTGGTGCCGGCGCGAAGCTCTCCGGGGCGCGTTTTGTTGTCATGCAGGGTTCGATCGCGCGACTACACCGGGCGTTGGCGCAGTTCATGCTGGATGCTCACGTGGCCACGCACGGGTATACCGAGACGTATGTGCCTTACCTGGTGGGTGAGTCGGCGCTGATCGGGACGGGGCAGTTGCCCAAGTTTGCCGAGGACTTGTTCGCGGTCGCACATGACGAGCATCGGCTGCATCTGATCCCGACCGCGGAAGTGCCGCTCACCAACCTCGCGGCGGGAGAGATTCTTGAGCCTGAGCAACTCCCCGTTGGCTATGTCTGTCATAGTCCGTGTTTTCGCTCCGAGGCCGGATCGTATGGACGTGATACACGCGGCATGATTCGTCAGCACCAATTCGATAAGGTTGAGTTGGTGCAGCTTACCCGTCCAGATGATTCCTATGCGGCCCTCGAGCGTCTGACCGGGCATGCCGAGGCGATCCTCCAGCAACTCGATCTGCCCTATCGGGTGGTGACGCTGTGTGGCGGCGACATGGGCTTTGCCGCGGCCAAGACCTATGACATCGAAGTCTGGTTGCCAGGGCAGGACTGCTATCGGGAGATTTCCTCATGCAGCAACACCGAGGCGTTTCAGGCGCGACGAATGCAGGCACGCTGGCGCAACCCGGATACCGGACGCCCGGAGCCGCTGCACACCTTGAACGGCTCGGCACTGGCCGTTGGCCGCTGTCTGGTCGCTGTCCTGGAGAACAATCAGCAGGCCGACGGCAGCATTGCCGTGCCAGAGGTTCTGCAACCCTATATGGCCGGCCAGGCCTGGCTTGCGCCGAGCTGAGGCGGAGTTCTGAATGACAATGACTGGTGTGCACGCTGCTATGCAGGCCTGGCTCGAGCGAACCGTGCCAGACGACAGCGACCCCGAGGCAACGCTGGCCTACCGCTGGTTCGGTCACGTTCGGGCCGTGCTTGAGGCGGAATCGGACTATCTGGTGCTGATGCGCATCGAGACGGAGCCGGCTCAGCGAGCCCAGGGCGAGGCGAGCGCCGTGCTGGCGTGGCTCACGGATTGTTGTGATCGCCATGGGGTGACGCTGTTGGGCCAGGCCAATGCAGACGACG
The DNA here is from genome assembly GCF_000319575.2 of Spiribacter salinus M19-40. NCBI lineage: Bacteria > Pseudomonadati > Pseudomonadota > Gammaproteobacteria > Chromatiales > Ectothiorhodospiraceae > Spiribacter > Spiribacter salinus. Next base: position 1,184,828 of record NC_021291.1, on the reverse strand, counting down.
GCAGTGGGCTCAGTCAGCAGGCGCTAATGGCGTGGTACGCCCGCCATGGCTTCCAGGTGGATGATACCCACCAGGGCCAGCCGCTGGTGTGGTATCCGCATCGCCCAGTGAGCTAAGCCGGGCGCAAGGGCAGCGCTATCGCGGCGCTGCCTCGAGTGTGATCCGGCCGTCAGGGCCGAGCAGATGCCGCTGTAACCAGGTCAATGCCAGGCCATAGGCTGGCAGAAACAGCAGCAGCGAGATGATGATCTTCGAGGCGTAGTCCACCAGGGCGATCTCTGGCCAGTTGGCCGCCATAAACGGATCGGGGCTGGCATAAAAGGCCAGGCCAAAGAAAGCCAGCGTATCGGCGGCGTTGCCAAAGACTGTCGAGACCGCCGGTGCGATCCACCAGCGGTTATTACGGCGCAGCCGATCAAAGATATGGATGTCCAGCAGCTGGCCGAGGGCATAGGCCATAAAGCTTGCCATGGCAATTCGGCCAACGAAGGTATTGAAGCCAATCAGGGACTCTAAGCCCTGAAAGCTGCCTTGCTGAAAAAGGCTCCCCAGGCCATAGGAGACCAGCAGTGCAGGCGCCATGGCGAATAAGATAATCCGCCGGGCAGCCACTTTGCCGAAGGTGCGTACCGTGAGGTCGGTCGCCAGAAAAATGAATGGAAACGAGAACGCACCCCAGGTCGTATGCAAGCCCGCAATCGTAATCGGCAGCTGCACCAGATAATTGCTGGCGGCGATGATGCCGATATGCGCGAGCGCCAGAATGAGCAGCGCCTGACGGAATTGATGAGGGGTAACGGTTTTCATGGCGCCAGAGTATAGCAAGCCAGACACCGCTGTTGGCCCCTCAGTGGCCCGTCACCGCATGATGGCGCTGGCCTGGCCGCTGATTCTGTCGAATATCACCGTCCCGTTGCTCGGACTGGTGGATACCGCTGTCGTGGGGCATTTGCCGGATAGTCGTTATCTCGGCGGTGTGACACTCGGGGCGACGTTGTTCAGTTTCCTTTTCTGGGGGTTTGGCTTTCTGCGTATGGGCACCACGGGCTTGACCGCCCAGGCCCATGGTCGGGGCGACGTTAGCGCCGTCCTGCGCCTCCTCGGTCAGAGTTTGCTGCTTGCTTTGGGCATTGGGCTTGCGCTGATTGCGCTCCACCCATGGCTGATTGCCATCGGTCTTACGCTGCTGGATGGCAGCCCAGCGGTCACTGCAGAGGCCGAGATCTATGCCCGAATCCGAATGGCCAGCGCCCCCGCCGTGCTGGCGAACTATGCCCTGATTGGTTGGTTTCTCGGGCGCGGGTACAGCAAGGTCACGCTCGTGCTGATGGTGATCAACAACACCGTCAACATCCTGCTCGATCTGCTGTTTGTTGTGGGTCTCGGCATGGCCACTGACGGCGTCGCGTTGGCCAGTGTCATAGCCGACTATCTGACGCTTGCCACGGGGCTGGGCCTAGCGCTCTGGGCCTGGCGAGATTGGAGATGGCCCCGGGTGCGTGGGGTGTTGAACGATGCCGTCGGTTATCGGCGATTGTTGAGCGTGAACGGCGCGTTGTTTGTTCGCACGCTGTGTCTGCTGTTCGCCTTTGCTTTTTTTCATGCCCAGGGTGCCAGCCTCGGTGATACCACATTGGCTGCCAACGCGGTGTTGCTGCAATTCGTTTTGCTGGCGTCTTATGGTCTGGACGGGTTCGCTCACGCCACGGAGTCACTGGTGGGTCAACGCATCGGTGCCGCGGATGAGCCGGGTTTCAAGGCGGTGGTGCGGGCCGCGACCGAGTGGTCCATGCTGATGGCTGGTCTGGCGAGCCTAGTGTTTTTGCTCATCGGTGACGCGCTGATTGCCGTGTTGACCGACCTCTCGGCAGTCCGGGTGATGGCCGGGAGCTATCTCATCTGGGTGGTGGCCATGCCGCTGTTGGCTGCGGCGAGCTATCTGCTGGATGGCATCTTCATCGGGGCAACAAAACCGCGAGCGATGCGCGACACCATGATTTCCGCGCTTTTCCTGGTGTATCTGCCGGTATGGTGGCTAGCGCAGCCCCTGGGTAATCATGGGCTGTGGCTGGCGTTTATCGCCTTCACTGTGGCGCGTAGCGTGCTACTGGGTACGGTGTTTACCCGGGCCTGGCGTCGGGGCAGCTGGTTTACCGCAGAAGATCGCCGAGCGCGCCCAGCATGAGGTTGTTCTGCGCTTCGGTACCAATGCTGATGCGCAGGCAGTTCTCCAGCCGGGGTGTGGAGAAATGCCGCACCAGAATGCCGCGGTCCTTGAGGCCCTCGTACAGTCCGGCCGCGTCTTTGCGCGCGTCGACCGGCACCTGCGCCAGGCAAAAGTTTGCCTCGGTGTCGGGGATGGTAAACCCGCGGGTACGCAGGGCGGCACACACACGCTGACGTTCTGCGCGAACGGCTTGCCAGGTGCGCTTGGCCGCCGCCTGGTCCGCCAGTGCGGCGGCACCCAGGGTATCTGCCACCGCGTCAACGCTGTAGCTGTCACGGGTTTTGGTCGCGATTGGGGCGATCAGGCCGGGCGCGCCAATGCCGTAGCCAAGACGCAGGCCGGCCAGGGAGTAACCTTTCGACAGCGTCCGCAGGATCAGGAGGTTGTCGTGTCGGTTCACCAGTGAAAGCACGTCATGCCCCGGGTCCGCAAAGTCGACGTAGGCCTCGTCGACCAGCAGCACGCCATCGAGCTCACTGGCGAGCGCATCGATGCGCTCGGCCGATGTGAGGTGACCACTCGGGGCATTCGGGTTAACAAATAGGGTGAGCGGTACGCCGGCCGCGTTCATTCGGGCGCCAAAGTCATCTGGCATCGACCAGTCAGCGCCAAGCGGCTCGGCGTGTACCGGGCTGCCGTGGATGGCGGCGAGCACCGGATAGAGTGAATAGCTCGGCTCCGCAATCCCGATCGGCTGGGCTGGCTCGACAAAGGTCGTGATGGCCAGGCGCAATAGCTCATCGCCACCGTTGGTGGCAACCAGTTGGTCTGTGCTGAGCTTGTGCAGGCGAGCGGCCTCAGACAGAAATGTGGCTGCGCTCGGAGAGGGATAACGGCGCAATGCCTCAGGCTGGAGGGCGCCGAGCGCCACCATGACGGATTCGGCGGGCGGGTAGGGATTCTCGTTGGTATTCAACTTGATGATCCCACTATCCGCTGGCTGCTCGCCTGGCGTATAGCCTGTCATGGCCTGAATCGCGTCGCGTTCGTATTGCATGCTCGGATGATACCCCGCGGATGGCACGCTGTAACACCGCCGCGCATGCGTGGGGCTGAAAAACGGTGTCCGTGGGCGTACTATGTGGACCAATCTGGTCCACTTACTGATTTACGTCTGAGGAGCCCTGCCGTTGGCCGTCACCGCCCGCCGATCTCTGCCCCTCGCCGCACGTCTGGCCCTCGCGGCCCGACGGACCGGGGTCTGGCCAGTCATGATGGCCTTGGTCGCCTTGTTCGTGGCCTTGCCGGTGCTGACGGTACTGGCGCAGATTTTCATGCCGGCACCGGATATCTGGGGTCATCTGGCCAGCACGGTATTGCCGCGCTATCTCATTAACACCGCTGGCCTTGCCATTGGCGTGGGCGTAGGCGTGCTGGTGATTGGTGTTGGAACGGCCTGGCTGGTGGTGATGTGCCGCTTTCCGGGGCAGCGCATTTTTGAATGGGCTCTGCTGTTGCCGCTCGCCGTGCCGACCTACGTGATCGCCTATGCGTATACCGACTTTCTGCAGTTCTCTGGTCCATTGCAGAGCCTGTTGCGCGATTTCTTCGGCTGGGGGAGTGGCGATTACTGGTTTCCACCGGTTCGCTCGCTTGGCGGGGCAATAACGCTGCTCTCGCTTGTCCTTTATCCCTACGTCTATCTGCTCACGCGGGCGGCATTTCTCGAGCAGTCGGTGTGCGTGCTCGAGGTGGGCCGAACCCTCGGCCGCGGGCCCTGGAAGTTGTTCGGGACGATTGCGGTCCCGCTCGCGCGGCCGGCCATCGCTGGCGGCACGGCGTTGGCGCTGATGGAGACGCTCAACGAGTTTGGTGCGGTGCAGTTCTTCGCCGTGGATACCTTCACCACCGGGATTTATCGGACCTGGTTCGGGCTTGGCGAGCGAACCGCGGCCGCTCAGCTGGCGGGCGTACTGCTGCTGTTTGTGCTGCTGTTGCTCCTCCTCGAGCGCTTCTCACGGGGGCGGGCCCAGTTCTTTCATACCTCTAGCCGTTACCGTGAACTGCCGCGGTATGAACTGGGGCCTGGGCGGCGCTGGCTCGCCATGGCGGCGTGTGCGCTGCCGGTCGTGTTGGGTTTTGTGGTGCCGGCGCTGTTGCTACTGCAGATGAGCGTCACCGCAGGTGATCAGAAGCTGGGATGGGCGTTTGTACCCTACATCTTCAATAGCGTGACGCTGGCCGGTCTGGCAGCGCTGCTTGCGGTTGGTCTGGCCGTCCTGCTGTCTTACGGCGTTCGCCTGGCGCCTTCGCCATTGACTCAGGCCGCTGTGCGGGTCTCGGCAATGGGCTACGCGATTCCTGGCGCCGTGATAGCGGTTGGCATTCTGATCCCATTGGGGTGGGCTGATCAGCAGATTTATGGCCTATTAAAAGGCGAGTTTGGGTGGGATGTCGGATTAATCCTGACAGGATCAGGCATCGCTTTGGTGTATGCCTATCTGGTGCGTTTTCTCGCGGTTTCCTATAACGCGGTCCAGGCCAGTCTAACCAAGGTCACGCCGACCATGGATGCGGCCTCGCGCACGCTGGGGCGCACGCCGGGCGGCACGTTGCGCCGGGTGCATGCGCCGATCATGCGCGGCAGTCTCCTGGGTGCGGGCATTCTGGTGTTCGTGGATGTCATGAAGGAACTACCCGCGACCATCATCTTGCGACCATTCGACTTTACAACGCTTGCGGTGCGCTCCTACGAGCTCGCCTCGGACGAGCGGCTGAGTCAGTCCGCAACCGCTTCGCTGGCGATTGTGCTGGTGGGTATCCTTCCTGTGATTTTGCTGAGTCGGGCCATGCGGCGCTCGCGGCCGGGGTCGCAAGCCAGCTGAATCAAGCGGGGAAGACGAAGGCCTGGGTCGGGTCGAGGTGGATATTGATGGGTTCGAGCCGCTCGGGCAGAAAAACCCCGGGCATGTGGGCATGCATGTGGAATTCGTCATTGCCCTGATGGACGCACAGGTGGATGAAGCTGGCGCCTCCGAGCAGCCGCGACATCAGGACATGGCTGGTGCTGTGGTCACGCGCGCCTGAGCGCTTTTCGACCCGCAATGCCTCTGGGCGGATCAGCACCTGGGCGGGCGTGCCGTCCGCCAGGTGGCTTGCGTCGACTGGGCCGACCGGGGTCTCCACCCGGCCATCCGCCACCACGCCGAGCACTTCATTGACGTCGCCGAAAAAGCGCACCACGAAGGGATCTGTCGGGCGGCAGTAAATATCGGTGGGGTTGCCCTGCTGGACGATGCGTCCATCGCGCATGACGGCGATACGATCGGCCATGAAAAGCGCCTCTTCCGGGTCATGGGTTACCAGCAGGGTGGCGGTCCCGTTGCGCTTGAGCAGATGGAGCGTGTCATCTCGAATGCGGTCACGAAGCCGCGCATCAAGGCCTGAGAACGGTTCATCGAGCAGCATGATGCGGGGTGATGGCGCCAGTGCCCGGGCAAGGGCCACGCGCTGTTGCTGACCCCCGGAGAGGACATGCGGGAAGCTTTCAGCGAACGGCGCCAGGCCAAGCTGGGCGAGCAGTGCTCGAGCGCGTTGCTCCCGTTCCCTCGCCGAGAGTTTCGGCAAGCCAAACCCGACGTTATCCATCACGCTCAGATGCGGGAAAAGCACGGCATCCTGAAAGACCAGGCCGACCTGTCGCTGCTCGGGCGGGGTCCAGATGCTGCTCTCGGAATCGGACATGAGCGTATTGCCGATGCGCACGCGCCCGGCTTGCGGGCGCTCAAGGCCGGCGGCGAAGCGCAGCAGGGTGGTTTTGCCGCAGCCCGATGGACCAAGCAGGCAGAGCAGTTCCTCGGGCTCGACGCTGAGGTTGATGTCCTCCGCCGCCGTGACCGTTTCGAAATCGTGGCTAATGTCTTCCAGGCGCAACGCCTCGCCAGCGGGCGAGGGGCACGGTGCCTGGACGGCGGATACGCCGCCTGCCGGAAACCGGGAGACGAGACTGTCCTGATGAGCGCTCATCCTCAGAGTGTCGGCCATGGCCCGGCGTTATTGCAAGCGATTCTCATTGCCGGTTGACCCGTCAGTGGAGGTCAGGTTAAATGCTCCTAGATGCGAATGGTTCGCATCCGCATTAACTAAAACCATTGCAAGGAGACAATCATGTCCAGCAAGACTCGTGGCGCATCGCTAATGCTTGGCGTGGGCCTCATGGCGGGCGCCAGTGTCGCCGGCGCTCAGGCGTTGAATCTCTACACCGCACGCCACTACGACTCGGACGAGGCCCTTTACGAGGCATTCGAGGCGCAGACGGGCATTGAGGTGAATGTCCTGCAGGGCGATTCAGACCAGTTGATCGAACGGATTAGCCGGGAGGGTGAAGCCAGCCCCGCCGATGTTTTCATGACCGTCGATGCCGCCCGACTCCGGCGCGCAGAGGAAGCGGGCATCTTTACCGCCGTTGATTCGCGCACCCTCGAAGACCGTATTCCCGAGGCACTGCGCCATCCAGAACAGCTCTGGTTCGGCTTTAGTGAGCGGGTTCGCGTGATCTACTACGACACCGAGGTATACGACGAGCCACCGCTGTCGCGTTACGAAGACCTGTCAGCCGCGCGTTTTGATAATGAGGTCTGCATTCGCTCCTCGAGTAATGACTACAACCAGTCGCTGGTTGCCTCCTTGATTGCTGCCAATGGCCTGGAGGCTACTGAGATCTGGGCCGAGGGTTTGGTCGAGAACATGGCCCGCTCACCGCAGGGCGGCGACACGGACCAGATTCGGGCCGTCGCCGCCGGTGAATGCAGTCTGGGTGTCGGCAACCATTACTACTGGATCCGCCTGGCGACCTCCGATGATCCGGACGATCAGGCAGTCGCTGATCGCACGGCGATGATCTTCCCGAACCAGGATGGCCGGGGCACCCATCGGAATATCGGCGGTGCCGGTATGGTCTCGGGCGCACCGAACGCGGAGGCAGCGCGGCAATTCCTCGAGTTCCTGGCGTCCGATGAGGCGCAGTCGCTCTTTTCTGCGGGCAATAACGAATTTCCGGCAGTCCAGGGCGTCGAGCCCATCGAGCCGCTCCAGCCCTACGCTGACAGGCATCTTGATGACCTGAATGTCGCGGTGCTTGGTGAGAATAATGCGGATGCGGTTCGCCTAATGGATCGGGTAGGCTGGCGCTAGTCGGCCCGCTCTTTGTCCCGGCCAGGCCGCAGTGGGTCGAACCCCACTGCGGCCTGCTTGTCACAAAGGCAACGCCGTCTTTGTACACAGTGGTCGGGAGGCCATCGAATGACCATACCGGTATTGATTGTCGTCGCTGCCCTGGCAGCCATTGTCATCGCAGCATTCCGGGTATTCCGGGAATATGAGCGAGCCGTAGTGTTTTTGCTCGGGCGTTTCTGGAAAGTTAAAGGGCCTGGGCTCCGGTTAATTATTCCGCTGATCCAGCAGGCCGTTAAGGTCGACTTGCGTCTGGTGACGCTCGATGTCCCCTCGCAGGATGTGATCTCCCGCGATAACGTTACCGTGAAGGTCAATGCGGTGTTGTATTACCGCGTGGTTGACCCGGAGCGCGCCGTTATTCATGTCGAAGACTTCAGCGCGGCGACCAGTCAGCTTGCACAGACGACGCTGCGCTCGGTGCTGGGCAAGCACGATCTCGATGAGATGCTCTCCGAGCGGGACAAGCTCAACTCTGATATCCAGGAGATTCTCGACACCCAGACCGATGCCTGGGGTATCAAGGTGGCCAATGTTGAGATCAAGCACGTCGATCTGGATGAGTCGATGATCCGGGCGATTGCGCGACAGGCCGAGGCAGAGCGTAATCGACGCGCGAAGGTGATTCATGCCGAGGGTGAATACCAGGCCTCACAGCAGCTCTATGAGGCAGCGAACGTGCTCTCGGGCAATCCCCAGGCGATCCAGCTGCGTTATCTGCAAACGCTGAGTGATATTTCGGTGGACAACGCCTCGACCATCGTCTTCCCGGTGCCGATGGATCTTCTGAAGCACCTTAGTCCCCAGGCCCTTCAGACCGGTGGGGCACCCTTCCAGCCCCAGTCCCAGCCGCCGGCGACGGATGGGGACGAGGAGTAATCCGTATGCCGGTTCACGAGCCCAGGGCGACTGAGGTGGCAGAATTGCCCGCCGTCGTGGCGGGTTTTCTGGACGCGCTCTGGATGGAGCGAGGGCTGGCGGAGAATACGCTCGCAGCGTATCGCAGCGACCTGCAGGGCTTTGATGCCTGGCTGAAACGCCGCGGTCGCCACCACCTGCTTGAGGCTGGCCGGGCGGACGTCATGGGGTATCTGGCGGCACGGGTGGCAGGTGGTGCCAGCCGTCGGACCAGCGCCCGGTTGTTGTCGAGCCTCAGGCGTTTCTATCGCTATCAGATTCGTCAGGGCGCCATGACAGAGGATCCGACCGCACGGGTTGATGCGCCGAAACCGGACCGGCCGCTGCCCGGTGCCCTGACCGAATCGGATATTGACCGCCTGCTTGCTGCGCCGGACGAGCACACCCCCATGGGCCGTCGGGATCGCTGTATGCTCGAGGTGTTGTATGCGACCGGACTGCGGGTCTCAGAACTTGTGGACCTGCAACTCGACGAGGTCAATCTACGCCAGGGTGTGGTGCGGGTAACGGGCAAGGGAGGCCGAGAGCGTCTGGTGCCACTGGGAGAGCAGGCGCAGGATGCGCTCGCTGATTATCTGGAGCAGTTTCGCGGTGCGTTGAGTGCGCGCCCGAAGACGCGGGCGGTGTTTATTACGGCGCGTGGCACGGGCATGACACGCCAGGCCTTCTGGTATTTGATTCGGCGGCATGCGGTGTCTGCGGGCATCCAGCAGCCGCTGTCACCGCACACGCTTCGCCATTCGTTCGCTACGCACTTGCTCAACCATGGGGCGGATCTGCGTGTGGTGCAGATGCTGCTTGGCCACAGTGATCTGTCGACCACGCAAATTTACACACACGTCGCTCGGGCGCGGCTACAAACCCTTCACGCCGAGCATCATCCGCGCGGATAGGCGACAGCGGCGTTAGCGCTCAAGGTATTCCAGCTTGCCGGGTGCCCCATCCCACTGTTCGGCATCCGCCGGGGCGTCTTTCATCTCGGTGATGACAGGCCATTTCTGGGCCAGCTCGGCGTTGAGCTCAAGGAAGTGCGCCATCTCGCTTGGTAGGTCGTCCTCGGAGTAAATGGCCTCCGCCGGGCACTCTGGCTCACACAAGGTGCAGTCGATGCACTCATCGGGGTCGATGGCGAGGAAGTTCGGGCCTTCGTGGAAGCAGTCCACGGGGCAGACCTCGACGCAGTCCGTGTACTTGCACTTGATGCAGTTCTCGGTGACAACGTAGGTCATGGGGTCTCCGGCATTCGGTGGAAGATCGAAGTGTGAGATTAGGCGTGACGAGGCCCGTCATCAACCTACCGCTCATGGGGTTTCGCAAGTGCTCGTAGGCGATAGAGCAGTGCGTGCGCGTCTCGGGGCGTTAATGCATCTGGATCGAGGCCCTCAATCTCTTCAAGCACCGCGCGCTCTGGGCCGTCCATCGCTGGCTGGGGAGGTGGCTCGGCCGGCGGGGCCGCGAACAGCGGCAGCTGCGGCGGGCCGCCGTCGCCCTGTTCAAGCTCGGTCAGTTTCTGGCGCGCCGCCGTGAGGACCGCGTCGGGTACGCCAGCGAGTGCCGCCACTTGCAAGCCATAGCTTTGATTGGCAGCTCCTGGCTGGACGCGATGCAGAAAGACGATTCGCTCGCCGTGTTCAACGGCTTGCAGATGCACATTGGCCGCGCTCGGGTACTGCGCCGGCAGGGCGGTCATCTCGAAGTAATGCGTGGCAAAAAGCGTGAACGCACCGATCTGGCCACACAGGGCCTCGGCCGTTGCCCATGCCAGTGCCAGGCCATCAAATGTACTGGTGCCACGGCCGATTTCATCGAGCAAAACCAGGCTTGAAGGCGTGGCGTTGTGGAGGATGTTGGCCGTCTCGGTCATTTCGACCATGAACGTGGATCGACCGCCTGCGAGGTCATCCGAGGCGCCAATGCGGGTAAAGATACGATCGATGGGCCCGAACCGGGCCGCATCCGCTGGCACATGGCTGCCGATATGGGCCATGAGGGTCAGCAGCGCGATCTGGCGCATGTAGGTGGACTTGCCCCCCATGTTCGGGCCCGTGATCACCAGCATGCGCTGTTGCTCATTGAGCGCAATGTCATTGGGGACGAAGGGGGCGTCAAGGCTTTGCTCCACGACCGGGTGGCGCGCGGCGGTGAGTTCGATGCCGGGTTCGCTATCGAGAACCGGTGCGCGGTAACCCAGGGTGGCGGAGCGCTCGGCAAGCGTGGTGAGGGTGTCGAGCTCCGCCAGCGCTTCGGCGAGGGCCAGCCAGTCCTCGAGCGATTCGGCCAGTGCGGTGATCAGCGATTCGTACAGGGCCTTTTCCCGAGCCAGCGCGCGCTCTTTCGCAGAGAGCACCTTGTCTTCAAATTCCTTGAGCTCGGGCGTGATGTAACGCTCGGCCCCCTTTAATGTCTGGCGACGGATATAGCGCTCTGGAGCCTGATCGGCTTGGCCACGGCTAATTTCGATGTAATAGCCATGGACCCGGTTGTAGCTCACCTTGAGCGTGGACAGGCCGGTTGATTCGCGTTCACGTTGCTCAAGATCACGCAAAAAGCCATCCGCGTTACGGGAGAGGCCCCGCAGTTCATCGAGTTCAGCATCGTAGCCCTCCGCGATCACACCGCCATCGCGCAGGATGACTGGAGGCTGCTCGACGATGGCGCGTTGAAGCTGCGCGGCAACGGCTGGCCGGGGTGTCAGGGCGGCCGTCAGGGTTTGCAGCCGGGGATCGGTGAACGCGGCGAGGGCGCCATGGAGGTCGGGCAGGCAGGCCAGCGTATCGCGCAGACCGGTCAGGTCGCGGGGGCGGGCGGTCCGCATGCCGATGCGGGCGGCAATACGCTCGATGTCGGCACATCGCTGCAGGAGGTCGCGGGGCGCGTGAAGGCCGCCGGGCAGAAGCGCCCCAATCGCCGCCTGTCGGGCAAGCAGCTCGCCGTGATCGCGGAGTGGCCGGTTGATCCAGCGCCGGAGCAGTCGGCTGCCCATCCCCGTGACCGTGGTGTCGAGGACGGCTGCGAGGGTGTGCTCGCGGCCACCCGCCAGATTGTTTTCCAGTTCGAGGTTTCGACGACTGGCGGCGTCGATCATGATCGCCTCGTCGCTGCTCTCCACGCCCAGGTGGCGGATATGCGGTAGGGCGGCACGCTGAGTGTCACGGACGTACTGCAATAGCCCGCCCGCTGCCGCGATGGCTCGGGGCATGTCGGCGACGCCAAATCCATTGAGGTCACGGGTGCCGAAATGCTCGGTCAGCGTTCGTGTTGCGGCGTCATGCACGAAGTGCCAGGGCGGTCGGCGAGTGAGGCCGCGCCGAGCCGTCCAGGCAGCCGAATCCGGTAGGTCATCGGGTAGTAACAGTTCAGCGGGCGCCAGGCGCTCCAGTTCGGCAGCCAGCGCGGTTTCACCCGTGCCTTCAGTCACACTGAAACGCCCGGCCGCCAATTCCAGCGTGGCCAGTCCCCATTGTGCTGCCGAGCCGGCGACTGCTGTCAGAAGATTGCTGCGTCGCGCGTCGAGCAGCGCCTCATCCGTGAGCGTGCCGGGCGTGACGATCCGCACCACTTGCCGCTCAACCGGCCCTTTGCTGCTGGCGGGATCGCCGACCTGCTCGCAAATCGCGACGGATTCGCCGCGGGCAAGGAGACGTGCGAGATAGCCCTCATAGGCATGCGCGGGAATGCCGGCCATAGGGATCGGTGCGCCCGCCGATTCACCGCGCTGGGTCAGCGTAATATCGAGAAGCCCGGCTGCCCGGCGGGCATCGTCGTAGAAAAGCTCATAGAAATCACCCATGCGATAAAAAAGCAGAACATCCGGGTGTTCTGCCTTAATGCGCAGGAACTGACGCATCATGGGTGTGTGCGGAGCGTCTTCGGCCATGCGCGCTACTATACGGTGAGTCTCAGTGCGACGTCAGGGGTGAACGCGTCTAGCGGCCTGCGCCGCTGGCAAGCCAGGCTGCTACTTGCTGGGCCTCGGTTGGTCCGTCGCGGTGCCCGAACTGACCGGCCAGCTCGGCGGCCAGGGTCATGGCGTCGGCCGGCTCGCGGGCATCCAGGTAATCATGCTCGGTCAGCCAGTCGGCGAGGGCGTCGATTCGCGTTTTCTGCAGATTCGGGACATCACCCTTGCGCAGCTTGGCAATCAGCTGATCGGCCTGGCCTTCGCAGGTTTGCGCGACGCGGGCGATCCGCTCGGCCATCGCGACACTCTGTGTTTTGCTCTCCACAATGGCCTCTGGCCCAACGGGCCGGCCCAGGCCCTGGCGGGCGAGGGTCGCCCAGGTCCGAGCCATACGGATGCGGGCCGAGAGTGTCTCAGGCCAGGTGGCCTTCTCTCTCAGGTGTTGGGCAGCTGGACTCTGCAGCCACCGTTCAGCCGGCCCGAGCCGATCAATGCCCCAGTTCGCCAGCAAGTCGTACAGCACATCGAGGTGATCCTGAAACAGGTGAAAAAGATGAATCTCACCGGCATCCTGTAACGGGTTGATGGCGGGCACGCCCAGGCGCTCGGCGTATGCCTGGGGCGGTTCATCGCCCGGCTCGGGGATGGCTGGCCGCGCGGGTATCGGCGTGGAGGGTGCCGCGAACGGCTTCCCTTGCAAGTGTTGCTGAAGGTCGATTGTGTGGACGGGCGTCTTTGTCGTGGATTCCCAGAGCAGCGGGTCTTCTGGGCGTGCGGTCAGGTACAGGATCTGTCGGTCTTCCTCTGCCGCCAACTGCGCCAGGCTCTCTGCCGCGGCGCGGAACCGGGCGGGGTCGCTTGCATTGAGGGTCTCATCCAGTGCCAGCGGCAGCGGTGTGGTCTGACGCTCCTGATCTCGGGCCCAGGCAACTCGTGCGGCAAGCAGCAGCTGCATGCGTGTGCCCGAGGAGAGCTCATCGAGGGGGCGTAAGGCGCCGCTTCGCAGATCTCTGGCGGTTAGCTCATGGGCCTCGTTGACGGACAATGACCACTCATGGCGCGTGAATCGCTCGAAGCGCGCGCGGGCATCTTCAATCAGGGCGGGCTCATGTTGCTCACGATAGGCCGTCTCGACATCACTCAGTAACCAGTCGCCCAGGCATTGATACTGGTGGGCCTGTCGAGCATCCGCGAGTGTCTCGGTGAGCTGCTGCTCTCGGGTGATCGCCTCAGCGAGCGCCTCGTCACTGCCGGTTTGTGATAGCCGCGCCTCGATTTGGGCAATTTCTGCGTGTAACGGCTCAACGCGCTCCGCCTCCAGCCTGGCCTCGGCCAGGGCGGACGCGAGCACTTCCGTCTCATGGGCTCTGGCCTGTTCCAGGAGCGCCGGGTGAGCGTGAAGCTGCTGGGCTCGCTCCTGCTCTCGGGCCTCGAGCTCGGCTTGCTGCGCTTTAAGTGCTTGAAACTCGCTGTGCTGTGCCAGCTTGTGCTCGAGGCCCGCGCGATCGCCCGGGTTGAGTGCCAGCGCCTGGTAGAGCTTTGTCTGATAGGTCTGCTGATCTTCCAGCGTCTCCCGCACAGCGGATGCCCGCTCGGTTTCGGTCGCGCGCGTCCGCAGGATCGTCGCGGCTTCGTCAGATCGATTGACCAGATCCTCGAGCGTTGCCTGCAGGGCCTCGAGGTCGTCGCGCTCGACAGGCACCCATGCGCTCAGATGCCCGACAAATTGCTCACGCAGTTGCTCGGCCGCTTCTCTTGATTGCGTTTCTTCTGCCTGGGCGCCGGCTTGATCCGCTTTTGCCTGGTCCAGGCGCTGGCCAATGCGCAGCAGGCGGGGGATACCGCTGTTCTCGAGCGCGTCAGGTTCGATGCCTTGCTCGATTAAGAGTCGCTTGACGCGCTCGCTGGCTTGATCAGCCGCCGTCTTCAGGGCCGCGCCGCCCGCGTTGTCTGCCGCCGGCGATCGCCAGCGCGTCCACATCATGGCCAGCAACCCCCCAAGCAGCGCCAGGCCACCGCCAATGAGTGCGATCGGGCTGGGGCCAATCAGTCCGCCCAGCGTCGCAACACCACCGCCAATTACCGGCAGGACGCCCTGCAGCCAGGGCTTGACCGCATAGGGTGTGTTGGATCGGGTCTCATGGGCAGCGAGGGCCTGCGTGGCGATCTCGCGCTCGCGAATCGCCTCCTCGAGCGTGTCGATAAACCCAGGCGTGACGCGCACGTCGCCTGGTGCATGGGCGCCAAGTTCTGCGTAGGCCTCATCGGCAACCGCCTCGGCCCGCTGGCGGGCAAGGGTGGCCCGCTCGGCAGCCTGCTCCCGGTCACGCAGGTGCTGGAGCGCCAGGCGCAGGCTTTCCAGTTGGGCACGGGTCGGTTGCTGATCCGGGAGACCGGTTGCTTGAAGCGCCTGCTCGGTTTGGCCCAGCGTGCGCTCGGCCTGAGCCAGTGTTTGTTCAGACTCGGCCATCGCGCTCGACAGCGCATCCGCCCGCTCTAGCTCATCCCCTTTCATGGCGAGAATGGCGGTGGGGAATGCCTCGAGCTGGCGATCGATTTCAAGCCGCTGTTGGTGGAGGTCAGCGACAGCTAATGCCTGTTCGAGCCGATCGGCCCTGTCCCCGGCAGCCCGTGCCTGGTCAAGGGCGGCTCGGCGCTCTGGCAACCGGTGTCGCTCAGCCTCCAGCTGCCGGTAGGCGCTTTCCTGGGCGCGTCGCGCGCTTCGAGCTTCGTCCAGCTCACCGTGCAGGCGCTGGGGGAATTGGACGCGTCGAAGACCTGGGGTCTCTCGAACGGCGCCAAGGTCGATGCCGCCGGCCAGGGCCTGACGCAGCCGGCGGGAGAGCTCCTGCTGATCGGCTTCATTAGGCGTGAGGAGGCTTTGCGCGCTCAGCCAGTAACAGTGCAGTGCCTCGGGTGCTGGCAGCGGCGGTGGCTCGGCCGTCTGTCCATTCAGGCTCCAGTCCACCTGGGTGCCGGCGCGATCCGCACGCCAGTGATCATCCCCCTGGTCGAACTCAGCGGCAACGGCGATGGCCGACGCCTGGCGTGCACCAGCGGGTAACAGCACGCTGTGCAGCGCGCGGATGAGACTGCTCTTGCCGATGGCATTGTCACCGACAATAAAATTCACACCAGCCCGAAAATCCTCCACGGTCACCGCTGGCAGTCCGGGCAGCTGGTGGACTTCAAGTCGTGTCAGTTTCATTCCGTGTCGGCCTGCTGGTTGAGCATGGCCCGCAGTGCGTCCTGACCCGCCTGGCAGAGTTGACCGGCCACTTCAGTTGACCCCTCAGGGGGCGTGCCCAAGCGTCGCCACTGGCTGTTATCGGCGAGCGTCCTAACGTGGGTCACGGCGCTGTCGATGAGCGCTTGTCGTTCAGGGTCCTCCGCGGATCGCTCAAGGATCAGTAGACGTCGGGCCAGAAGCCCGGGATGGTCTTCTCTTTCTGCCAGCGTTGCCAGATCGATGCGGGGGCGCAGATCGACGGTTGTCGATTCCACAAAAGCGGCGATGTGCTCAGCCCCTGGCAGACCGGAGACCGCCTCACGACCGAGCGCTGCGGGCAGCTGGTCGGAGACAATGTCGCTGGTTCCGGTGTAGCGCAATCGCAATCCAACCGCTCTGGGTTGTGCAGGCGTCACGGTCAGTTCGCCCGCCAACCGCTCCAGGGCCTCGACCAGGCGACCATCAACGCCCGAGCGCTCGTCGACACCGGTCAAGTCAACGTCTAGCCGCTCCCAGCGGAGTGCGGCCAACAGGCAGTGCCGCCAGTCCGTCAGGCGGCCGTTTGCGATGGTGATCAGCCAGGGGCCACGGGGTCCAGTTTCACTGGCGTCCAGTGGTGAGGCGGTGCCGAGATAGCCGATCGGTTGGTCGAGTCCCAGGGTGTCGGGTTGATGAATGTGGCCCAGTAACCAGGCATCCAGGCCGGTGTCTTTTAAATCTGCTCCGGTCACCGGCGCGTAGCGGCTGCCAGCCTGGTCACGATCACAGTGCAGTAGTCCGAGCGTGAGTCGACTGTCTTGCCGGCCAGGAAAAGCGCTGAGCGGGTTAGCGTCATAGTGGATGGCCGGGAACGACCAGCCCCACAGATCCACCGATTCGCCGCCATCAGTCAATGTGATGGACTGCCAGTTGCCCCCCGCACCGATGAGCTCGAAGGCGGGAAGCTGCTCGGCAAGTGAGGGGAGCACTTCGCCATCGTGGTTGCCGCTAATACCAAGGACGCGGATGCCTGCGTCGCTCAGGCGCTGGATGCCAACTCGCAAGCGGGGCAACGCCTCGAAGAAATCATCATCGGATTCAACAATGTCGCCCGCCAGAAGGACGGCTGAGACGCGTTCCTGCAACGCGCAGTCAACGATTCGATCCCAGACGCCAGCGGGCGCTAGCTCCTGAAGGGGCAAACCGAGTGATTCGGGGAGTCGGGTGGGTAACCGGCCCAGGTGCAGATCACCAACCGCGAGCAATTTCATCGACATGAGGTTAATGCTCGGCTATCCGGGCGCCGTGCACAAGACAACGAAGCCTGTCATTCGACAGGCTTCGTCGCAGTTACGCTGATTGAGCGTTGGGCCTTACTGGCGGGTGTCGCGGGGAGGGCGCGCCCGAGTTGCGTGCTGTTCAGCGGGCTCACCCATGCGGTAGCTCCCCTGTGCCCGGCCGAGCGGCTGCTCGTAGAACGCGCTGAGCTGACGCTCGGTCAGGTCGGCCCGACGCCGCGCCGGCACGCCGATATCTTTCAGCAGGCGCTCGTCAAGGCCGCGCAGGTCTTGGCCGCGGGTATTGCGGCGCCGCGCACGCAACCACCGACTGATCGCCCGATGGAGGCCCATGGGCGGCATGGCCGGCATGTAAATCCCGGGTGCTTTCTGTCCGCGGCGATCAGTTAAATTCATTGTCTCGCCCTGTCGATGATTCTGAGCTGCCATGGCCGAAAGTCCTCCGTGATGGTTAGTGCCTGACATCAAATGACAGCTTAATGACGCTATCTGGTGATTATTATCAATATTTCGGTTTGTTCACACAATCGAAAAAGAATAAACTTTACAATCAATCTTGTTGAACGATATTGGACCAGGAGCCATGGCAAGCACGCATTCGCCGAACTCGCCTCAAGGGCTGCCGTTGCTGGATATTGAGGTCCTGCGGACTTTTGTGGCCATCGCCGAGACCGGGAGTTTTACTCGCGCGGCGCAGCAGGTTTTTCGTACACCTTCAGCGGTAAGCATGCAGATCAAGCGCCTTGAAGAGATGCTGGGGCGAGCCCTGTTTGTTCGCGAACCCCGTCAAGTGCATCTGACACCGGAAGGGGAAACAATGCTCGGTTATGCCCGCCAGCTCCTGGAGCTGAACGACGAGGCAGTCGGTCAGTTTCTCTCGCCCCAGGTCGGCGGTACGGTGCGGCTGGGGGCGCCGGATGATCTGGGTACGCGGGTGCTGCCCGGTGTGCTCTCGCAGTTCAGCCGGAACTATCCTGCGGTTCAGGTTAACGTGCGGGTGGGGCGCAGCCCAGATCTGATGCGTCGGCTCGATATCGGTGAACTGGATGTGGTGTTGATGATTGCCGAGGCCGGCCAGCGACCGCATGCGCGGGCGGAGGCGATTTACCGGGAACCGCTGGTGTGGGCTGGCCGTGAGGGCGGTGTCGCACTGCAACGGACCCCATTGCCTCTGGCCGTGGCCGATCGAGGCTGCGCCTGGCGGCAAATGGCCTTGTCGTCGCTGAACCGTTCGGGGCTGCGTTACCGAATCGCTTACACCTGCGAGCATACCGGTGCCCAGGAGGCCGCTGTGCTGCAGGACATTGCGATTACGCCTTTCCCTCGTAGCCTGGTGAAATCACCGATTCGGATGATTGAGGAAGAGGAAGGCGGGCTCAGCGCGCTCGGTGATTACGAGGTGTTGCTGTTGCGAATGCCCGCGCGCGGTGCCGCGGTTGAAGCGCTGGTGCAGCACATTATTGACCACTTTGCGGGTCAGACGACAGCTGCCGCCGCCGCGCCGGCGGAGAGCACTGCGTGACAGATGCACGGATTTCGGGTATATAAACGTTGATCCTCAATTTGAGTGACCTCACTTGTACGCACGTTCCATCGTTTCCATCGTTCTGCTGTGTTTGGCGATCCCCGTCGGTGCCGTTGATCTGGCGCCTTATGATGTCGTTGCGCCGCCTGCGGATATCCGCGGCGCCAGCCTGCAGATCGGTCATCGCAGTTTTCAGGGCGATGTGACGCTGGATGGTCAGAATACGCTGGGTAGTCGAGTCGATCGGCGCAACGCCAGTGTACGCCTCGGGCGCTCGGCACAGTTCGGTGAAACACCCGCTTATTTTTACGCGTCGCTGCCTTACGTTGCCCTTGAATTGGGCGGAGACCTCGACGACAAATCGGTGACCGGTGTTGATCTTGAGGCAGGCGAGGGCGTGGGTGATCTCGCACTTGCGGCTGCGATTTGGCCGTACGCCGACCGGGAAATTGGCCGTTTTGTCGGTGTGGCCGCTTATGCGGTCGTACCCACTGGCCGCTATGATGCCAGCCGCACCTTTGGCTTTAACCTCAACCCAGGGAACAACCGATTCGCGGGCGTCGTGCAGGCCGCGTTCCATCAGCGGCTCGGCAAGCGCTTCGACTGGAGCCTGGCGGCAGACGCCATGTTTTTTGAAGACAACGATCGGTTCATCGGCGCGCGGTTCGCACCCGGCACTTCGGAACCTGCTGAACCCGCACGGCTCGAGGTGAAACCGTATTTCAGCTATCAGATGGCGCTGGCCTGGCGGGCCCATCCCGCGATTTCTCTGGCCGTCAGCCTCTATGCAGATCGCGGTGGGGCGTCTCGGGTAGGCGGGGGCGACTGGAGTCGATCCATTAATCGCGAGCGCTACGGGCTCTGGGCGCTTGTGGCGCTGTCACCCCGGACCCGGATCAACTTAAGCTACAAAAGCACGGTTGATGACCGGTCAGACCTGCAGCTACAGGATAATGCGCAGGTCAGATTCGTCCGGTTTTTCTAACTCGCAATTCGAGCCTTTGGCCCTTAAGGACAGGGATTGGGCGCCTCGGCGTGGATCGCCTCAATGCCCTCGAGCAGTTCGTCGGTCAGGGTGACCTCGGCGCTGTCGATGTTGGCAGCAAGCTGTTCCATCGTCGTCGCACCGATGATGTTGCTCGTGACGAACGGCTGCGCGGTCACCCAGGCGATGGCCATCTGTGCGGGGTCGAGTCCATGCTCGCGTGCCAGATTGACGTACGCCGCTGTGGCACGAACGCCCGGGTCCTTGGTGTAGCGCGTAAACCGGTCGAACAGGGTAAGCCGCGCATCGGCGGGTTGCTCGCCACCCAGGTATTTCCCACTCAGAACGCCAAAGGCGAGCGGCGAATAAGGCAGCAGGCTGACCTGCTCGCGGTCTGAGACCTCAGCCAGACCAACCTCGTAGCTCCGGTTCAGCAGATTGTAGGGGTTCTGGACACTCACCACCCGCGGTAGACCGTGGCGCTCGGCCAACTCAAGGAACTTCATGGTGCCCCAGGCCGATTCGTTGGACAGACCTACATAGCGAATCTTGCCGGCGTCCACCATGGTCTGCAGTGACTCGAGCACCTCCAGCATGCCTGGGACGGGGTCAGCCTCATCTGCGTTCGGTTGGTAGCCGAGCTTGCCAAAGAAATTGCTGTTTCGCGCTGGCCAGTGAAGCTGATAAACATCAATGACATCGGTTTGCAGGCGCTGCAGGGACTCATTCACCGCGGTCTCGATGTTAGCTCGGCTGTAATCACCCTGACCGCCACGTACCGTGCCCAGACCCGGTCCCGCGATTTTGGTGGCCAGTACGACCTGGTCCCGACAGCCGCGCTCGGCGAGCCAGTTGCCGATCATGATGTCTGTGGCGCCCTGGGTTTCTGTCTCGGGAGGGACGGGGTACATCTCGGCGGTATCGATGAAGTTAATGCCGCGCTCCAGCGCGTAGTCGAGCTGTGCGAATGCCTCGTCCTGCGTGTTCTGTTTGCCCCAGGTCATGGTGCCCAGGCACAGGGCGCTGACATTGAGATCGGTGTTGCCGAGTTTTCGGTACTCCACGGAATGGCTCCTGCGGGCTTGGGCTAATTCAGGTGGGGATGCCCTGACATGTCAGAGGCAAAGACTGGTGGGCGGTGCTGGGATCGAACCAGCGACCCCTGCCGTGTGAAGGCAGTGCTCTCCCGCTGAGCTAACCGCCCAACCGAGGCGCAAGTCTAGAAACTCCCCCGTGGGGTGTCAACGCGGCGTCTGAATGGCGTTTGGCCGGGCGCGGCTGGCCGATCACCCTTGGCACTGGCTACACTAGGGCGTTTTTATTCACCGAAGGCTGTCATGACCGTTACCACTCGCTTTGCGCCTAGTCCCACTGGCTTCCTGCACATTGGTGGTGCCCGCACGGCGCTGTTTTGCTGGCTTTATGCCCGGCGTCACGGTGGACGCTTCGTATTGCGCATCGAGGACACCGATCTGGAGCGCTCTACCCCTGAGGCCATCAACGCCATTCTTGAGGGGTTGAGCTGGCTGGGCCTGGACTATGACGAGGGACCGCTCTATCAGACGCATCGTTTTGAGCGGTATCGGGCGGTTATTGACCGCATGCTCGAGGAGGGTACCGCCTACCGCTGTTACTGCTCGAAGGAGCGACTGGAAGGGCTGCGGGCTGATCAGCAGGCGCGCAAGGAAAAACCCCGCTACGACGGGCGCTGCCGGGAATTGACCGAACCACCAGCGGATGCTGAGGGCCAGCCGGTTATCCGTTTTCGCCAGCCCCATGAGGGGCATACGGTGGTCAATGATCGCGTCAAAGGGAAAGTGATTTTTGACAACGCCGAGCTGGATGACCTGATCATTGCCCGCGGGGATGGCACACCCACTTATAACTTCGTCGTGGTCGTGGATGATATGGACATGGAGATCACCCACGTGATCCGCGGGGATGATCATCTCAATAACAGCGCCCGGCAGAGCAATATCTTAAAAGCCTTGGCCGTCGAGCCGCCGGTCTATGCGCACGTGCCAATGATTCTGGACGAGGCGGGCAAGAAGCTGTCGAAGCGCACGGGTGCGGCCAGCGTGACGGACTACCGCGATGCCGGCTATCTACCGGAGGCCGTCATTAACTACTTGGTGCGCCTTGGCTGGGCCCATGGCGATCAGGAGGTCTTTACCCTTGATGAGATGATCGAGTACTTCGATATTGCGGATATTAACCACTCGGCCTCCAGTCTGAACCCCTCCAAGCTGGACTGGTTGAATCAGCACTACATGAAGACGCTGCCACCGGCGCACGTAGCCCGTCACCTTGCGGGGCATCTCGGCGCGCTGGGAATTGACCCCGGTGCTGAGGGTGCACCGGATATCGAGGCCATCGTCGAGGCCCAGGCAGAGCGGAGCAAGACCCTCGTGGAGATGGCCGAGAACAGCCGTTTTTTCTATGAGATGCCGGCGCGCTATGACGAAAAGGCCGCGCGGAAGCATCTCGCCGGGGCCGGTCCCATTCTCGAAGCCCTGGTCGGCGCGCTGGAGGCCCTGGAGCACTGGCGGGCCGAGGATATTCACCAGGCGGTGGTGGGCGTAGCCGAGGAGCACGAGCTCAAGATGGGTAAAGTGGCGCAACCCCTGCGTGTGGCCGTGTCGGGCGGGCCGGTGTCACCGCCCATCGATGCCACGCTGGTCCTGCTCGGGCGCCAGACGACGCTTGCGCGCATCAACCGCGCCGCGGAATGGGCGGCGGCTCAGGACGGCGCTTGACAGGGCAGGGTGCGGTTTCTAGACTGCGCCTCTTGCCGAAAAGGGGCCATAGCTCAGCTGGGAGAGCGCCTGCATGGCATGCAGGAGGTCGGCGGTTCGATCCCGCCTGGCTCCACCATCTGCTTATTGACGATAACCGGCGAACTGCCTATTATCCGGCGTCTGCCTAGCCAACGTCCCCATCGTCTAGCCGGCCTAGGACACCACCCTTTCAAGGTGGCGACACGGGTTCGAATCCCGTTGGGGACGCCATTTTCTCGCCTGCTTCACATTCCTGTCACATGCGCCGGGCAACAATCCGCTAAACGCATACAGGAGAACCATCATGGGCGCGGAAGCATCTGCACTGGCCGTTACGCTGCGCGGGGCCGAATTCCATCGCATAATCAGCGATGAGGGGCGCCTGAAAATGCTTACCAGCCTGCATGAGGCCGGTGAGCTGGATGCCGAAGAGCTGGCGGCCGCCCTAGCCCTGGAAATTACCGAGACGCGACGGTCCTTGGGAGAGCTTACGGCCTCCGGCCTGCTCGCTGAGCGCCGTGAGCGGTTTCGCATCCACTATCGATTGGCGGATGGCCTGCCGGCCTGGGTGACCATCGCCCTCGGCGCCGCGCGGCACTAAACCCCGGGCAACCCGGCAAGCGCCATGGACTGCTCTGCGGCGCTCGTCTCTTCTTCCTTCAGATGGCCGGCGAGGTAGTCGGTGTAGGCTTGCATGTCAAAGTGGCCGTGGCCGCAGAGATTGAACAGCAGCGCCTTTGACTCACCGGATTCCCGGCAGGCAATGGCCTCATCCATTGTCGCCTTAACGGCATGGTTCGCCTCGGGCGCTGGGATAATTCCCTCTGCCCGGGCAAATGCCAGTCCGGCGGCAAAGCACTCGAGCTGCCCGTAGGATCGCGGCTGAATATAGCCCAAGTCGGTCAGGTGGCTGATCTGCGGCGCCATGCCGTGATAGCGCAGCCCGCCTGCATGAAAGCCGGGCGGCACGAAGCCAGATCCGAGCGTGTGCATCTTGGTCAGCGGCGTGAGATGCCCGGTATCGCCCCAGTCATATGCGAATTTGCCTTTGGTGAGCGTGGGGCAGGAGGCCGGTTCGACAGCAATGAAGTCCGTCTCCGGGCCGCCGCGCAGACGCTCGCCGAGGAACGGGAAGGCAATACCGGCAAAGTTAGAGCCACCCCCGGTGCAGCCGATGACCTTGTCCGGGTAGTCATCGAGCATGTCGAGCTGACGCATCGCCTCCAGACCCGAGACAGTCTGATGCAGCAGAACATGATTCAATACGCTCCCGAGCGCGTACTTGGTGTCATCCCGCTGCACGGCGAGTTCGACCGCTTCGCTGATGGCAATCCCCAGACTGCCTGTTGAATCCGGATGCTCGGCGAGGACCGCTCGACCGGCCGCCGTCAGTGTGCTGGGGCTGGCAATGCACTGCGCCCCGAAGCTTTCCATGAATGCGCGGCGGTACGGCTTTTGATGGAAGCTGACATTGACCATGAACACTTCAATGTCCAGACCAAACATGGCCCCAGCCAGGGCAAGCGATGATCCCCACTGCCCGGCGCCTGTCTCGGTGGTGATGCGCTTGACGCCTTCAGCCTGGTTATAGAATGCCTGGGCAACCGCCGTATTCGGCTTGTGACTGCCAGCAGGGCTGATGCCCTCGTATTTATAGTAGATCCGGGCGGGCGTATTCAGGGCTTTTTCCAGGCGACGGGCCCGATACAGCGGTGATGGGCGCCATTGGCGATAGACATCACGCACAGGCTCGGGGATGTCCACGTCGCGCTCGGTGCTCATCTCCTGTTCAATGACCGCCCTCGGAAACAGCGGCGCAAGGTCGTCCGGGCCCACCGGCTCATGGGTCACCGGATGGAGTACCGGGGCCAGCGGAACAGGCAGATCGGCGTTGATGTTGTACCAATGCCGAGGCAGTTCAGACTCTGGCAGGACGGTTTTTACGCTCTCACTCATGTTCGGGGCGCCTCACAAAAAAACAGAATACGTCCAGAATATCACCCCCCGGCTACGGACGGACCAGGGCATGGGCGATGGTGTTGTGCCGGGCGATCAGTGCCCCGAGGTCATGACCGAGTAATTCACCCGCCTGGACGCGCACCTCGCCGCCAATGACGACCAGGTCGGCTCGTGCCGGGGGGCAAAATACCAGGGCGGCCAGGGGGTCATGGACGGCACCCCCGGCCATCTCAAGGGCATCGAGTCGATAGCCGGCAATGTCAGCGGCCATGCCGGGTGCGAGCTCACCGATGTCGTGGCGGCCGAGCAGGCTGGCCCCACCACGGGTTGCCAGCGTCAAGGCCTGCTCGGCGCTCATGGCCGCCGCCCCTTGATTGACCCGCTGGAGCAGCATGGCCTGACGGGTCTCCGCGAGGAGATGTCCGCCATCATTGGAGGCCGCGCCATCCACCCCGATGCCAACTGGCACGTCGCGGGCCAGCATGGCCCGAATGGGTGCAATGCCGTTGCCCAGTCGCATGTTTGAGCACGGGCAGTGAGCAACGCCGCAGCCGCTCATGCCCAGTCGCACGATCTCTGGCTCCGAAAGGGTGATCATGTGCGCAAACCAGGCATCCTCGGCAAGCCAGCCAAGTGCCTCGATATGCGCCAGGGGTGTCTTGCCCAACTGTTCGAGGCAAAACGCGTGTTCATCCTGGCCCTCGGCGAGGTGGGTGTGGAGTCTGACGCCATGGAATCGCGCCAATGCCGCTGTCTCCCGCATGAGCGTTTCACTGACCGAATAGGGTGAGCAGGGGGCGAGCACCACTTGCAGGAAACTCCCGGCTGAGGAGTCATGGTAGCGCTGAATGACGCGCTCGCTGTCTTTGAGCACCTGCTGCTCATCCTCGGCAACGGCGTCCGGCGTGAGGCCACCATTGGAAGCTCCAATCGTGGTCGACCCCCGGGCTACATGAAAACGCAGGCCCATTGCCTGCATCGCCTCAACCTGGTCATCGACCGCGCAGCCATTCGGCCACAGGTAATTGTGATCCGCGGTGGTGGTGCAACCGCTGAGCAATAGCTCGGCCGCGCGGATCTGCGTGGCGATTTGCAGTGCCTCGGGCGTAGCCGTCGACCAAATCGGGTTGTGGGTCTTCAGCCAGTCCATCAGTCCGGCATTCTGCGCGCCGGGTAACGCCCGGGTGAGACATTCCAGGAAATGGTCATGGGTGTTAACGAGCCCGGGTATCAGGACCAGACCACGCGCATCAAGGCACTCGAGGCCGTCGGTGTTGATTTCAGAGGCCGGGCCCATCTCCGCGATGAATCCGTCCCGGACGATCATGCTCGCGTCGGGTAGGGCGGGTGCCGCGCCGCCCGGGTTGATGATCCAGCTGGCGTTGACGATGGCTCGGTCTGTCATGGGTCGCTACCTTGCCGATGCACTCGCTTCAGCATCGTACATCTCCGGGTCGGTGCGTGTGCCTTGAATCCCCGCCAGGCCGCCTCCATTTCTGCTGTATTCGCACCGGGATTTCCCCGTTGGCATGGAGGTTTTGATGAATACGGTTGATACCGAGACGGAAAACCACGACGGCGCACAAAGCGAGGCCACCCTTTCCCCATCTCGCAGCCTGGTGATCCCCAAGCTGCCGGACGATGCGCTGATTCTGCTGCCCGTGCGCAACATGGTCTTGTTCCCGAACATGGTGGTGCCCGTGGGCATCGGGCGATCGCAGTCGGTGCTCGCGGCCCGCCAGGCGGTGCAGCATGACCAGCCCATTGGTGTGCTCTTGCAGCGCGATTCAAGTGTGGAAGAGCCCGGTCCGGATGATCTCTACGACGTGGGGTGCGTCGGTGGTGTCATGCGATTCGTCAGCGGCCGCGAAGGTCATCATCACCTGGTACTTCAGGGGGTCGAGCGCTTCCGGGTCAAAGAGTTTCTGGAGGACTATCCCTTCCCGGTTGGCCGGGTCGAGCGCATTGAGGAAGTCCAGCCCGCGGGCCCGGAGATTGATGCCAGCATGCTGGCGCTTCGCGAAAAGGCGCTTGAGGCGCTCGAGCTGTTGCCGCAGGCGCCCCAGGAGCTGGCTGGCGCGCTGAGCAGTATCGAGCAGCCCGGGGTGCTGGCCGATTCCGTCGCCGGGTATCTTGACCTGGGAAGCGCTGAGCGCCAGGAGTTGCTGGAGACACTGGACATCGAGACGCGACTCGAGCGGGTGCTGTCGCTGCTGGATTATCGCGTTGAGGTGCTCAAGCTCTCGCAGAAAATCAGCGAACGAACGCACGAGACGATGTCGGAGCGCCAGCGTGAGGCGCTGCTGAGAGAACAGCTGCGCTCCATCCAGGAAGAGCTGGGTGAGAGTGATGAAAAGGGCGAGGAGATTCGCGAGCTCGAGCGTCGGATCGACGCGGCCCAGATGCCCGAAGAGGTCGATCAACAGGCTCGAAAGGAGTTGCGGCGTCTCGAGCGGATGCCCGAGGGCGCGGGCGAGTACTCGATGCTGCGCACGTATATTGACTGGCTGCTTGAGCTGCCATGGTCGACCGAGCGGACTGAAGATATCGATATTGCGCGGGCTCGGGAGATTCTGGATGCGGATCATTACGGCCTGGAGCCGGTGAAGCGTCGGATTCTCGAGCATCTGGCCGTTCGCAAGCTCAACCCACAGGGTCGCAGCCCGATTCTGTGCTTCGTTGGCCCGCCGGGTGTCGGCAAGACATCGCTGGGGCAGAGTATTGCTCGGGCCACTGGCCGTGATTTCATGCGCTCAAGCCTGGGCGGTGTCCATGACGAGGCCGAAATTCGGGGCCATCGTCGGACCTATCTTGGCGCGTTGCCGGGCAAGGTCATCCAGAGCATTCACAAGGCCGGCTCTCGTAACCCGGTGCTGATGCTTGATGAGATGGACAAGCTCGGTGGCGGCATTCAGGGGGATCCGTCCGCCGCTCTTCTTGAGGTGCTTGACCCGGCACAGAATGGCACCTTCCAGGACAACTATCTGGGCATGCCCTTTGACCTGAGTGGTGTGTTTTTTATCGCCACAGCCAACGTGCCAGATCAGATCCCCGGGCCACTGCGCGATCGCATGGAAATGATCGAAATCCCCGGCTACACCCAAGAGGAGAAGGTGGAGATTGCCCGGCGCTATTTGCTGGATCGCCAGCGGGACAATGCCGGGCTGACAGCGGAGCAGCTGGCTGTTACCGACGCAGCGCTCGAGCGCATCGTGTCAAGCTATACCCGCGAGGCGGGTTGCCGTCAGCTCGAGCGTCAGCTCGGTGCGGTAACCCGTCATATCGCGGTGCGTATCGCTGAGGGTCAGATCGAGCAGGCGCGGGTGGATGCCGATGATCTCCACGAGGTGCTCGGTGCACCACAGCACGAGAGTGAGGTCGCCATGCGCACCAGCGTGCCCGGTGTAGCAACTGGACTGGCCTGGACACCCGTCGGCGGAGATATCCTGTTTATCGAGGCCAATCGCTCCCGCGGTACCGGCCGCCTTGTGCTGACCGGTCAGCTGGGCGATGTGATGAAGGAAAGCGCGCAGACCGCCCTGAGCCTGATCAAGGCGCGGGCAGGAGAACTCGGTATCGACGCGGAAGCGTTGCAGTCGGATGATGTGCATGTGCATGTCCCGGCGGGCGCTATCCCGAAGGATGGGCCCAGTGCGGGTGTGGCGATGTACAACGCTCTGGTCTCGCTGATGTCTGGCCGCTGTATTCGAGAAGATGTGGCCATGACCGGTGAGATCACCCTGCGTGGCCTCGTGCTCCCGGTCGGCGGCATCAAGGAAAAGGTGCTGGCCGCCCGCCGGGCTGGAATCTCTACGGTGCTGCTACCCGCCCGTAACCGAAAGGACTTCGAGGACATCCCTGCCTCGGCCCGTGACGCCCTTGAGTTTCACTGGATCGAGCACGTCGAGGAGGCAACGGCCATTGCCCTGCGCGGGCACGACGAGGCGCCGGATGGCCCCCTTGACGCGCCGTCCGTCGCTCAGCCGGAGAGCGGCTGAAGCGGCATCGGCTGAAAGCACTCCGCGGGGACAACGGGCTTTGATGACGCTTCCGTGCCGGCCCGGCGCTGATCCGGGTGGATGCGGCGGTTCATCGGTACCCCCCCGGCATGTTCTTCCGGCGTTGAAGGCAGCCAGGACGCGGGGGCATTCAGGCTGGTCCAGTACAGCAGGCCAGGATAGAGAAGCGGGCCCAGCAGAACGGGGATTAGCCAGGGCAGGAAAGCGGGAGCCGCCGTGATGATGAGCGCGGCAGTCAGCAGCGCACTACAGGCCATTGGCAGGCCGAGTTGAATGGCAAGGTGTGGCGGAATCGTGCGTTGGGTGCGCAGTTGTGGGCTCCAGCCAGCCGGGCGTCCACTGATAATTCGAACAACATACAGGGCATAAAGCACCATCATCACGGGGGCCCTTAGAAGCGCGAACACCATCTCCACGCCAGAGGCGACAAGCAGATGCCGCCGGTAGGCACCTCTTGGTTCACGATAGGCCGCCAGTGCAATGCTGAGTAATTTGGGCAGAAACAGCAGAGCCACGGTCAGGCCGACCAGGGGGAGGACGGCGCCGCCCTGAACACCGGCGGCGGCGAGCCACACGCTCTCGGTACCAATGATCGCATCGCCAACGCCCAGGCCGACCAGCGCCAACCATAGCGGCGCATTAACATACGCCAGCGCTCCCACCAGGAAGTTCAGCCGACTGATGAGCCGCCAGCCGGGGCGAAACAGTAACCGCAGGTGCTGGAGATTGCCCTGACACCAGCGTCGCTCACGCTTGAGGTCATCCACCAGGTTACCTGGCATCCCCTCGTAGCTACCCTCGATTTCCGAGAGGACATAGACGCCGCGGTCATGCCGCCGCATCAAAGCGGCTTCAACGTAGTCATGGCTCATGATGTCACCGCCCAGTGGCGCTTCACCCGGCAGAGGCGGCAGACCGCAGCAGTCGAGAAAGTCGCTCAAGCGCACAATCGCGTTGTGGCCCCAATAGTTGGTGCTATTGCCTTGCCAGAATGCGAGTCCGGCGGCCAGATTGCGGGCATGCAGGCTTGCGGCCAGCTGTTGTAGGCGGCCCAGGACGGTGCGCTGTCCTACGGGTAGCGGCACAGTCTGGAGTATCCCGGCCTGGGGGTTCGCTTCCATGCGCCGCACCAGGGTGAGGAGCGACGTGCCGGTCATGCGGCTGTCGGCATCCAGCACGATCATGTAACGGTAGTGCCCGCCCCAGCGCTCACAGAAATCCCGGATATTGCCCGGTTTGCGCCCGTGGTTCGCTGATCGTGCGCGATAGTACAGTCGAATACCGGTACCCAGCCTGGCCCGTAAGCTGGAGACGGTGCGCGCTTCGGTGGCCTGGCGCTCGGGATCGCTGCTGTCGCTCAACAGGAAAAAATCAAAAGGCTCGGTCTCGCCGGTGGCTTCCAGTGACCGCCACGTCGCCGTGATGCAGTGTGCGACCGCTTCCATGTCTTCGTTAAAGGCCGGCATGACAATCGCCGTTGGCGCCAGACCGGGCGCATCCTCGGCATCCGGGTGTTCAGGGCCGAGTGTGACGGGATGGAGTTGGGCACTGCGAAGCACAATGCCGATGATTGCGGTCCAGAACCACAGACAGGTTGTTGTGAAAGTGATGAAAAACAAACTCAGCACCACCCAATCGATGGCGCTCAGTCCGTCGGGACCCAGAACGGTTAACATGCCGCTTATGCCGACCGCGGCTGTTAGGGAGACCAGTAACACCATGAGCAGACGACGCATTGCCAAACCTGGCTCGTGCAGGCGCCAGGAAGTGTGTCCGTGCTCCGTCATTACGTCTCCGTTCACCGTTGCCACCGCTAGGGATCGACAGCACGGCTGCGGCAGAAGTTGCAATAAAGCCATGGTGCCCCGCCGGTGATCCCGGTGCGCGCGCTCAGTACCGCTGCCTGGCTACGCCGATTGGTTATTGGCGTGGTCGTGATGAACGCTTTGCTGGTGCTGCCGGAATGGTTGATGCCGTACGGCGGCATGGCCGAGCCTGCCCTCGCGACCGAGTCTCTGGTGCTTGCCGGTGCCTTGCTGCTGGTGCCGGGCCGTCTGGGTCGCTGGCTTGCGCCTGCCGTGGTCGTGCTGCTGCTGGTGACACTCGCGCTGGCCTTGTCCGATCTGGGGACTTATTGGGCCCTGGGCCGACCGCTCAACCTCTACATTGACCTGCCGCTGGCGGCCTCTGTGGAGCACCTCCTGCGCGGTGCGATCGGCAAGCCGCTGGCCTGGTTGGTGCTGGGCCTGGCGGCCGCCATGGTCGTTTTGATCGCCTGGCAGCTCAGCCGCTGGCTGACGGGGCTGGTGGCGATGCGTTGGCACGCCGGGATCCAGGGTCTGGGGCTCTGCCTGGTGCTCGTCGGGCTCACGCTGGGACATTGGCGCGAGGTGCCCGCCATTGATCGATTCATCGACGCGCCGCTGTCCATCCGATTGACTGACCAGGTCGCGCGCACGGCGGCGACCGCCTGGGAACATCGTCGCTTTCCCGAGCGCCTGGCCGACTTGCCACCGTCTCGGGTCTCGCTCGATCGGCTGGCGGGCCGTGACGTCATCATGGGCTTTGTCGAGTCCTATGGTGTCGTCATGACCACCGATGCGCGTTATCAGGCGATCGGTACCGCAGCGCTTGAGGCGCTCGATGACGAGTTGCAGGCGGCCGGGCTTGATGTGGTGACGGGTCATTTCGACTCACCCGTGCAGGGCGGGCAGTCGTGGCTTGCCCACGGGACGGCACTTAGTGGCCTGTGGCTCGACAGTCAAATCCGCTATGACCTTTTCCTTGCCGAGGGGCGCTCGTCGCTGATCGATGATTTTGAGCGCGAGGGCTATCGCAGCGTGGCGGTGATGCCCGCGATCACCAAGCCATGGCCAGCGGGTAAGCAATGGGGATATGACCAGATTCATGATGATGCCCGGATCGACTACGCGGGACCGGCGCTGAACTGGGTGACCATGCCGGATCAATACACCTGGCATTACTTCGAAAATCAGGTGCGCCATTCATCCGATGAACCGGTGTTTGCAGAACTCGCCCTCATTAGCAGTCATGCGCCCTGGACACCCATTCTGGAGCGATTGGACTGGGATACCCTGGGTGATGGCGAGGTTTTCCAGCGCTACGCCGAGGCAGGCCCCTCACCGGCAGCGGTTTGGGGCGACCGTGATCGCATCCGCCGGCACTATGCCGAGGCCGTCGACTATGCGCTGCGGACCGCCGGTGAATGGGCGGCCCGCTATTTGGATGACGGTGTCCTTGTCCTGCTCGGTGATCATCAGCCGGCGCCTTTGATCACGGGTGACGCCGGGTCCCGGTCGGTGCCGGTGCACATCATTGCGAGTGATGCATCGCTGCTGGCGGATTTTGAGGCGCAGGGGTTCTCCCCGGGTCCGCAGGGCGCGGCGGCCCCGTTGGGCTCGCTGGCGGATCTCAGAGGGGTTTTATTAACGGTGTTAGAGCAGGGGGCTGACGCCCCTTAAACCGCTGCGGCCGGGGCCGCGATGTGGCATCCTGTCAGTGAATCGATAGGAGCCATCGCATGGAATCCAACGGCGTACTGGTGGTAGGCGGAGGCATGGTTGGCGCGGCCCTGGCTGTCGATCTGGGCCGCCGCGGCATTCCGGTGCGCGTACTCGAGGCCCATCCACCGAAACCCCTCACAGGCGATGAGCCACTTCGGCTCCGGGTGTCGGCACTGAATCGACGCTCAATCAGTTATCTCGAAGAGATCGGCGCCTGGTCGGCGCTACAGCCCGGGCGGTTGGCAGACTTTGACGAGGTGCTGACCTGGGATGTCAGCGGATCCGGCCGGCTGCATTTCAGTGCGGAAGAGCTGGGGCTTGAGCGCCTGGGTGTGTTCATCGAAAACGAACATCTTCAGACGACCCTGCTCGATGTCGCGCGGTCGCAGAGCGCCGTGCAACTGGATGCGCCAGCGCCGACGCTGGACATCGAGCCGGGTGACTCAGGCCCGCGCTTAGAGCTGGCTGGTGAGGGCACACTTGATCCTGGCCTGGTCGTGGCTGCGGATGGCGCGGCCTCGCCCCTGCGCGATGCAGCGGGTATCCGGGTTTGGGAGGGCGATTACGGCCAGCATGCGGTCGTCGCCACTGTCGATCCTGAACCCGCTGCAGCGCGTCGAACCTGGCAGCGGTTCACCCCCGAAGGCCCCCAGGCCCTGCTGCCGCTCGCCGGTGGCGCCGCCTCTCTGGTCTGGTATGTCCGGCCTGCCAAGGCCCGCGAGCTTCTGGCGCTGCCCGAAGCGGACTTTGTTCGCGCCCTTGAAGATGCGATGCCGGTTGAGCTGGGTCGGATTGCGCATTTGTATGGACGGGCCAGCTTCCCGATCCGTCGGCTGCATGCCCGGCGCTACTGGCGGGGTAATCTTGCGCTGGTGGGTGATGCCGCGCATGTCATCCATCCATTGGCTGGACAGGGCGTGAACCTCGGCCTGCGCGATGCCCGGGCGCTGGCCGAGCAGATTGCCGAGGCGCATCGTCTGGGCCTGCCCCTGGCGCATCCACCGCTGCTCAGTGCCTATGAGCGGGCTCGGCGCCCTGACAATCAGCTGATGCAGTCCACTATGACCGCCTTCCACGTGGGCTTTACTGCACCGATCGGTCCGTTGGCACCACTGCGGGGCTGGGGGATCGGGCTTGCCGATCGAGGGGGCTGGCTGAAGCGTCGCGTTCTGCGTTACGCCCTGGACGGTCAGTAGTCAGCCGCTCGGCAGATAGGTCAATAGTTGAGCGAGCGCGGCGCAGGCGGCGACGACCAGATAGGCGGGTACTCGCCCCAGCGATAGCGCCGCTAGCGCGGCCCCGGCAATGCCGGCATCACTCAGCTGCCGAATGCCACCGGTCAGCAGCGGATCCCATAACACCGCCGCCAGAAGGCCTACGACCGCCGCATTGATGCCCAGAAGGGCCTGCTGTGCTCGCGCATAGCGACTGACGTGGCCCCAAAATGGCAACAGACCCGCCATGAGCAAAAGGCCGGGTGCGAAGAGCGTGACCACGCCAAGCAGCCCGGCCCAGATCGGCATGTCAGGCAGTGCCTGAGTGCCCAGGTAGCCACCGAAGGTAAACACCGGCCCGGGTACGGCCTGCGCCATCCCATAGCCGGCGAGGAAGCGGTCACCCTCAATGAGCCCGGGGTTAACCAAACCGGATTCCAGCAACGGCAGAACCACATGTCCTCCACCAAACACCAGGGCACCGCTGCGGTAGAGGGCGGCCCAGGCCGGTGCGATGTCCAGGACAGGCAGCCCGACCAACATCACGCCGATACCAAAGAGCGCGAGGGCGACGATGCCGATACGCGGGGAAAGGGGAGTGGGTCCGTCGACGTCGTTTACGCTGGGTGGGGGCATGATCAGCAGCGCAACGAGCCCGCCCGCCACAATAACGCTCACCTGGCCTGCGATACCCGGCATGAACGAGACACCCATCGCGGCACCGAGGGCAATCAACGCGCGCGGGCGATCCGGGCATAGTTGCCGGGCCATGCCGTAGAGGGCGTTGGCGACGACGGCGATAGCCGCCAGTTTAAGGCCTTGTAGCCAGCCGGCATTCCCCAGCTCAGCGAAGGCCATCGTCCCGACGCCAAAGGCGATCATGATCACGGCAGAGGGCAGGGTAAAGCCAACCCATGCCGCGAGGCCGCCCGCGAGTCCACCGCGATGCAGGCCAATGGCGAAGCCGGTCTGACTACTCGAGGGGCCGGGCAGCATGTGGCTGAGGGCCATGAGCTGGGCATAGGCTGCGTCTGTCAGCCACTGGCGGTCGTCGACAAACCAGCGTCGGTAATAGCCGAGGTGGGCGACAGGCCCGCCGAAGGCAATACAACCCAGGCGCAGGAATACCCAGAAAATCTCAGCGCTGCGCTGCATGGTTTCTCCCAGTGAATGCTCGCCCGTCTGCCTGCAAACTGCTAGCATCGTCGATGCGGTGGCGCTGGTCCCCTCGCGACGATAAACCGCAAACCCCGTCAGGCCCGGAAGGGAGCAGCGGTAGCGGTGGACTCGGGCGCCGGGGTGTGGCTGGCGCCCCGCCTTTTCCCTTACCGCCTCGTCCCCTGCCCGATGATATACTCCAGAACATGACGTATCAGGTGCTTGCCCGCAAATGGCGGCCGCGCAGTTTCGCGGAAATGGTCGGCCAGAGCCATGTGCTGCGTGCGCTTGGCAATGGCCTCGCCAATGGCCGCCTGCACCATGCGTATCTGTTCACGGGCACGCGTGGTGTTGGCAAGACCACCGTGGCGCGGATTCTGGCGAAGTGCCTGAACTGCGAGGCCAACGGCGTCACGGATGTCCCTTGTGGCACGTGCTCCGCCTGCCTTGAGATCGATGAAGGCCGCTTCGTTGATTTGATTGAGGTAGACGCCGCCTCCCGAACCAAGGTCGAGGACACGCGCGACCTGCTCGATAATGTTCAATACGCCCCAAGTCGCGGTCGCTTCAAGATCTACCTCATTGACGAGGTCCACATGCTCTCGGCGCACAGTTTCAATGCGCTGCTGAAAACGCTTGAAGAACCGCCGGCGCATGTCAAATTTCTGCTGGCGACCACCGACCCGCAGAAACTGCCGGTGACAGTGCTTTCGCGCTGCCTTCAGTTCAATCTCAAGCCGCTGTTGCCGCAGATGATCACCGGTCAGCTCGAGCGAATTGCCGAGGCTGAGGGGATCAACGTGGAGCCGGCCGCTCTGCAACGGCTCGCGACCGCAGCGGATGGCAGCATGCGCGATGCGCTGAGCCTGACCGATCAGGCGCTGGCCTTTGGTGGCGGCGCACTGGCTGACGCCGAGGTTCGGGAGATGCTGGGGACGTTGCCTCAGGAGCATCTGTGCGACCTGCTGGATTGCCTGGCTGCTGGCGACGGCGTGGCGCTGCTTGCGGCGATCGAGCGCCTTGCCGAGACCTCGCCGGATTTTGATGAGGCGCTGGCCGAGCTCCTGGTGATGCTCCATCAGCTCACCCTTGCGCAGACGGTGCCAGATGTCCTTGATGGCGAAGGGCTCGCGGATGAACGGTTAAGAACAATCGTGCAGCAGTTTGACGCCCCTGGCGTGCAGCTGCTCTATCAGATCGCGCTGATAGGCCGCCGCGATCTGCCGCTGGCCCCGGATCCGCGCACGGGCTTTGAAATGACCCTGTTGCGAATGCTGGCCTTTCAACCCGACGTCGTGCCGTCCGCCACAGATGCAGCGCCCAGGGCGGCGCCGGAGCGCACGCCCGCACCCGCACCTCGAGCCGAGCCAGAGCTTGGGCCTGAGCCTGAGCCTGAGCCTGAGCCTGAGCCTGAGCCCACGTCGCCGTCTACGGCGGGCGCGGTTGACTGGCATGCGCTGGTGGCGAGTCTTCCCCTGAGTGGCATGGCGCGTGCGCTGGCGGATCATTGTGACTGGGCTGGCGAGGAGAGGGGTCGGGTGACCCTGCGCATGGACGCTGGCCACAGCCATCTGCTAAACGAAACCGTTAAGACACGCCTCGCTGAAGCCCTCTCCACACATTTTGGCCGGCCGCTGAGCGTTGAAGTTCGTACCGGTGCAGTGCAAAGCGAGACGCCGGCCGCGGCCGCGGAGCGAACTGAGGCAGAACGCCAGGCCGCCGCGCGTGAGGCCATTGAAACCGATCCAAATATTGCGGCACTTCGGGAAACCTTCGGTGCCGAAGTGATGAGTGACTCCATCAGGCCACGGGATTAGGAGAGAGACATGAAAGGTGGAATCGGCAACATGATGAAACAGGCCCAGCGCATGCAGGAAGAGATGCAGAAAGCGCAGGCCGAACTCGCTGAAATGGAAGTGACCGGTCAGGCCGGTGGCGGCATGGTCAGTGTCGTGATGACCGGCCGTCATGAGGTGCGGCGCGTCACGATTGACGAGAGTGTCTATGACGACCGCGAGATGGTTGAAGATCTGGTGGCGGCGGCCTGCAATGACGCCGTCCAGAAGCTCGAGCAGGTGACCCAGGAGCGAATGTCCAATGTCACCGAGGGCATGAATCTGCCTGCGGGCATGAAGATGCCGTTCTGATTCATGGTGCAATCGCCGCTCGTTCGCGAACTCATCGAAGCGTTTCGCTGCCTGCCCGGCGTGGGGCCCAAATCTGCGCAGCGGATGACCTACGCGTTGTTGCAGCGTGATCGGGGTGGGGCGCAGCAGCTAGCCCGTGCCCTTGATGCGGCGGTTGAAGGCGTCGGCGAGTGTGAACAATGCCGTACGCTCAGTGAGACGGCCGTCTGTGGCCTATGTGCCAGCGATCGGCGAGATGCTGGGGTGTTGTGCATCGTGGAAAATCCGGCCGACATCCAGGCGCTGGAAGATGCCACGGACTATCGGGGCCGGTACTTCGTGCTCAAAGGCCGCCTGTCGCCGCTGGACGGGATTGGCCCAGCGGAGCTTGGCCTCGAGGTGCTTGAGGCCCGCTTCAACCGGGGCGAGGTGCGTGAAATCATACTGGCGACCAATCCCACGGTCGAAGGTGAGGCAACCGCGCAGTACGTTGCGGAAATGGCACGGGGCGCCGATATCCGTGTCTCGCGCATCGCCCATGGCGTGCCGCTGGGGGGTGATCTCGAGTACGTGGACAGCGGCACGCTGTCCCATGCCTTTGCTGGTCGCTCGAATTACGAATGACCCAACCCCGGGTTGACCGAGCGGGTCTTGTACCTCAGCCTGCCGTTGTACTGTCACAACAATTTGGCAATGAAGTCGGCTGATTTACGCACGGTCATTGCGGTTACAAACACTGAGCTCACCGTTTTCCATCCCGTTCCCGATCACCGCTTCTCCTGTCCAGTCGACGCTTGTCAACGCAAGGAGTTATGCGCATGTTCAAGAAGATCCTGGTCCCGGTGGACCTTGCCCACCTTGAGGCACTGCAGCGTTCATTGACTGTGTGTGCCGATTTGGCGCGGCACCATGGCGCCGAAGTTTGCTACCTGGGGGTGACGGCGACCACACCCGGCACCGTGGCCCGCAGTCCCGAGGAGTACGAGCAGAAGCTGCGAGACTTCGCGGCAGAACAGGGCAAAGTGCACGGCCAGCCGACCTCGGCCCGGTGTATCAGCTCACCCGATCCGGTCGCTGATCTGGAAGACCACATCATTGAAGCCATTCGCACGGAGGGTGCCGATCTGGTGCTGATGGCCACGCATTTGCCGCGCCATCTCGATGCGGTCGTGCCTGCGCACGGCGGGAAGGTGGCCAGCCATACGGACGTATCCGTCTTTCTTGTGCGCCCGGCCTAAAGGGCACGGGCTTGCCCAATGAACCAGGGAGAAACACCGTGAGCAGCGAAAACTCTAACGAAACGAACGAATCCGTGGGGGTTCCCGCGCCGGAGGGACCGGCCAATCTCATTGATACCGACTATGTCATCGGTCAGGACAACGTCGCCGCCAGTCCGCTCGGGATGGATGTCGATCTGCATGGCAAGGTCTTTACCGTCTCGTCTCTGGTCATCCTCCTCTTCGTGATTCTGACGCTCGCCCTGCAAAACCAGGTCGAGCCGGTTTTTGAGGGTATGCGGGCCTGGCTGACCAGTAATCTCAGCTGGGTCTTTTTGAGCGGCGCCAACGTGTTTCTGGTCCTCACCGTTGGCCTGATTTTTACGCCACTCGCCAAGGTCCGCCTGGGTGGACAGCACGCCACACCCGATTTCAGCTATGCCGGCTGGTTTGCCATGCTGTTTGCCGCCGGTATGGGCATTGGGCTGATGTATTTCGGTGTTTCCGAGCCACTAAGCCATTACGGAACCGCCCTGGGCGGGACCGCTGCTGAGGGCGGTGTGCGGACCGACTGGGCTCCGCTAGGGGCCGCGGCAGGTGACGAGCAGGCCGCCGTCACGCTCGGAATGGCCGCCACGATCTTCCACTGGGGTATTCACCCGTGGGCGATTTACGCCGTGGTGGCCCTGGCGCTGGCGCTGTTCTCTTTTAACAAGGGTCTGCCGCTGACCATGCGCTCGGTTTTCTATCCCATCCTGGGTGAGCGGGTATGGGGCTGGCCGGGTCACGCCATCGATATTCTGGCGGTCTTTGCCACGCTGTTCGGGCTTGCGACATCGCTTGGGCTGGGTGCGAAGCAGGCGACGACCGGGCTTTCGCACCTTTTTGGTGTGCCCAATAACGAGCTCACCATGGTGCTACTCATCATGGGGATCACCGTCATCGCGCTCGGCTCCGTGATGCTGGGCGTGGATAAAGGGGTCCAGCGCCTCTCTCAGATCAATATGGCCATGGCCGGGCTGTTACTGGCCTTTGTCATTATTGCGGGGCCAACGCTGCTGATTGCGACGGGTTTTTTCGAGTACATGCTGGCTTATCTCAAAAACCTGCCGGCGCTCAGCAATCCGTTCGGTCGCGAAGACGCCAACTTCAGCCAGGGCTGGACTGCGTTCTACTGGGCATGGTGGATTTCGTGGTCACCGTTTGTGGGCATGTTCATCGCCCGGGTCAGTCGGGGGCGCACAGTCCGTGAGTTCCTGATCGCGGTGCTGATTATTCCCACGGTCATTTCCGTGCTCTGGATGACGTCACTCGGCGGTACGGGCATCCACCAGGTCGTGAATCTCGGCATGGAGAACGTCGCGTCGGCCAGTGGTGATCTGCAGCTTTTCGAGATGCTGGGCAATCTGCCGTTGGGCCTGATCACCTCGACCATCGCGATTTTCCTGGTCATCGTGTTCTTCGTGACCTCGTCGGACTCGGGTTCGCTGGTGATTGATGCGATTACCGCGGGTGGCAAGGTGGATGCGCCGAAGCCTCAGCGGATGTTCTGGGCCATCATCGAAGGCGCCATTGCCATTGCGCTGCTGCTTGGCGG
This sequence comes from Spiribacter salinus M19-40, assembly GCF_000319575.2. Classification (NCBI taxonomy): domain Bacteria; kingdom Pseudomonadati; phylum Pseudomonadota; class Gammaproteobacteria; order Chromatiales; family Ectothiorhodospiraceae; genus Spiribacter; species Spiribacter salinus. The sequence continues at coordinate 1,146,003 of NC_021291.1, read as the reverse complement.
CGGTCTGACCGCCCTGCAGGCGATGGCGGTCTCTGCCGGCTTTCCGTTCACGATCCTGCTGCTGTTTGCTTGCTACTCGATTGTCCGGGGTCTCATGGACGAGCCTCGAGGGGCGTAGCGGGTCAAATCCAGAGCTGGCCAATGGCCGTCGAGGGACTGTAGTGGTGCTGGATCTGCGCCTGCAGTAACTCGGCGGTGGCTAGCGCGTCCAGCGCGGCTTGATGGCCCTCGTAGAGCGGCAAGTGGTAGCGCGACCGGCTGTCTCCCAGCCGGATTGAAACGGGGGTCTGGCCAAAGATCGCTCGCATGCGGGTTCGCCAGCCGCGACGATAGCGTCGGGCTTCCAGATCCATGGTGTCGATAAGCGGAAAGCGCAGCGGCTCCTTGAAGCGCTGCTGAACGGCGCGCCCCAGAAATGCTCGCTCGATCGGGTGGTAATGCACCACCGCCAAGTGACCGGCGAGGCAATCCAGCAGCTCGGGAAGCACATCGGCAAAATCCGGCGCCTCTTGGGTGTCGGAATGCGTGATGTGGTGATACGGAATGCTCTCCCCGGAAAACCCGGATGGCGGACGTAGCACCCAGGCGCGTCGCTCACCCAGGTGAATGCGCTGCAGATCAAACGGGATCAGGCCGATGCTGAGGATCGCGCTGCGGGCGGGGTCAAGCCCGCTCGTTTCCAGGTCCAGCGCGACGAGGGGTGTCTCGCTGATCGGCTGCTCAGCCGTCAGGCTGAATGTTTGATAAAACGCCTGGAGTTGGGGTTGATGCGCGCGCTGCGCTTGTCCCCGCATCCACGACGGCCAGTCACCGCCGCCGGCCCTCATCCGGCGCGTCGGCTTGTGCTGCGGCGAGCGGTTGGCATCGGGTAGCGGAAGCGCAGGAATTTTTGTGCGTGGCTGAGGGCACGGAAAGCCTCCTTAAGCTCGGCACGCTGCTTATCGGGTACGTTCTCCGGCTCGATATTATTATCCGGCTCGCGTTCCTGCTCGATGTCGATCGCCTGGTGCTCGAGTCGGGTGAAGCTGAGGACTTCAAGGGCAAAGCGCAGATTCTCGGGCACGCCGGGGCCAAGCAGCTGGGTCTCGGCGATGTCATTGAGACGCTCGAATGAGTTCTGTGCCCGGGAGCCGCATGCCAGGGCGTGGATGCGAATTAGGTCGGTCAGTGGCGCAGTGCCTCGGCGTTTGACGTTAATTGAGTTGTTGTGCCGGCCATCCTTTTCCATCACGAAATCCCGAAAAAACCCAATGGGCGGCGTCCGATTCAATGCATTGCGGGCCATCGCCGCAAGGAAGGCCGGGCTTTTACCCGCTTGCGTGGCCACGCGCTCCTGGAGCTGCTCAACCAACCGCTCCTCGCCATAGACGTTATCCAGATCAAAGAAAATATTGGAATGCAGCAGACGCTCGGGATTCGGCGCCTCGATCCAGCTCTGGAAGGTCTGTTTCCAGACGCCGAGCGGCTGACGCCACTGCGGGTTTGTCGCCATGATGTCGCCTTTGCAGTGGGCGTAACCGCAGGCATCCAGCCCATCGCTGACGCGTTGGGCGAGGGCGAGGAAATATTCATCGTGTGCTGATGGATCAAAGCGGTCGTCGAGCACCAGCGCGTTATCCTGGTCCGTGACCAGGGTCTGCTCGTTGCGCGCCATGGAGCCCATCGCCATAAAGGCATACGGCACTGGTGGTGGCCCCAGGTCTGCCTCGGCGAGTTCGATCAGTCGGCGTGTGAAGCTTCGCCCGACGGCCGATAGCGCGGTGCTCATGGTCTTCGAGTCAGCGCCTTCGCGAATCATGCGCACCGCCGATGCACGCACGTCCGGCAGCAGCGTTGCCAGGCCGCGCACGCTGTCCTGGCTGAAAATACTGTCCATCAGATACAAGCTACTTTGGGTCTCGTAGCGCACGACATCCTCTAGGCGGATGACGCCGATCGGCCGGCGGCGGTGGATGACGGCCAGATGATGGATATTGTGGCGCAGCATGATGAGCATGGCTTCCTGGACCGTTTCATCTGACTGCACGGCGACCAGGTGGTCAGTAACGATTTCGCCGACCGGGGTTTGGCTGTCTCGGCCTTCGGCCACGACCCGACTCCGGAAGTCCGCATCGGTCAGGATGCCGCGAACCTGCCAAAGCGCACCGTCGGTGTCGGCATAGGTGTAGCGGGGATCATCACCCTCGGCCTCTACCACCAGCACGGCGGCGAGTGGTTCACCCGCAATGCGCTGGGCCACGGCCTGGGCCGTCTCGGTGGCCTCCGCGATCAGGGGTGGCCGCGCGACCAGTCGGCGCACACGCGTTGTGAGCATGTCCTGACTGCGTTGGGAGACTGGCTGGGAGGCCTCGGGGCGCGTGCGTCCGAGCTCCACGAAATCGGCGAAGTCTGTGTCTTCCTCGCAGAGTTGATCAAACAGGTCCGCCGGGATCAGATAAAGCAGCGTGTCTTCCAGGGCGATCGCGGGGTATTGAGTCCGTCGCCCGCGCAGCAGGCCGTATTGGCCAAAGATGCCGCCCTCGCTGAGTCGGTCGTAAAGATCGCCGCTTCGCCGGTAGATCTCCACAGCGCCGCTACGCACGTAGTACAGCGCGTCAATCGAATCGCCAGCCGCGAGGATGTGGCTGCCAGCCCGGTAATACGACACCTCGATCTGCTCGGTAATCGCGTCGAGATGCTCATCGGATAAGCCATCGAAGGGCGGAAAATCGCTGAGGTGGCGGCGGATGCCCAGCAGTTCCGGATCCATGGGCTTAACCTGTTACGGGAAAGGGGGAATATGTCTATTGTCCGCCTATGGCCCGGCCCGGTCCAGGGCAGGGCCCAGGCGCTCGTAGAGGGCTTCCCGGGCCGCCGGTGTGCGGGCCTCTCGCCCCTGCTCGACGGTGTCCGGGGTGAGGTGGGCCGCGAAGGTCTCGATAAACGCCAGCATGTACCCGCGCAGGTACGCACCCCGGCGGAAGGCGATGCTGGTGACACTCGGCGCGAACAGGTGCCCCGCATCAAGGGCAACGAGACCCGTATCGCGATCCGGATCGAAGGCCATGCTGGCCATGATCCCCACCCCCAGACCCAGTTGGACGTAGGTCTTGATGACCTCAGAGTCGGTGGCGGTGAAGACGACATCCGGTGCAAGGCCACGGTGCGCAAAGGCATCATCTAATCGGGAGCGGCCCGTAAAGCCGAACACGTAAGTCACCAGCGGGTGTTCGGCCACCGCCTCGAGCGTCAGGGGTTTGACCGTGCATAGCGGATGACCCTCAGGGACGATGATGCTGCGGTTCCAGCGATAGCAGGGCAGGATCGCCAAGTCCTCGTAGAGCTCGAGCGCCTCGGTGGCGATCGCAAAGTCGACGTTACCGTCCATGACCATTTCGGCGATCTGAAGCGGCGTGCCCTGATGGAAATGTAGGCTGACCCCCGGATAGGCATCGCGAAATCGACTGACGGCTGGGGGGAGTGCATGGCGGGCCTGCGTGTGGGTGGTGGCGATACTGAGACTGCCGGTCTGCTCGTCGCCATACTCCTCGGCAATGGCCCCGATGTTCCGGGTCTCCGCCAGCACACGCTCAGCGACCTGCATGATCTCTTTGCCCGCTGGGGTAAGCTGGGTAAAGTGTTTGCCGCTTCGCTCGAAGATCTGTACGCCGAGCTCTTCCTCCAGCAGGCGAATTTGCTTGCTGACACCGGGTTGAGAGGTATACAGCGCCTCGGCCGCCGCTGAAACGTTCAGACCGCGGCGATTGACCTCAGCGATGTAGCGAAGCTGGCTGAGTTTCATGGAATTCCTTAATTACATTTTGCTCTATTTTCGGCCTTATCAATGCCATTTGTAAATAATTGGAACGCGCTGGGAGTTGCCGCGCCGGTCATTGCCCTCCTGCTGATACTGTCGGTTGTCGCGCTGGCTATCGTCCTGGCCAAAGTATGGCAATTGCGGTCTGCGCCATTGCGGGTCTCCGGGGCGATGCGCGAGGCCTTGGCGCTGGCCCAGGCGGGGCACTACGACCCGGCAGTCAATCGACTGAGCCGTCACCGGGGCCCGGTTGCGCAACTATTGGCAGGCGCTGTCGAGGGGCTGGCCGCTGAGCGGGATGCCGTGGCGATCCGCGAGGCATTCGAGCGACAGGGGACGGTTGTGCTCATGGAGCAACGCGATGGTCTGCGCACGCTTGAGATGATTGGGCATCTGGCGCCACTGCTGGGGCTGTTTGGTACCGTGCTGGGCATGATCGAGGCGTTTCAGGCGCTTGAGGCCGCAGCCGGTCCCGTCGATCCCGCGATGCTCTCCGGCGGTATCTGGGCCGCCTTGTCCACCACCGCCCTTGGCCTTGCCGTCGCGGTACCCAGCGTCATTGCGTTTAACCTGCTGGATCAGCGCAGCTTACGCTTTGCCCAGGTCCTGGACGGACTCATTAGTGAGCTGTTGGTGCCCGATGTTGCGAAGCCCACCGCGGCGCCACAGCCATGAGCGTGGAGGCAGCCGTTGGATCTCGCCATCGCAGGGCGATCGTTGCGCTCACGCCATTGATCGATGTGGTCTTTATCCTGCTGGTGTTTTTTATGCTGGCAGCGAATCTGCAGCGACCGGAGACCCGTTTGCTGATACCTGGTGGCGCAAGCACTGGCGATAGCGTGGAGGACGCGCTGGCTTATCAGGTCACGTCTCGAGGCCTCGTGCCCGTCGATGCGGCGGCGACAGCCGGATCGCCACGCGCCGAGACGGAAACGGCGGCGAGCATTGCGGCGAAATGGGAGGCGCTCCCGCCTGCAGCTGAGGGGCAGCCGCCGGCGTTGACCCTGCAGGCTGGCGAGGGCGTTGGCCTGCAGGCCCTGATGGATGCCATCGAACGTCTGGAGGCCGCCGGTGTAGACGAGATCCAGCTCATGGAACCCGTGGAATGATCAGGCGCGGGTTGCTGGCCAATCTCAGCGCCACAGGACGGCGGACCCAGGGTGATCCGCTTCTGGCGTTAATCAACGTCGTTTTCCTGGTCCTGATTTTCCTGATGATGAGCTCGGCGCTCATTACACCGCCGCCGTTCGCGCTCGATCCTGTGCGAGGCGAGGGCGAGTCGGCCGACTTCGAGGAACCCGCCAGAGTTGCCGTTTCCTCGGCTGGTTCGCTCGCCTGGGGCGGCAAGCGACTGTCTGAGAACGCCCTAATCAAGCGGCTCGAAGGCGAGGATGCGATGGGGGGCGTTCTAATTACCGCCGATGGCGCCGTGGAGGCGAACACGGTGATGGGTCTGGTTCGGCGCTTGGAGGATGCCGGGCTGGGCCCCGTCCACCTGCATTTGCCTGAACGGGAGGAGTAGTTGATCGGCTTTCGTCACCCGATGCGATTCCCCTTGGCTCTTTCCCTGGGCGTGCATATCGCAGCGCTTGGCGGGTGGGCAATGCTTCAGAATGCATCACCGGATCAAACAGCGCCGGCGGGGGGCGAACCTGCCCGCCTTTCCGTTGTTGCGCCTGCTCAGCATTCGGCGCTGGCCACAACCACCACCACCGACTCATCGGTTGTCGAGCCCCGTTCACCGTTGCCCGAGTTGCCGTCAGAAGCGCCGGCTCCGGCGCAGTCGACGCCTGAACCGGAAGCAGAACCCGAGCCCGAGCCCGAATTGACGGAGCAGCCAGCGCCAACCCCGCTGGAGCCGTCGGCTGGGGAAGGGGTAAGCGGAAAAGCAGAAGAAGCGGATTGGAAAGCCGAGTTACAGGCGCATCTTGCGCAGTATCGCCGTTATCCCCGGCGCGCCCTGTTGCGGGCGCTGGAGGGCGACGTTCGACTGGCGCTGGATATCGATGCAGCGGGCCGCATTCTGGATCACCGCCTGGCGTCGCCTAGTCGGCATGACTTATTGAATGAAGCGGTTCACGAGATGGTATCTCGTGCGAACCCCGTTCCGGCCCCCCCGGCCTCTGCGTTGGCCGGGGGGCGTCTGAGGATAACGGTGCCGGTCCGGTTTACGGTTAACGAATAACCGTTACCGCTCGCCAGCGAAGGCCGCGAGCAGCTGCAACAGGCTCAGGAACAGGTTGTAGATCGTCACGTACAGCGTAATGGTGGCCATGATGTAGTTGGTCTCACCGCCGTGAATGATCTCGCTCGTCTGGTAGAGAATCAGCGCACTCATCAGCACGACAAAGGCTGCGCTGACCGCAAGCGAGAGTGCCGGCACCGAAAAGATGATGGCAATGATCGCGCCGGCAAAGGCCACCAGGACACCGGCGAAAATGAATCCGCGCATGAAGCTGAAATCGCGCTGGCTGGTCAGGGCATAAGCCGACAGCCCCAGGAAGGTAACGCCCGTGCCGCCCAGCGCCATCATGACCAGCTCAGCGCCGTTGCTGAAGGCTGAGAGATACAGACTGACGATGGGCCCGAGTGTGAAGCCCATAAAGCCGGTGAGCGCAAAGACGCTCGCAAGGCCCCAGATGCTGTTGCGCAGTGAGGTCGTTAAAAACAGCAGCCCGAAATAGCCCCCGAGGACGAGTAGCCAGTGCATGGGCGGGGCATTGGTTGCCATGGCGACACCCGCCATGGAGGCGCTGAACAACAGCGTCATGGCCAGCAGCGCATAGGTGTTGCGCAAAACCTTGTTGGTCGAGAGAACCGAGCCAGCTGCCGAGCCCTGGCCAACCGTTGCGGTGCGGAAATCCTGAGCCATTGAAAGCCCTCCAGTCGTATTCATTAAACCTGTATCAACATGCCATTAGATGGGGTCATTGTCACGTTGGTTCAACCCCGTGAAGCCTTCATGACAGCAACGCCGTCGCGCTTGCAGCCCCGCCGGAAAACCCTTAGTGTCCGCCACGCTGCAACCGAGTACCTATCACGTGAATATCATCTGTCTTGACCTAGAGGGCGTACTCGTTCCGGAGATCTGGATCGATTTCGCTGAGCGCACGGGCATCGAGGCCCTGCGGGCGACCACGCGCGACATCGCCGATTACGACGAGCTGATGCGCATGCGTCTTGCCGAGCTTGAGCGCCAGGGGCTCGGGCTGCCGGACATTGAAGCGGTGATCGCCGGAATGGCGCCATTGCCAGGGGCGGCGTCTTTTCTCGCCAACCTGCGAAGCCATTACCAGGTGGTGATCCTCTCGGATACCTTCTATGAGTTCGCACGGCCGCTTATGCGCCAGCTCGCCTGGCCAACGCTGTTCTGCCATACCCTGCAAACGCAAGGCGACGGTCGGATTACGGGTTATCAGTTGCGGATGGGTGATCACAAGCGCGCGGCTGTCGAGGCATTTCGCCAGTTGCGATTCCGCACGGTTGCAGCGGGAGACTCCTACAACGACACGGCCATGCTGGCAGCGGCCGACCACGGGATTTTGTTTAATGCCCCCGACCAGGTGGTGACGGATTTTCCGCATTTCCCGGTGGTGAGAGACTACGAAGCCCTGAGTTCGTCCATTGCCAGTGCCCTGGAGTCGGTATGACTGAGCGCACCCTACGGGTGGCGCTGCTGGCTGATACCCATGGGTTTCTCGACGCCCGGGTTGCCGAGGCAGTGGCGCGGTGCGACGTTGCGGTGCATGTGGGTGATGTCGGTGGTGCCGATGTCCTGTTTGCGCTTCATCCGACTGAGGAGGTGATCGCCATCCGCGGGAACAACGATGACCACCGTCATTGGCCAGAAGCGGAGAGTGACATGCTGGCGACGCTGCCGGCGGAGGCCAGCGTTGATTTGCCGGGCGGGCGGCTGAAAGTCGTCCACGGTGATGACGGGGGCACGGTCGCGCAGCGCCACCGGCGCTATCGTCGCCATTACGCGGATTATCGGGCGGTTGTGTACGGCCATAGCCATCGACAGTTGCTCGAGCAAACGGCACAGCCCTGGTTGCTCAATCCCGGTGCGGCAGGCCGGACAAGGACTTACGGTGGCCCAGGCTGCATGATCCTGACCTGCGCCAGGGCAGCTTGGCAGGTCGAGTCATTGCAGTTCGAACCGCGCAACTATCGAACCCATCGCGCCCGGGGTGACTGACCGGCGGCGCAAGCCGGCTGAGCAGCGGGAGCAGGCCAAAGCGGCTCGGCAGGCCACTTCACTCAATCCGGGGTTTGGCCAGGATCTCCCGGTCCTTGAGCACGCAGAAGAGATTGCGGAGGCGGTCCGGCAGCACCCGGTCGTGGTGATCTGCGGCGAGACGGGGTCAGGCAAGAGCACTCAACTGCCCAAATTGATGCTTGAGCTTGGTCGCGGCGTCGACGGGGCAATCGCGCATACGCAGCCACGACGGATAGCGGCACGGAGTCTCGCAACGCGGGTCGCCGAGGAATGCGATACCCGCGTTGGCGAAGGGGTGGGCTACCGAGTGCGCTTCAGCGACCGAACAAGCCCTGGTACCCGGGTTAAGCTATTAACGGACGGTATGCTGCTTGCCGAAACGCAGAGTGATGCCGATCTTGCCGATTACGACACCATTATTATCGACGAGGCCCATGAGCGAAGTCTGAATATCGACTTCCTGCTCGGATACCTGAAGCGTTTACTGCCGCGGCGTCCCGAGCTGCGCGTGATCATTACCTCCGCCACGATCGACCCCCAGCGATTTGCCCACCACTTCGACGATGCCCCCGTGATCGAGGTTTCAGGCCGGACCTACCCCGTCGAGACCCGCTATCGCCCGTTGGCGGCTCAGAGCGAGGACGAGCGCGAACGCAGCTTACGCCAGGGCGTGCTGGATGCCGTGGATGAGCTCGCCCGCGAAGGCCGTGGTGACGTGCTGGTCTTCCTGCCGGGTGAGCGTGAAATTCGTCAGTGCGCGGAGGCGCTGCGTAAACACCACAGCGCCTGGACTGAGGTGCTGCCCTTGTTCGGGCGTCTGTCCGCGGCCGAACAGCAGCGGGTGTTCGCGCCCCATGCGGGACGGCGCATTGTGTTGGCGACCAATGTCGCGGAGACGTCACTGACCGTACCCGGTATTCGCTATGTGGTTGACAGTGGCCTGGCGCGAATCAGCCGCTACAGCTATCGGACCAAGGTCCAGCGCCTGCCCGTGGAGCCCATTGCTCAGTCCAGTGCCGATCAGCGAGCGGGACGCTGTGGCCGAGAAGGCCCCGGCGTCTGTATCCGGCTCTACGAGCAAGACGACTACGAGGCAAGGCCGCGGTTCACTGACCCGGAGATTCTTCGCACGAACCTGGCCTCAGTGATTCTGCAGATGAAACATCTGCGCCTGGGCGCCATCGAGCAGTTCCCGTTTGTTGAGCCGCCGGATCCACGTTACGTCCGCGACGGGCTCAAGCTGCTTGACGAGCTGGGTGCGCTTGACCGTCGGCAGAACCTCTCGCGGCTCGGGCGGCAGTTGGCGCGGCTGCCGATTGACCCGCGCCTTGCCCGCATTCTGCTGGCCGGGAATCGGGAAGGGGCGCTTACTGAGATGCTGGTCCTGGCCGCAGCGCTGTCGATTCAGGACCCGCGCGAACGCCCAATGGACAGCCGTGAGGCGGCAGATGCCGCCCAGTCGACCTGGCAGGATCGCCAGTCTGACTTTGCGGGGCTCTTGCGTCTGTGGCGCGATTATCGAGAGCAGGCGCAGCATTTGAGCCGGCGTAAGCTCCAGGCCTGGTGCCACACCCATTTCCTTTCCCATGTGCGCATGCGCGAATGGGCCGATGTCCATGGTCAACTGCATGGCCTGGTGCGGGGCATGGGCCTTGCCGAGAACGCTGAGCCCGCCAAGGCGGTGGCGATCCATCGCGCCCTGTTAACCGGTTTTCTGTCCAACATCGCCCGCCGGGAAGACGGTAGTGAGTACCGCGGCGCGCGGGATCTGAAACTCGCCATTCATCCCGGGTCCGGAGTCGTCAAAAAGCGCCCGCGCTGGATTGTGGCTGCGGAGCTTGTCGAGACGCGGCGCGTGTTCGCGCGCACGGTCGCTGAGGTGCGGCCTGAGTGGATTGAGCCACTGGCCCGCCACCTGCTCAAGCGCCGGGTCCACAGCCCGTGGTGGCAAGCGGATAAGGGCAAAGTCATGGGTCGTGAAGAGCTCACGCTCTACGGCCTGCCGATTGTGAGTGGGCGCAAGATCGACTACGCCCAGGTTGCGCCCGCTGAGGCGCGCGAGGTCTTTATTCGAGACGGGCTCCTGGGCGAACCGCCGCCGCAGCCCCCCGAGTTCCTGAGCGCCAACCAGGCGCTTGTCGCCGAGCTGGAGACACTGGAGGCCAAGACCCGTCGCCGCGATGTCGTTGCGGACCTGGATGCGCTGTATGCCTTCTACGATGAGGCGCTGCCGGCGGAAGTCGTCGACGGTCCCAGTCTGCAGCGCTGGTTAGACGCGGGCGGGGATGACCGATCGCTGCGCCTGTCTCGTGAGCAGCTCATGGCGCGCGGGGTGGAGAGTACCGGGGTCGCCTATCCCGATCATCTGGCCATCAGTGGCGTGCAACTGCCGCTGCGATATCACTTCGAGCCGACGGCCAGCGATGACGGCGTCAGCGTCTGCATTCCGATTGCTGCGCTGAATGCCCTCGATCCGGAGCCGTTCGAATGGCTTGTCCCGGGCCTGTTAGAGGAAAAGGTCATTACCTTGATCCGGGCCTTACCGAAGTCCTTGAGACGGCATTTCGTGCCGGTCCCTGATTTTGCCCAGGCCGTGCTTGAGGCCCTGCCAGATCGTGAGGGGTCGCTTGAGTCAGCGGTGCGCGGCGAGCTCCGGCGGATGACCGGCATTGATCTGCCGGGGGATATCTGGGAGGCGGTGAGCCTGCCGGCGCATCTGAGCATGCATTTTATTGTGCTGGATGAGGAAGGGCAGACGATCGCGAGCGGCCGCGACCTGCCGGCGCTTCAGCGGGATCTGGCCGGGCGCGCGACGGCGCAGTTTGCAGCACGTACCGAGCCGGGTTTCGAGCGCACCGGGATCACGGATTGGGACTTTGGTGATCTGCCCGATCAGGTCGCGTTCGATCAGGGCGGCATCACCTTGCAGGGGTATCCCGCACTGCAGGTCGAATCGGAGGGCCTGGCTTTGCGACTACTCGACAGTCCTGAACGGGCCGAAACGATCCATCGGGCCGGTGTGCGTCAATTGCTCATGAAGCGCTTTGCCCAGCAGGCCCGACAGCTGCGGCGTGGCCTCGAGGGGCTGGATCGCATGGCGTTGCTTTATCGGGATGTGGATGGCCCGGACGGTCTTAGACGCGATCTGACGGCCGCGGTTTTTGACCAGGTCTTTCTGCAGCAGGGCGTGCCCCGCGACCGGGCCGGTTGGCTGACCTGTTGCGAAGCGGGTCGCGAGGGCCTGATTGAGGCGGGTGAGCAACTGCGGGATCGCGTCTCTGATATCCTCTCGCGCCAGGAGCAGGTCCGCCGGGCGCTGAAAGGCAATGTCTCGCTGGGGCTGATTGACAGCTACCAGGATATTCGTCATCAGCTCGATGGCTTGATTTACCCCGGTTTCCTGCTTGAGACGCCGCCTGAGCGGCTTGCGGACCTGCCGCGCTACCTTGAAGGGTTGCGACGGCGAGTCGAGCGGCTTCAGCGCGATCCGAGTCGGGACCAGGCCGGGTTAGCGGTGATTCAGCCCCATCAGCAGCGGCTGGATGAAACGCGTGAACGGCATGCCCGCCGCGCTATCCGTGACCCAGCGCTGGAGCAGGTCCGATGGCTGATTGAAGAGTATCGGATCTCGCTGTTTGCACAGGAGCTCGGAACCCGTGAGCGCGTCTCGGAAAAGCGCCTGGCGCTGGCATGGGAAGATGTGCGCTAGGCAACGACGAGCAAAAAAGGAGTAACGGTCTGGATACCAACCCGATTGCGACCCGCATTGATGACCTGAAGGGACGGACCGAGTCCCTGAGGGGGTACCTTTGACCTCGCTGAGCAGCAGGAGCGCTTTGAAGAGGTTACTCGGGAGCTTGAACAGCCTGATGTCTGGAACGACCCGGAGCGCGCCCAGACGCTGAACCGCGAGCGGGCCAAGCTAGAGAAGCTCGTGACCCGGATGCAGACGCTCATTAATGGCCTGCAGGACGCCGAAGAACTGTTCGCCATGGCGCGAGAAGAGGGCGACGACGACACCCTTGAGTCGGTGGTCGATGACCTGGCGGGCTACGAGCGCACCATCGAGGGCCTCGAGTTTCGCCGCATGTTCTCGGGCGAGATGGATTCGGCGAATGCCTTTGTCGACATTCAGGCCGGTTCGGGCGGCACGGAGGCGCAGGACTGGGCGGAGATGCTGTTGCGCATGTATCTGCGCTGGATCGAGCGGCGTGGGTTTACCAGCGAGCTCATCGAGGTCTCGGAGGGTGAACAGGCCGGCATCAAGAGCGCCACGATTCGCGTGGAGGGCGATCACGCGTTCGGCTGGCTGCGCACGGAAACCGGCGTTCATCGCCTGGTTCGCAAGTCGCCATTCGACTCGGGTAACCGGCGTCATACCTCGTTTGCGTCGGTCTATGTCAGCCCGGAGCTGGATGAGGATATCGAGATTGATGTGGATCCGTCGGATCTTCGTGTCGATGTCTATCGGGCCAGCGGTGCCGGTGGCCAGCACGTCAACCGCACGGAGTCCGCTGTGCGCATCACCCACCAGCCGACCGGTATTGTCGTTCAGTGCCAGAACGATCGGTCGCAGCACAAGAATCGGGCCACCGCCATGAACCAGCTGCGCGCCAAACTCTGGGAGCGGGAGATGGAAGCGCAGCGTGCCCAGGCTGCGGAGGTTGAGGAGTCAAAGGCGGATATTGGCTGGGGCAGCCAGATCCGCTCCTACGTACTCGATCAAAGTCGGATCAAGGATCTACGCACGGGGGTGGAGGTTGGCAACACCCAGGCCGTGCTGGATGGCGATCTCGATGGCTTTATCGAAGCCAGTCTCAAAGCCGGCCTTTAATCGGCGCCGGTCGCAGAATTAAAACGAGGGATAACGCTGCCATGGCCGAAGAAAATGACGAACATCGACTGATTGCCGAGCGTCGGCGCAAGCTTGCCGATTGGCGCGAGACCGGCACGGCATTTCCCAACGATTTCGCGCGCAAGGATCTGGCTGGTGATCTTCAAGCCCATCATGCCAACGACGATGCCGACGCGCTCCAGACCGCTGGTGTTGAGGCGGCCGTGGCCGGTCGCATGGTCCTCAAGCGGGTTATGGGCAAGGCGAGCTTTGCCACGATTCGCGACATGAGCGGTGACATTCAGCTCTTCATTCGCCGGGATGATTTGCCCGAAGGGGTCTATCAGGCGTTCAAGAGCTGGGACGTGGGGGATATCGTCGGCGCGGCGGGCACGCTGATGCGCACGCAAACCGGCGAGCTGTCGGTGCACTGTCACACCCTGCGGCTGTTGACCAAATCTCTGCGGCCGTTGCCCGACAAATATCATGGTTTGGGCGACACGGAGGCGCGTTACCGGCAGCGGTATCTGGATCTGATGACCAATCCAGAGGCGCGGCGGATTTTTAATACCCGCAGTCGCATCGTGCGTTTCATCCGGGATGTGTTCCACGAGCGGGGCTTTCTTGAGGTGGAAACCCCGATGATGCAGCCCATTCCAGGGGGTGCGGCGGCGCGCCCGTTTGTGACCCACCACAACGCCCTGGAGCTTGATTTGTATCTGCGGGTGGCCCCGGAGCTGTATCTGAAGCGGCTGGTGGTCGGTGGCTTCGAGCGGGTTTACGAGATTAATCGCAACTTCCGCAACGAGGGCGTTTCGACTCGGCACAATCCCGAATTCACGATGCTTGAGTTCTACGAGGCGTATGCCGATTACACCAACGCCATGGACCTGACCGAGGCCTTGTTGCGCGGACTCGCGCGCGAAGTTTGCGGGGGTGAGCAGCTAACCTGGCAGGGTGAGACGATTGACCTGGCGCCGGCTTTTGCCCGCATCAGTGTGGCCGATGCCGTGCTCGCCCAGAATCCTGCCTTGACCGGTCAGCTGGATGATCGCGAGGCCCTCGCGCATTACGCAGAAGGCCTCGGAATCAGCCCTCAAGCGCACTGGGGGGCCGGTAAGCTGCTGCTGGAGATCTTCGAGAAAACCGCTGAGGCCGCGTTTCGCCAGCCGACGTTTGTGGTGGATTACCCGGTCGAGGTCTCGCCGCTGGCCCGCCCGAAAGACGATGACCCGTCCGTCACGGAGCGCTTCGAGCTGATCATCGCTGGCCGGGAAATCGCCAATGGGTTCTCCGAGCTCAACGATGCGGAAGACCAGGCGCGGCGCTTTCGCCGCCAGGCCGACGAAAAGGCGGCGGGTGATGACGAGGCAATGCACTACGACGAGGACTACGTACAGGCGCTCGAGTACGGCATGCCGCCCGCCGTGGGTGAGGGGATCGGAATCGACCGGCTGGTCATGCTGTTGACCGACAGCGCGTCGATCCGGGATGTGCTGCTGTTCCCGGCGATGCGTCCGCGCAACAGTCAGGCCGGCGGGGCGTAGGGCAACTCGAGCAGGGCGAGCGGCCAGTCGTCGACGGCGAGTGCCGCGTCGCTGGCCGCCTCGATCCGCAGGACGGCGAGCAGTTCGCTGCCGCCCGCTGGTGCTTGGGCGGCGCTCACTACGGTACCGGCCTCACTGCCGTCCGCCCGAGTGATCGGGGTGCCAGGCGCCGGTGGATCCGCCGGTAGAGCGGCCCGGTATAGACGACGCTTCAGGCTGCCAAGGTAGTGCATTCGTGCGACGACCTCTTGGCCGGGATAACAGCCCTTTTCATAGCTGATTCCACCAAGGGGCTCGAGATTCAGCATGGTGGGCACGAACGCTTCTTGCGTCGCCGGTGTGATGTCAGGCACGCCGGCCTGAATATCCATCCACTGCCAGAACCGCTCATCGCCCTGCGTCAGCGCCTCGGTGTAACGAACCCACAGCGCCTGCATCTGCCCGGCCGGCGCCAGGAGCATGTAGCGCAGTCCCTCGGCAGCGGGCACCGCGATCACGTGCAAATCGCCGGCGCGAATCAGCCCACCAGCCACCCGCGGCAGCGTCCCGACCGCCTCGCTCAGCAGCGTCTCTGCGGTCGGGCCAGCCACCCCCAGAAGGGCCTCTGATTCGGACAGGTCTGTCAGCGCAACCTGTGCCCGCAGAACGAACATCTGCAGTTTTGGTCGAATTTGGTGCAGTGTTTCAGCATGACCGAGCAGCACCAGACCGGTGTCGGAAGGCACGACACGTACGATGGCCCGGGCTCGCCCCTTGGCGTTGCACCAGGCGGCCAGGCGCGTCTCGTCGTCAGCAAGATCGGTGATCGACTGGGTTAGTTGGCTGTGCAGAAAATCGCGCGCATCTGCGCCAGCCACATGCAGCGCGGCAAGGCTGGGAAGCGGGGCGACGACCCCGCTGTCCTTCGCTGCGGTGGCGAGCGTCTCCGGGTCGGCGAGCGGTGCATCGGTGACGGTGTGATCCGTGAGGAGGTCATCCCAGACGCCCGACATGAAAGACTCCCGATTGAATGATTGTGCGATGGTCGATATGTGATAATGACATTTCAGCAATGATCCATGTACCCGGAGGATGGCCATGAGTGACGAAAATCAGACTCAGCCGGAGCGCTCGCGGGAAGACCCGGAAGCGCCAACTCAGGTGGATTGGCAAGATGCCCGGACCTGGCCGAAAGAGGTCGGCGGCAAGAAAGGCCCCGAGCCCACTCGGTACGGTGATTGGGAGAGCAACGGCCGGTGCACCGACTTTTAGGTTACACGGGTATCTGCCCGAGCATGTTGCGGTGCATGATATTGCGCCTACTGCCAAGGGCGCGTATTTTTACGGAATAATTTCAAACTATCCTGCACCTGGAGAGTCCCTCGATGAGCACGGATAATCGGCCTCTTTCACCGCACCTTCAGGTTTACCGCCTGCCGTTCACTGCGATCACCTCGATCAGTCACCGAATCTCCGGGGTATTGCTTGCCGGTGGTGCGCTTGTCCTGGTGTATTGGGTGGTCGCTGCCGCGGCTGGCCCGCAGAGCTACGCCACCGCCAGTGCCATTCTCGGAAGCCTCCCGGTCCAGGCACTGCTCTTTATCTGGACGTTCGTGTTGTTCTATCACCTGTGCAACGGCATTCGTCATCTCTTCTGGGATGCCGGTTACGGGTTCGAGCTGCAGACGGCGGAGCGCTCGGGCCAGGCCGTCATTGGTGGCGCGGCTGTGCTCACGCTGGTCGCCTGGCTCATCGCGCTGGTTTAGGAGAACGCATCATGGAATTTCGCAGTCCGATCAAGGAAGCGCGGGGGCTGGGTGCCTCTCATCACGGCACGAGCCACTGGTGGGCGCAACGCGTTACAGCCATCGGCATGGTGCCGCTCATGCTCTGGTTGGTGGTTGGTCTTGCTGCCAATGCGGGCGGTTCACACGCTGAAGCGGTCGCCTGGCTGGGCAACCCGGTGAACGCGGTTATCCTGGTCGTTCTTTTTGGCGTCTTGTTCTATCACGCCTCACTGGGGCTTCAGGTGGTGCTCGAAGACTATGTAAGCCATAAGGGCGTCCGGCTTGGAATTGTGCTCGGCGTGCGGTTCCTTGCCCTGCTGCTTGCCACGACGGCCATCTTTGCTGTCCTCACGATTGCACTCGGAGGCTGAATTCATGAGCACCGATTACGAGATCACAGACCACACCTATGACGTGGTGGTTGTCGGCGCCGGTGGCGCCGGGCTGCGGGCAACCTTCGGTATGGCGGAGAAGGGCCTCAAAACTGCCTGCCTGACTAAAGTCTTTCCGACCCGTAGTCATACCGTGGCGGCACAGGGCGGCGTGAGTGCCGCGCTGGGTAACATGGGTGAGGACGACTGGCGCTGGCATGCCTACGACACCATCAAAGGGTCGGATTGGCTTGGTGACCAGGACGCCATTGAGTACATGTGCCGCGAGGCCATACCGGCCATCATCGAGCTTGAGCACTACGGGGTGCCGTTCTCCCGGACCGAAGAGGGCAAGATCTATCAGCGTCCCTTCGGTGGTATGACGACGCACTTTGGTGATGGCACCGCGCAGCGGACCTGCGCCGCGGCTGATCGCACGGGCCACGCCATTTTGCACACGCTCTACCAGCAGTCGCTCGCTCATCAGGCCGAGTTTTACATCGAGTTCTTCGCCCTCGACCTGATCATGGAAAATGGTGAATGTCGGGGGGTGATCGCCCTCGAGCTCGCCACCGGCAAAATCCACCGATTCCGGGCCCACATTGTTGTGTTGGCCACCGGTGGCTACGGACGCGCCTGGTTCTCCTGCACATCAGCCCATACCTGTACGGGTGATGGCGGTGGCATGGTGCTGCGTGCCGGGCTGCCGTTGCAGGACATGGAATTCACCCAGTTTCATCCAACGGGCGTCTATGGTGCGGGCTGTCTGATCACCGAGGGCGTACGCGGCGAGGGCGGTTATCTCACCAACTCCGAGGGTGAGCGCTTCATGGAGCGTTATGCCCCGAACGCGAAGGATCTGGCCTCACGCGACGTTGTCTCACGATCCATGACGATCGAGATCCGCGAGGGCCGAGGTGTCGGCCCGAACAGCGACCACATTCATTTGCATCTCGAGCACTTGGGCCCGGAGGTGATCAATCAGCGCCTCCCCGGTATTGCCGAGACGGCCCGTATCTTTGCCGGCGTCGATGTAACTCAGGCGCCCATTCCCGTGCTGCCGACGGTGCACTACAACATGGGCGGCATTCCGACCAACTACCGGGCAGAGGTTGTCGCCCCACGTGACGGCGACCCGGATGCCGTGGTGCCCGGCCTCATGGCCATCGGTGAGGCCGGTTGTATCTCCGTGCACGGGGCCAATCGGCTGGGCTCGAATTCCCTGCTGGATCTGGTGGTCTTTGGCCGCGCGGCGGCTATCCGTGCGGCCGAGATCGTGGCGGATTGCGGTGAGCACAAGCCGCTGCCCGCCGATAGCGCGGCTTATTCGCTGGGACGCCTTGATCGGCTGCGGAATGCGGATGGTGATGAGCCGACGGCCAAGATTCGGGAGCAGATGCAAAAGACGATGCAAGAGTATGCGGCGGTCTTCCGCACGGCCGATACGCTGGAAGAGGGCAGCCGTCGGATTCACGAAATCCACGGCATGCTGGAGAACGTCAAGGTGGTGGACCGCTCACTGATCTGGAACACCGATCTTGTCGAGACGCTGGAACTTGAGAACCTGCTGGGCAACGCGGTCGTCAGTCTCGACTCGGCGCTGAACCGGCAGGAGAGCCGCGGAGCCCACGCCCGTGAGGACTTTGGCGAGCGTGATGACGAGCACTGGATGAAGCACACTGTGTCCTGGCTGCAGGAAAGCGGTGACGTCCAGCTGGATTATCGACCGGTGCACATGACGACACTCAGCGACGAGATGGACGTCATCCCGCCGAAAAAGCGTGTGTACTGAGACAGGAGAGGTTAGCCATGGCCCAGTTCATCCTGCCCCCGAATTCCCGCATCAAGCAGGGCGAGCACCATGCCGCGCCTGAGGGCGTAGCGAATACGCGGATCTTCAAGGTCTATCGATGGGAGCCTGACAGTGGTGAAAACCCCCGGCTCGATACCTACGAGGTTGACCTCGACACCTGTGGCCCAATGGTGCTCGACGCCCTTGTGAAGATTAAAAACGAGATTGACCCGACGTTAACCTTCCGGCGCTCCTGCCGTGAGGGGATCTGCGGGTCGTGCGCGATGAACATTGACGGGCGCAATACGCTGGCCTGCACCAAGGCAATCGATGAAATCGATAACGAGGTACGCATCTACCCGTTGCCGTCCATGCGGGTTGTAAAAGACCTCGTGCCCGACATGACGCACTTCTATGCACAGTATGCCTCGATCCGTCCCTGGATCAGGACGCAAACGCCGCCGCCACCGGATCGCGAGCGCTTGCAGAGCCCCGAGGACCGCGAAGAGCTCGACGGCCTCTACGAGTGCATTATGTGTGCGTGTTGCCAGACCTCCTGCCCAAGTTACTGGTGGAACCCGGATCGCTACCTCGGCCCGGCTATTCTGCTGCAGGCGTACCGCTGGGTAGCGGATAGTCGTGATGAGGACACCGGTGCGCGGTTGGATGATCTGGACGATGCATTCAAGCTTTACCGGTGTCATACGATCATGAACTGTGCCTCGGCGTGTCCGAAGGGATTGAACCCGGCCAAGGCGATTGCTGAGCTGAAACGCTTGATGGTGGCTCGGCAGTAGCCGGTCGCGTGAGCGAGCAATCACGTCTGCGATGGCGCTGTCGGCGAGGCACAACCGAGCTTGATCGACTGCTGACGCGATTCCTGGAGGCGGATTCGGGCGGGTATGGTGCGCTCGATTCCGACGGCCGGGGCTGTTTCGAACGACTGCTCAGCTGCGAAGATGATCAGCTCATCGACTGGCTGCTCAATGGCCAGCCGCCTGCTGAGGATAGCCTTGTTGATCTCGTCCAGCGAATCAGAGCCGCTTCCGGTCTTTCGGCTTGAGCCAAGTCGACCCCTGTGTGCGCTCATCCTCGGGCCGGTAGCGATCGCATGCGGTTTAATCGGGTTATCGGGCGGTCTCTCCCTCTCTTTCAAACTCATGGCCGCCGTTGGGTGTCTAGTCATTGCGGCGGTCGCGTGGCAGCGTCACTGGCCACGACAGCGGCGCGCCGTTCGGGCGTTTGGGCCACTGGGGGGCGGACAATGGTGGGTCGAAACCGCCGCGGGACAGCGATGGCAGGGAGAGCTGAGCGATGCCGTTGTGTGGCCCACGCTGGTTTTCTTCAGCCTGAAATCCGGGTGGCGGTACCGCGGCGTGATGGTGCCGTGCGACGCCCTGTCGGGCGAGGCGCACCGACAGTTGCGACGTCTGCTCATGGCCCGCTAGGGCGTTTGCGCCTCTCCTATGCTTTCGCTAGCCTTCAGTTTTTCCTGAACTTCCCTGGTCAACTTCGGTCAATTCAACTTGGCAGCGTCCGGCTGCCAACGGCGTCGGGCGCGGAGGGACAATGACGACCGCCAGTGCGGACAAGGAGTTAGTGGAGCGTGTACAGGCTGGTGACAAGCAGGCCTTCGATTTGTTGGTGCTCAAGTATCAACACAAATTGGTGAAGCTTGTTTCCCGATACGTACATGATCACGCCGAAGCGCTGGACGTCTCTCAGGAAGCGTTCATCAAGGCCTACCGAGCGTTACCCAAGTTCCGCGGCGACAGTAGTTTTTACACCTGGCTGTATCGCATTGGCATCAATACCGCGAAAAACCACCTGGTCTCGCAAGGTCGGCGTCCCCCGGATAATGATATCGATGCGCAGGATGCGGAACGATATGACATCGAATCGCGTCTCAAGGATCAGGAGTCGCCAGAGGCGCTGGCTCAGCGGGACCAAGTGCAAGAAACGGTTGTTAGCGCGATCGGTGATCTGCCTGAGGACTTGCGCACGGCCATTACGCTGAGGGAGTTCGAGGGATTGACTTACGAGGAAATTGCTCAGGCAATGGACTGCCCCATCGGGACCGTGCGATCGCGGATTTTTCGCGCTCGCGAAGCAATCGACAAGCGGTTAAGGCCGTTGTTGTCAGATACGGATGGATAGAGACATGAACGAAAAGGTGGGTGAAGAGATTTCGGCCTATGTCGACGGCGAGCTCGGCAGCACAGAGACGCGTTTCCTGGCCAAGCGACTGCACTCCGATGCGTCTGCCCGCGAGACGTTGGCGCGTTACCAGACAATCTCCGCGGTCATGCGCGGTGAGTATGCGTCCGGGGCGGAGCAACTCGGTGATCGGGTGAGCGCGGCGCTTGAGGAGGAGTCGGCGCATGAGGGTAATCAAGCCGAAGCGCGCTGGCAGCGCCTTCGGCCCTGGCTCCAGCCTGTGGCTGGCGTGGCCATCGCCGCGTCGGTAGCGGCAGGGTTCTTGACGGTATGGCCCATGCTCTCGGGTGTGGACCAGGGTCCGACTACATCGCCAGAAGTTGCGATGACGCAAGTGCAGGCCGTGCCGTCTGAGGGGGGTCTGGAGCGTGTGGCCTCGGAAGGCACCGCCGCAGGGCAGGCGAGTGCCCTGGATGCCAGTGATCGTCGGCGGCTCAACGCGTATTTTGTCAATCACAGCGAGCATGCAGCGGGCGGTCAGCTGGGCGGCACGCTGAAGTACGCAAGAATTGTGGGTCATGGTAGCGACAAGTAACGGCGTGGTAGTGCGTCTCGCATGTGCTGTCGGGCTCATGGCCTGGGCAGCGGCTGCGATAAGCCAATCCGATAGTCCACGCAGTCTGCTTGAGCGTGCCAGCGAGGCCCGCTCGAGCTACAGCTTTGTCGGCGAGTTCATCTACCAGTACGGCGGTGACATCGAGAGCATGCGTATCTGGCGCGCGGCAAATCCTGAGACAGGGATTCGCGAGCGGCTTGAGTCCCTCTCCGGAGAGTCCCGTGAAATCCTGCGTGACAATGAAACCGTGACCTGCATCCTGCCGAGCAGTGAATCCGTTATGGTCGATGAGCGTCGGCTCCAGCGCCCGCTGGATGCCCGGTTGCCAGGTAATCCTGACGCTTTGCAGCCGAACTATCAGCTCGAAGTCGCAGGGCAGGGCAGAGTGGCAGGCCGCCCGACGACGCGGCTCAACATCGATGCCCGCGACGACCTGCGCTACGGCTATAGGCTCTGGTTTGACGATGAGACGGGCCTGCTGCTGCGTGCCGAGGTGGTCAGCCCGCTCGGCGAGGTGCTCGAGCGGGTCATGGTGCTCAGCTTTGAGCTCCGTGAGCAGATCGACACTGACCAGCTGGCCTCGCAATTACCCCAGGCTGGATACGCTCGGATGACCACCAACAGCCAAGCGCCAGATGACGCGCAGTCGAGTGCAGGACAGGGACTTGATCAATGGTCATTGAACGCATTGCCGGAGGGCTATGCCCTCACGATGAACCAAATGCAGCCGCTGCCTGGCCGAGACAAGCCTGTGCGGCATCTTATGATCAGCGATGGACTGGCGAGCGTCTCCTTGTATATCGAATCGCAGGACCAGGCGGATCCGATTGACGGCTCACGGCAAATGGGTGCGCTCAATGCCTATGGACGGGCGCTGGATGGCTATCAAGCCATCGCGGTAGGCGAGGTGCCGGCCGCTACGGTCGAGCGCGTCGCGAATGCGCTCACCACCAATTAATCCAGCGATTAAGCGGGAAACTGAACCGATGGCCAATCAAACAATGACTCGACACCCAGCAGCTGCGCTGCTGACGCTACTGGTGGCATGGGCGCTCATGGCGGGCACCGCCACCGCGCAGGATGGACTGCCCGATTTTACCGGGTTGGTGGAGAACAACAGCCCGGCAGTCGTGAACATCAGCACCACGCAGGAAATGCAGCCCAGGCAGGGCGGCATGCCGAATGTGCCAGGTATGCCGGGCATGCCAGATATGGATGACTTGCCTGAGGGGCACCCGTTCCGTGATTTCATGGACCGTTTCATGGATGAGGACGGTGAGCGGCGTCGGCAATTTGATACCCGCTCGCTGGGTTCCGGGTTCATTATCTCGGAGGATGGCTACATCCTGACCAATAACCACGTCGTCGAGAATGCCGATGAGATCGTTGTTCGGCTGAATGATCGCCGCCAGATGAACGCCGAGCTGGTCGGTGCCGATGAGCGTACCGATCTCGCCTTGCTTAAAGTGGACGGCGAGGGCCTGCCAACGGTCGAGACAGGCAGCTCATCCGATTTGCAGGTAGGTGAATGGGTTTTAGCGATCGGCTCGCCATTCGGTTTCGAGTACTCGGTTACCGCCGGCATCATCAGCGCCAAGGGGCGCAGCTTGCCGACCGAAAACTATGTCCCGTTTCTGCAGACCGACGTTGCCATCAATCCCGGTAACTCGGGTGGGCCGCTGTTTAACCTGGACGGCGAAGTCATCGGGGTGAACTCTCACATTTATAGCCGTTCCGGAGGCTTCCAGGGCATCTCATTTGCGATCCCGATCGAGCTGGCCGTTGAAGTGGCCGATCAGCTCCGGGACGGTGGGACAGTGAGCCGGGCATGGCTCGGCGTGGTTATCCAGGACGTCACGCGGGAGCTCGCTGAGTCATTCGGCATGGATCGGCCGGAAGGCGCGCTCGTCGCGCAGGTCATGCCCGAATCGCCAGGCGCTAAGGCTGGCTTCGAGTCGGGTGACGTCATTGTCGAATTCAATGGTGAGGATGTCCCCAATTCGGGTTCATTGCCGCCGATGGTGGGGCGTACCGAAGTCGGGTCCACCGTGCCGGTGGTTGTCGTTCGGGATGGCGAGCGCCAGACCATTGACGTCACCCTGGAGCAGCTGCCGGAGGGGAACGAGCGGCCTGGGCAGTCAGGCGGTGGTGCCGAACCTGGCGAGTTTGAAAATCTTGGGATGTCTGTCGAGCCCCTGAATGACGAGCGGCGTGATGCCCTGGGTTTGAGTGCGGATGCGGTCGGGCTGGTCGTGACCGGTGTGGCTGGTGGTCCAGCGGCGGAAGCCGGGCTGCGCCCGGGTGATGTCATTACCCGGGTGAATCGTGAGCCGATCAGTGATGCTGGCGAGCTTCGTGAGCGGCTCTCCGGCGTGCCGTCAGGGCGTACGGTGCCCCTGCTTGTGATGCGCGAGGGCAGTCAGCGTTTCCTTGCCCTGCGTATGCCCTGATCGGTATCGTTCAAGCCTAACGGACCCAACGCAGGTCCACGGGGCCGCAGCAGCCTGAGGTTGCTGCGGCCGATTTGTTCGCGCAACCGGTTGTCTCCGGGCCAGGATTTCATGGACCAGATCAGGAATTTCTCGATCATCGCCCACATTGACCATGGCAAGTCCACGCTTGCCGATCGGCTCATTGAGCGATCCGACGTCTACAACACGCGGAAAATGAACGAGCAAATGCTGGACTCCATGGATCTTGAGCGTGAGCGGGGCATCACGATCAAGGCGCAGAGTGTCTCGCTCGACTATCGGGCGGCTGATGGCAAAACCTACCAGCTCAACTTTATCGACACCCCGGGGCATGTGGATTTCTCCTATGAGGTGAGTCGCTCGCTCTACGCCTGTGAGGGGGCCTTGCTGCTGGTGGATGCCTCCCAAGGCGTCGAAGCGCAAAGCGTGGCCAATTGCTACACCGCGGTGGAACAAGGCCTTGAGGTCATCCCCGTGCTTAACAAGATTGACCTCCCCTCAGCCGAGCCGGATCAGGTGATCCAGCAGATTGAGGAGATCATTGGCCTGGATGGCGCCGAGGTGGTGCCGATCAGTGCAAAGACTGGCCTGGGTGTTGATGATCTGCTCGAGGCGATTGTGGCCCGAATACCGGCACCCACCGGAACGCCCGATGGCCCGCTCAAGGCGCTGATTATCGATTCCTGGTTTGATAACTATCTTGGTGTCGTCTGTTTGGTGCGCGTGTTTGACGGCGAGCTACGCAAAGGTGACCGCATTAAGGTGATGACCACCGGCCGCGAATTCCAGGTCGATGAACTGGGTATTTTTACGCCCCAGCGCACACCCTGGGATGCCCTGAGCGCCGGGCGTGTCGGCTTTGTCGTCGCCGGCATCAAGGACATCGACGGGGCCCCGGTGGGCGACACGTTGACGCATGCCAAGCAGTCCACCGAAACGCCGGTGCCGGGCTTCAAGCACGTGCAGCCGCGGGTGTTTGCGGGGGTCTTCCCGACCAGTTCAGATGACTACGAAGCCTTCCGGGATGCGCTTGGCAAGCTGCGCCTTAATGACGCTGCCCTGCATTACGAGCCGGAAAACTCCGAGGCCCTCGGGTTTGGCTTTCGTTGCGGCTTTCTCGGCATGCTGCACATGGAGATTGTCCAGGAGCGTCTTGAGCGGGAGTATAACCTCGAGCTCATCACGACAGCGCCCACCGTGGTGCACGAGGTGGTGGATAAGGAAGGGGAGACCCTGCTGGTCCATAACCCCTCGCAGCTGCCCGCCAGTAATGCCGTCGAGGAAATCCGGGAGCCGATTATCCTGGCCAGTATCCTCGTGCCGCAGGAATACGTGGGGGCAACGATCAAGCTGTGCGAGGAAAAGCGGGGCATGCAGAAAGGCATGCAGTACGTCGGCAATCAGATCTCGCTGGAATACGAAATGCCGATGGGCGAGGTCGTACTCGATTTCTTTGACCGGCTGAAGTCGGCAACGCGCGGTTACGCCTCGTTCGATTACGAGTTCCGACGCTTCCAGCCCGAGCGGCTGGTCAAGCTGGATATCTTGGTCAACGGCGATCGTGTGGATGCCCTGTCAGTGATTGTGCATCGGGATCAGGCGGAAAGTCGTGGCCGGGAGCTGACCGAGCGACTGAAGCAGATTATCCCGCGGCAGATGTTTGAAGTGGCGATTCAGGCGGCGGTCGGCTCCAAGGTGATTGCGCGCTCATCGGTCAAGGCACTGCGCAAGAATGTGACCGCCAAGTGCTATGGTGGGGACATTACGCGTAAGAAAAAGCTGCTCGAAAAGCAAAAGCAGGGTAAGCGGCGCATGAAACAGGTAGGTCGGGTCGAGATCCCGCAGGACGCCTTCCTGGCGGTTCTGCAGGTGGATCACGACAAGTAGCGACGGGGGCGGGCGGACAAAATGCTGGACTTCGAGACCCTGCTGGTAGCGCTGACCGTGGTCAGTGGTCTGCTGTGGCTGTTTGATCGCATCCGTCGCCGCTATCGTTCCCCCGGTGCGCGCGTAAACTGGCTGGTCGATCTTGGCCGATCGCTATTTCCGGTGATCGTCATCGTGCTGGTGGTTCGCTCGTTCATTGTCGAGCCGTTCCGCATTCCCTCCGGCTCGATGCTGCCGACGCTGGAGGCTGGCGATTTCATCCTTGTTAACAAATTCGGCTATGGGCTGCGGGCACCCGTGACGCATGACTTGATTGCCCCAATCGGCGATCCTGACCGGGGCGATGTCGCGGTGTTCCGTTACCCGCGTGATCCGGGGCAGGATTACATCAAGCGCATCGTGGGTATGCCTGGTGACGAGGTGACTTATTTCGATAAACGCCTTGTGATCAACGGTGAGGCGCTGGCGGTCGAGCCCATGGGGCGTTGGTCTGACGGCGACGGGTTTCGGATGCGCCGCGAGAAGCTCGGTGACGACTGGCATCAGGTGCTGGTCCATGAGCAGTCGCCGGACGCCGGGTTCAGCTTTACGGTGCCAGAAGATCAGTATTTCGTGATGGGCGATAATCGTGATCGCAGCAGCGACAGTCGCTTCTGGGGCCCAGTACCCCGGGATCATCTGGTGGGTCAGGCCTTTTTCATCTGGCTGAGCTGGAATGGTGGGCCGAATTGGTCAAGGATGGGGCAGCTCATTGACTAGCCGTGGTGCGGAGACGGGCGTATGAGCGACCTTGACCAACTCGAAGCACGGCTCGAGTGGCCCTTCAACGACGCGGCGCTGCTGCGCCAGGCCGTGACGCATCGCAGCGCCACGGGTCCGAATAACGAGCGTCTCGAATTCCTGGGTGATTCGATCCTGAACTTCGTGATCGCCTCTGAGGTGTTCAACCGCCGGCCAGATTTGCGTGAGGGCGAGCTCAGCCGCATGCGCGCGGCGCTCGTCAACAAGCATGCGCTAGCGGCGATTGCGCGGCGGTTTGACCTCGGCCCGCACATCGTCCTCGGTAGCGGCGAAATGAAAAGCGGGGGACGACGCCGCGATTCGATTCTCGCCGATGCCCTGGAGGCGCTTATCGGTGCGGTCTATCTGGACGGGGGGTATGAGGCGGGCCGAGCGCTGGTGTTACGCCTGTACCAGGACGATCTTTCCAGCCTCCCTGACATGGAGGCCCACAAAGACCCCAAAACGCGGCTGCAAGAATACCTTCAGGGCCGCCATCTCGATTTGCCGCACTATGCGGTCGAAGAGGTCAGTGGCCGGGCCCATGCGCAGACTTTTCGGGTGGTCTGCACCAGCGAGGCGCTGCAATTGATCGGTGAGGGCCTGGCGGGAAACCGTCGACAGGCCGAGCAAGCAGCGGCGAACGATTTGCTGGCCAAACTGGCCCCGCTTTCCGGCAACGGCCAAACACCGAATAACACGGACGGAGCGTCTGCATGAGCGAACCCGATACGCAAACCGCGGATCTGCCCGCCGGGTTCGTCGCGCTGGTCGGGCGACCCAATGTCGGTAAATCCACGCTGCTGAATGCCCTGCTGGGTCAGAAAGTCAGTATCGCCACGCGTAAGCCGCAGACGACCCGACATCGTATCCTCGGCATCCACCAGCGCGGGGATGCTCAGATTATCTATGTCGATACGCCAGGGCTCCACGAGGGCGGGCGGACCGCGATGAATCGCTACCTGAATGATGCGGCGGGCAGCGCGCTCGGAGATGTCGACGTGGTCGTGATGCTGACGGAGGCCTATCGATGGTTGCCCGGTGACGATCGTGTCCTGCAGCGCCTGGACTCCATTGGCGCGCCGGTCATTGCCGCAATGAACAAGGTCGACCGGATGGCCGACAAAAACCGCCTGCTACCCGCCATCGGCGAGATGGACAGCCGCCGGTCGTTTGCGGCTGTTGTACCGGTGTCGGCAGAAAAAAAGGACAATCTCGAAGCGCTTGAGCAGGCGATTATTGAGCATCTGCCAAGCAGTCCAGCCCTGTTTCCTCGGGATCAGGTGACCGATCGAGGCGAGCAGTTCATGGCCGCTGAGCTTGTCCGTGAACAGGTGACGTTGCAGCTAGGCGATGAGCTGCCCTACGCGAGCACGGTAGAAATCGAGGCCTTCGAGCAAGAAGGCCAGTTACGCCGAATCGCTGCCATTGTCTGGGTAGAGCGTACCGGACAGCGCCGCATCGTGATTGGTGAGGGCGGAGAGCGCATCAAGCGCATTGGCGCGGCCGCCCGCCATGAGATGGAGCGGCTGTTCGGTGGTCGGGTCTATCTCAAGCTCTGGGTCAAGGTGCGTGAGGGGTGGTCGGATGATCAACGTGTGCTCCAGGCCCTGGGCTACCGCGAGGAGTGATGGCGGAGGCCAGTGGTGAGGCGGCCCTGGAGCCGGCATTTGTGCTACACAGCCGGGCCTACCGCAATACCAGCTTGTTGCTCGAGTTACTCACGCGGGGTCATGGCCGCATTGGCCTGGTGGCCCGTGGGGCCCGCGGGCCGCGATCGCGAACGGCTGGGCTGCTGCAGCCTTTCCAGCCGTTAGCGGCGAGCTGGCGTGCCCGGGGCGAGCTTGGCAACCTGCGACAGGTCGAAGGGGCCGGGCGGCCACTGCGGCTGATCGGGCGGCGTCTGGTGAGCGGGTTTTATGCCAATGAGCTACTGCTGCGGTTGCTGGGCCGTGACGACCCGCATCCAGGTCTGTTCGAGTGCTATGTCGGTTTTCTTGAAGCGCTGACGGCTGAGGCCGATGAAGCCGTCGCCCTGCGGACTTTCGAGCGCGATCTGTTGGCCCTGCTCGGGTACGGCCTGGCACTGGAGCGAGATACCGACAATCACCGTCTGGCACCGGATCAGTGGTACCGGTACGATCCGACGCGAGGCGCGATGGCGGTGGGTGGTCCGCAGGCCGGGGGGCTCGTGCTCTCAGGCCGGCTGCTGCTAGCGCTTGGTGAAGACCCCATCAGTGCCGAGACGGCGCGGCAGAGCCGCGATCTGATGCGCGCCGCCCTGCGACCGCATATTGGTGACCGGCCACTGAAAAGCCGCGAACTGTATGCCCGATACCCTGCAACCGGAGGTCACGAGAATGGCGCATCATCAGGGCAGTCTTGAGCCGCTTCTTGGCGTGAATGTCGACCATGTCGCTGGGCTGCGCCAAGCCCGCGGGACGCGTTATCCCGACCCCGTGCTGGCTGCTGCTCTGGCTGAGCAGGCGGGCGCAGACGCCATCACGGTGCACCTCCGAGAGGACCGGCGGCATATCAATGACGTCGACATTCAACGCATGGCACAAGCCATTCAAACGCGCATGAATCTGGAGATGGCGGTCACCGAAGAGATGATCGGCATTGCCACGGCGCTTGGGCCCACCGATGTCTGTCTCGTACCGGAAAAGCGCGAGGAAATTACCACCGAGGGTGGGCTGGATGTGGCAGGTGATCTGGCGCGCTGCCGGTCGGCGTGCCAACGCCTGGCCGACGCCGGCATCCGGGTTTCCTTGTTTGTGGATCCTGACCCGGCACAGCTCGAGGCCGCCGTGGAGGTTGGGGCGCCAGTGGTGGAGCTGCACACGGGGGCATTCGCCGATGCCACCCAGGATGGCGCCATTCACGCCGAGTTTCAGCGCATCCATGACGCCGCCACCCGGGGACATTCCCTCGGGTTACAGGTGAATGCGGGTCATGGGCTGCACTACCACAACGTCGCACCGATCGCCGCCTTGCGTGAGATCACGGAGCTCAATATCGGTCATGCGATTGTCGGGCGAGCGGTGTTTACCGGCCTGGAAGCCGCAGTGAGTGAGATGAAACGCTTGATTCGAGAGGCTCGGCAATGAGTGTTGTGGGCATCGGCACCGATATGGTGGCCGTTGAACGGATAGCGCGTATGCAGGATGCCCACGGCGAGCGTCTGGCGGTGCGACTGCTCGCGCCGGCCGAGCTGGCGGAATATCAAGACACCGAGTCCAAAGCCGCGTTTCTGGCGCGGCGCTTCGCAGCCAAGGAAGCGGCGGCGAAGGCCCTTGGCTGCGGAATCGGTGGTCGCGCCGGGTTTCATGACCTGGTCGTC
Source organism: Spiribacter salinus M19-40 (assembly GCF_000319575.2). NCBI lineage: Bacteria > Pseudomonadati > Pseudomonadota > Gammaproteobacteria > Chromatiales > Ectothiorhodospiraceae > Spiribacter > Spiribacter salinus. The sequence continues at coordinate 1,116,424 of NC_021291.1, read as the reverse complement.
ACGCATACCCCTGCCGGTGCCCCATTGCTCAAGTTCAGTGGCGTCGCCCGCGAGACCGCGGCGGCCCTGGAGGTGACCGCCACGCATCTGAGCATTACCGATGAGCAGGATCACGCCATGGCATTTGTGGTACTCGAGGGCTACGGAGCCTCGGGCAGTACCGCTTCCAGCCACTGGCCGTTCAGCCGATCGCTGAGACGATTCTGTTGCTGTCTGGCGGCGAGATTATCGAGGTCGATCCAGGTCAAGGGCTGATCCTGGCCCGCACAGGAGAAGACCGGGCGGGTCCGCTCACCGGTTTCCGGGTCAATCTGCCACTGCAGGCATTGCGCGCAAACGCCCTGCATCATGCACTGCATGGGGCTACCAACCGTGCCAAAGGCATCGCAGCCCTCGGCCACACGTGCTTTGAGTTCACCTTTCACCGCACTCTGGAAGCCCTTGAGCAATCCCGTGCCGCCCATGACCATAATTCGGTCGACATCAGCCAGCGGGATGCCGCCCGCCTCGGGTCCTAACTCACCGTCTCCGTAACGCTTGACCACATCGATCATGTCGGTGGCCTGAAGGCTGACATCCTGCGCGCGCCGCGCCTCGATCAAGTCGTCTTTCGCCGTGCACCAGATAATCTGATCGGCGCCGGCCTCGAGCTCGTCTTGATGATCCACATCACCAGCCGATCCAAAGGCCGCGACGTAGAGGACGCGGTTGCCAGCAGCGCGCAGGGCCGCGCCAATATCGAGCATGACCGCAGCGCCCCAGCGTCCGGCAACCACCATGATGGTCCGCCCCGTTGGCATATCCGTGGGCGCGCCCGTCGGGCCCATCAGTACGAGCGGGTCCCCGGGCTGCAACCGGCCAACCAGCCTTGGCCCGGCCCCCCATTGCAGCACCATCAGCCGAATGCAGTCGTCTTTTACGCCCGTTCCGGAGACGGTGATAAGCGGGATCTGCAGCCGCGTGTTATTCACCACGGGCGAGAGGGACTCGAAGGTCTGCAGGCGGTAGAACTGCCCGGCACGGAAATTTCGGGCCGCCATGGGTGCGCGAACCCAGACTTCCACCATGGCCGGGTTGTCCCGCTTGACCTCGACGACCCGGGGCGTGAGCAGATCATCCATGCGCGTTAGAAACGCCGCATGTGGCTCATCACTGCCGGGCATTTCGTGCGCCATGCTCGCCATGACATAGGGGTAGGTGCGCATGCCCGAGGCAATCGCTTTGACCACGCTGCCATGGAAGGCGGGGTGCGTGTCGCCGATGAACGTCACCCGGCGGCCACCCTCGTTGTATGAGGTGAATGGCCCGAAGACACGCGATTTGCAGTGCTCGGCGTCATCGACGGGCTCCAGGCCGTTATCCGTCGGCGTGTGGGGCAGGAAATGATTGCCATCGAGGGCAAAGGTGTCGTGGTGCTCACGCTCGTAGATCGTGTTCGGCACCGTCCCGGCGGCGATGAAGATGGCCCGGGCGGGGAGTCGACGCTCTGCACCTGTCGGTACCCATCGCCCGTCCTGCCGGCTCAGCTCCCGGCAGACCAGGCCGCTGACATGCTGGTATTCATCGACTTCGGCCTGTAGCGGCTCGAGGCCCTCGGCGTAGTAGAGCGCCTCCTCGGTGGCCTTGGTGACCTCCTCATGGTTACGCACATAGGCCGGTGAGTCACTCATGCCCTTGCGATAGGCAACGGTCACGCCACCCCAGCCTCGAATCAGCGGGTTAAAGTCCGGCGCCCGATTCTCCTGCTCAGCCGCCGCCCGTTCGGCGCGAACCGCCCGGCCGTGTTCACAGAACTCGGTCAGGGTGGCCTGATCTTCGTCGTTCATACCGGCAGTGACTGCCTGCTCACCGAAGTGCTCAACCAGGCGCTCGTAGCGCTCAAGCATCTTTTCAACCTGCTTGATGTAGTAGGCCTGGACCTCGGTGGCGGTATCGATACCGGTCAGGCCACCCCCTACGACAACGGCCGGCAGGCGGACTTGCAGGCTGGCCAGGCTGGAGGCTTTGGCCGCCCCCGTTAGCTGGAGCGCCATGAGGAAGTCACTCGCCTGACGCATCCCCCGGGCGAGGCTGTTACCCATGTGCACGACACGGGGCAGGCCGGCCCCCGTTGCGTTGACGACATGGTCAAAGCCAAGGGCCCAGGCATCCTCCAGGGTCACCGTGCCGCCAAGCCGGGCACCTCCATAGACACGGAAGTTCTGTCGCCGCGCCAGCGTCAGGTAGATCAGCTTCAGGAAGTTTTTGTCCCAGCGCACGGTGATGCCGTATTCCGCTACACCGCCAAAGCCCATCAGGATGCGCTCGTCGAGGTCTTCCTGCAGATCGGCCCAGCGCTCGACCGGGGCGTTGAGGACCGAGTCGGGCAGCGGCTCGATTTTAAGGCCATCCACACCAACCACGGCGGTACCCGTCATCGTGAGGTAGTGCGCCATCGTGAATCCGGCTGGCCCCATACCGGCGACAAGGACGCGCCGGTCATTATTGGGTTGCTGGATGTATTGCTCGCGACGCAGCGGATTCCAGCGCGTCAGTAGGTGGTACAGCTCCACGCCCCAGGGCAGGTCCAGCGCATCCGTGAGCACTCGGGTTTCGATCTGCGGGATGTCGACCGGATCTTGCTTCTGGTAGATGCAGCCTTTCATGCAGTCGTTGCAGATGCGATGTCCAGTGGCCGGCACCATGGGGTTGTCCACCATGACCATCGCCAGGGCTGCCAGGTTGTAGCCATCGCGGCGCAGCACATGCATCTCGGAGATCTTTTCCTCGAGTGGGCAGCCGGTCAGCGTGACGCCCAGCGGATCATGCTTGAAGCCAAGCTCAGGCTGGGTCTTCTTCTCGGGGAATCCCTTGGAGCAGAAATCGCCCTCGTGATCATGGCAGTAGATGCAGTAATGCACCTCGCTCTGGACCTCGCGGGGCGTCATACGGGCGTCGGTCAGAGAGAATCCATCGCGTGGGCGCCACCGCTCAGGCGCGGCCTGACGGCGGGTCACGCCATCAACCTCCACGGTTTCACTCGGCACCAGGTCGAAGTGATCCACACGCTCAGGGAGCTTGAAGCTGGCCCAGCCCCGCACGCGGGCCTGACCTTCCGGGGTCTGGCGCGCAAGCTTGCACCAGGCGGTGAGGGTTTCTATCGCCTCGGCGTTTTGGGTCTCATCCTCGAGGAGCGCCATGCCAAACCGCGCCACGGCACCCTCTTCATCGTTATCTTCAACGCGCCCGATCCCGGCACGCAAAGCCCCATCAAGCTCAGCAAAAGTCGACTCCACGGGGCGACGATGCTTTTTGACCCGACGTTGCACGTAGGCCTGCTTGAACTGCATCACCACATCGTCGGCGAGGATGGCTTCGCGATCAGCAGCGAGACGCTCGGCAATGCCGAATAGACGCCCCAGAAAGGCTTCTACATGGGGGCCCAGGGCGATGAGTAAATCACTGTTCTCGGTGCCCGGCAGGTCGCTGTCGCGGCCCCGGTAATCCACCAGTTGCCGGGCGAGGGCCGGATTGGCGGTTTGCAGCGCTTCCAGGAATTGCGCGTCGAGCGCTTGTAAGCCCTCCGGCGTCTGCAAAGTGTCGAAGTCGAGTCCGTAAGTGGCAAGTGCGGCGTTGAGATCCATGGTGTCCCAGTGGCATTGATGGTTAGAGCGCCGATGATGCGCCGGGGAGGCCCTGGCAACAAGCCAGAGGCCATGCGGTTTTCATGTCTCTGAGGGCGGATTGACCGTCTCGACCCGAGCCGTCAGCTCGCCCTGTCCGAGTCGGGCATGCACCCGATCGCCCGTTTTGACCTCACTGGCCGTGCGAAGGATCCGCCCGTTTTCGTCATCCCTGACGATGGCGTAGCCGCGTTGCAGTGTCGCCAGTGGACTGACGGCCTCCAGCGCGCGGGCATTCTCCTGTAGGCGAGCCTGTCGGCGGCCCAAATCTGAGCGCATGGCTATCTGCAGGCGGTTTGTCAGCGCGCTCTGTTGGGCGGCGAGGGCGCGGAGTTGGTGTGCCGGGCTGACCGCTCGCAGCCTCCGAGTCAGTCCTTCGAGGTGTTGTCGCCGAGCGGCGAGACGTGCTTGTCCCGCATGAACGAGGCGTTGTTCCAGCTCATCCAGGCGCTGAGCGCGCTCGCGCAGCTGTCGCCCCGGGTGCTGACTGGCCAGTCGCCGCGCAAGGCGATCGAGATAGCCCCGATGGTGCATGAGCTGACGGGTGAGCGATTGGTTCAGTCGTTCTGTACGGGCCTGCAGCTCGCGGCGTATCGCCATGCCATCCGGCGATAGCAATTCCGCAGCAGCGGATGGTGTGGCGGCACGCTGATCCGCAGCGAGGTCTGCGATGGAAATGTCGACCTCATGCCCGACAGCACTGACGATGGGGAGATGGGCGCGATGAATGGCCCGCGCGACCGCTTCATCATTAAAGGCCTGCAGATCCTCAAGCGAGCCACCGCCTCGGGTGACCACCAATACATCCACTTCGCGTCGAGCCTCAGCGCGATCAATGGCCGCTGCAATCTCTGCAGCAGCGCCGTCACCCTGCACCCGCACCGGGTAAATGAGCACGGGCAGGGCCGGAAAGCGTCGGGCTAGCACGCTCAGAACGTCTCGAATAGCAGCGCCGGTTGGCGAAGTCACCACGCCGATGCGCCGAGGCATGGCAGGAATCGCTTGTTTGATGGTCGGGTCGAAAAGCCCCTCCGCCCCCAGTTTGGCTTTGAGCACCTCGAAGGCCTGCTGCAACGCCCCGTCACCGGCCGGTTCCATATGCTCGGCAATGAGCTGGTACTCGCCACGCGGGGCATACAGGCCAATGCGGGCGCGTAATCGGACGCGCTCCCCATTGTCTGGGGTGAAGCGCAAGCGCAAAGCCCGATTGCGAAACAGCGCGCAACGCACCTGGGATTCCGAGTCCTTCAGCGTGAAATAGACATGACCGGATCGCGGCCTGGCGAGGTTGGAAAGCTCCCCCTCGACCCAGATCAGTGGGTAAGCCTGCTCCAGGATCTGCCGGACCTCCTGATTAAGCCCGGTGACGGTATAGACGTCATGTTGCAGCGGGGTATCCATCACGCGAGTTTATCAGGCCAGGCTGCATTGCCCGGGAACGACGCGGCGTCGTACAATAATCGGTTAACCTGCCAGCGCAAAAAGAGGACGTCGTTATGCAGATTGCCCAGGAAGCACTGACTTTTGATGACGTCCTGCTCCTGCCTGACTACTCGGAGGTGATGCCGCGAGACGTATCACTGGCCACCCGAGTCAGTCGGGACATCACGCTAAACATCCCGCTGCTGTCTGCCGCCATGGACACGGTGACCGAGGCTCGCCTTGCGATTGCCCTTGCCGAGCAGGGCGGCATTGGCATTGTCCACAAGAGCATGAGCGTCGCCGAGCAGGCGCGCGAGGTGCGCACGGTCAAGAAGTTCGAAAGTGGCGTCATCAAAGAGCCGATCACCGTAGCGCCTACCGCCAGTATTCGCGAAGTGCTGCTGTTGATGGGGCAGCACGGGATTTCCGGTGTGCCCGTGGTGGAGGGTGAGAAGCTGGTTGGTATCGTGACCAGTCGCGATCTGCGCTTCGAGACGCGGCTGGATTTGTCCGTGACAGCCGCCATGACCCCCGAGGATCGCCTGGTCACGGTTCAGGAGGGCGCCGAGCGCGAAGAGATCCTGACCCTGTTGCACCGCCATCGCATCGAAAAGCTGCTGGTGGTGAACGGCGACTTCAAGCTGCGCGGCATGATCACCGTTAAAGATATCCAGAAAGCCGAAGACTTCCCGAATGCCTGCAAAGATGAATTCGGGCGGCTGCGTGCAGGCGCGGCTGTCTCGACGGGTGAGGGCACCGAAGAGCGGGTGGAGGCACTGGCAGAGGCGGGCGTCGATCTGCTGGTGGTGGATACCGCCCATGGTCATAGTCGGGGTGTGCTGGATCGGGTGAGCTGGATTAAACAGCATTTCCCGCAAGTGCAGGTGGTCGGCGGCAACATTGCCACGGGGGATGCCGCGGAAGCGCTTGCCAAGGCCGGCGCGGATGCCGTGAAAGTCGGGATCGGCCCCGGTTCGATCTGCACCACGCGAGTCATCGCGGGTGTTGGCGTTCCGCAAATCACGGCCATCGACAATGTGGCCAAGGCCCTCAAGGGCCGAGATATCCCACTGATTGCAGACGGCGGTATCCGTTATTCCGGCGATATGGCGAAGGCGATTGCCGCCGGCGCGCACTGCGTGATGATGGGCAGCATGTTCGCGGGCACCGAGGAGGCGCCTGGTGAGGTCGAGCTCTTCCAGGGCCGCAGTTACAAGTCTTACCGGGGCATGGGGTCGATTGGTGCCATGTCTGGCAGTCAGGGGTCATCGGACCGCTACTTCCAGGAGAATGCCGGCGATGCCGACAAGCTCGTCCCGGAGGGCATTGAAGGACGCGTGCCCTACAAAGGGGCGATGAACGTCATTGTGCATCAGCTCCTGGGTGGGCTGCGGGCGAGCATGGGCTACTGCGGCTGCGGCGATGTCGAAGAATTCCGAACGCGCACGAAGTTCGCGCGGATCACCAACTCCGGCGTTCGCGAGGGCCACGTCCACGACGTGAGCATTACCAAGGAAGCGCCGAACTACCGCAGCGACTGAGCGCATGAACCAGGATATCCATGCCGAGCGGATTCTCGTTCTCGACTTCGGCTCGCAATACACCCAGCTCATTGCCCGTCGGGTAAGAGAAATCGGCGTTTACTGCGAAATCCTGCCCTGGGATGTCGAGGAGACGCGTGTTCAGGGCTTCGCGCCGAGCGGCGTGATCCTCTCTGGCGGGCCGGAGTCGGTGCACGAGGAAACGGCGCAGACGCCGCGTATCGCAGCGGCCGTGCTCGACCTGGCGGTGCCGGTGCTCGGCATTTGCTATGGCATGCAGGCGCTGGCCCATCAGCTGGGTGGCGTTGTCGAACCCTCACAAACAAAGGAATTCGGCTATGCCGAGGTCCGGGCACGTGGGCATTCGGTTCTGCTGCGGGATATCGAGGATCGCACCAACGACGAGGGTCACGGGCTGCTCGATGTCTGGATGAGCCACGGAGACCGGGTGGCGGAGCTGCCGGCAGGCTTCAAGGTCATTGCCAGCACACCCGCCGCGCCAATCGCCGGGATCGGTGATGATGACCGGGGGCTTTACGGGCTGCAGTTCCACCCGGAGGTGACTCACACCCGACAGGGCCAGCGCATTCTTGAGCGGTTTGTTCGGTCGGTGTGTGGCTGCACCGGACAGTGGACCGCGGGCAACATTATCGACGACCTTGTGGCCCGAGTGCGTGAGACGGTGGGTAATCAAAACGTCCTGCTTGGACTCTCCGGTGGCGTTGACTCGTCGGTGGTCGCCGCCCTGTTGCACAAGGCGATAGGCGACCAGCTGACCTGCGTGTTCGTCGATAACGGCCTCTTGCGCCTCGAGGAGGGCGATGAGGTCATGCGCACGTTCGCCCGGCATATGGGGATTCGCGTGATTCGTGTGGATGCCGAGGCGCGGTTTCTCGATGCCCTCGCGGGTGAGGCGGACCCGGAGGCCAAGCGCAAGATTATCGGCCGAACCTTCATCGAGGTGTTTGACGAAGAGGCCGGCAAGCTCGACAACATTCAATGGCTCGCCCAGGGCACCATTTATCCGGATGTGATCGAGTCGGCGGGTGCCAGTACGGGCAAGGCCCATGTCATCAAGTCCCATCATAACGTCGGCGGCCTGCCCGAGCGCATGAATTTGAAGCTACTCGAGCCCCTGCGAGAGCTGTTCAAAGACGAGGTTCGGCGGATTGGTGTGGAGCTGGGGCTGCCTGCCGAAATGGTGCATCGCCACCCGTTTCCCGGACCGGGTCTTGGCGTGCGGATCCTTGGCGAAATTCACAAGGAATATGCCGATTGCTTGCGCCTGGCGGATGCGATTTTCATTGCCGAGCTGCGGGCCGCCGGCTGGTATGAAAAAACCAGTCAGGCCTTTGCCGTCTTCCTGCCGGTCCGGTCCGTGGGGGTGACGGGTGACGGGCGCCGCTACGAATGGGTGGTGGCGCTGCGCGCCGTCGAGACGGTGGACTTCATGACCGCACGCTGGGCGCATTTACCCTATGAATTCCTTGATCATGTCTCGCGGCGGATCATCAACGAAATTGAGGGGATCTCGCGCGTTGTCTATGACATCTCCGGCAAGCCACCTGCCACGATTGAGTGGGAATGAGGTATGGCCGATCTGATTCTGCACCATTACTGGCCATCACCCTTTGCACACAAAACCCGCATGGCGATGGGGCTTGCCGGCCTGGCATGGACGTCAGTGGAAATCCCGAGAGTCCCGCCTAAACCGCTTTTGCTCCCGCTGACCGCCGGTTATCGGCGAACGCCCGTGCTGCAGGTTGGCGCGGATATTTACTGCGATACACACAACATTGCTCAGGTGCTGGCGGACGCGGAGCCGAACGCCGATGACCGCCTGTTTCCCGGGCCTTCCCGTGGGGCGGCGCTGATGCTCGCGGAGTGGGTGGATCAAACGCTCTTTCCGTTAGCGGTCCGAGTGGTGATCACTGAGGCGCTGGATACCGCGCCGCCAGATTTCGTCCAGGATCGGGGGGACCTGTATTTCGGTCCAGGCTGGACGCCGGAGGGGCTGCGTGCAGACGCACCCGGCGTGATCCTTCAGCTTGAGGCAGGGCTGGGACGCCTTGAGTCTTGCCTGGCCGGGCTCGGGCGTTGCGACACACGAGCCCTGTCTTCTGGGGATGTAGCCGCTGCTTTCATCGCCTGGTTTCTTCGGGGGCGCTGGAGCCGCGGTGCTGAACTCCTCCGGGATCATCCCCATCTCTGCGAGGTGGAAGCGGCGCTAGAGGGCATGGGGCAGCAGCCCGCGCGGACGATGTCCGCCGAGGAGGCGCTCGTCATTGCCGAGCGGGCGGCTCCGCAGGCACCAGCGGGTATCCAGCACCGAAGCGATCTGGCGGTAGGTCAGTCTGTTGGTGTTCGCCCCTATGTCCAGTCCTCCGACCCTGAGGTGTTCGGGCGACTGCGTGCGCTGAGCACGGATCGGATATCGATTGATCACGAACACGCGGACGTCGGCCACGTTGCGGTCCACTTCCCGGTCGCGGGATACCAGATCCGGCCTGCGGACTGAGGGCCCAGCGTGAGCACGTCGACGCCCTCGAGTGACCTCCGTTTCATGGCGCGGGCCCTTGAGCTCGCCCACGAGGCCGCCGTGGCGGGTGAGGTGCCGGTCGGTGCCGTGGTGGTGGCGGGCGATCGCATTGTGGGCGAAGGCTGGAACCAGCCCATTGCCACCCGCGACCCCAGTGCCCACGCCGAGATCCTCGCCTTGCGCGCCGCGGGGCAGACACTGGAGGCCTACCGCCTGCCAGGTACACGGCTTTACGTCACATTGGAGCCCTGTCCGATGTGTTTGGGCGCCATGATCCACGCCCGGGTGGACGAGGTGATCTACGGCGCCAGCGATCCCAAAACGGGTGCCTGCGGCGGGGCATTGTCGCTCCATGAGGCGCCAGCGCATAATCATCAACTCACAGTGAGGGGCGGCGTCGAGGCCGACGCGAGCGCCGAGCTGTTAAAAGGGTTTTTCCGCGCCCGGCGCGGTGCGGCAAGAGAGCCATCATGACGGATCAGTCAGTTCCGCAAACGATGTCAGCCGTGGTCCTCACCCGCCATGGCGGCCTGGACGCGCTCGAGTACCGCAATGATGTGCCGGTGCCCCGGCCGGGCCCGAATGAGGTGCTGCTCGAGGTTCATGCCTGCGGCATGAACAACACGGATGTCTGGGTGCGGGAGGGCGCGTATGGCAGCGAGACCGACCCCCAGGCGGTCTCTACCTGGCGGCGCGGCCGCTCCACGCTGACCTTTCCGCGGATTCAGGGCACCGACAGTGTTGGTGTGATCGTGGCGGTGGGTGAGGGGGTGCCGGGCACACGCGTCGGCGAGCGCGTGATTGTGGACTTCAGCCTCTACAACCGCGATGACGATAGCCTCGCGGACATTGATTACATCGGCCATGGCCGCGACGGCGGCTATGCCGAGTATCAATGTGTGCCGGCCGATAACGCCCACGCCGTCGACACCGCGCTGACCGACGCCCAACTGGCCACCTTCTGCTGCGCCTACCTCACCGGTGAGCACATGCTCGAGCGGGCGGATGTCCAGGCCGGCGAGCGGGTGCTGGTCACCGGGGCGTCGGGCGGCGTCGGCTCGGGCATCGTGCAGCTCTGCCGGGCCCGAGGGGCGATCCCCTATGCCGTCACCCGCGCTGACAAGGCCGAGGCGCTGACGGCCATCGGTGCCGAGGCGGTCATCGACCGCGACAGCGATGACTGGCCCGCCGCGGTGGCGGCCGCAACGGGTGATCAGCCCATAGATGTCGTCGCCGACCTGGTGGCCGGTCCGCACTTCAATGACCTGCTGCGCATTCTGCGTCCGGAGGGTCGTTACACCACGGCTGGCGCTATCGCTGGGCCGGTGGTGGAGTTGGACCTGCGCACGATGTACCTCAAGCAGCTCCAGCTCCATGGCTCATCCCAGGGCCGTCGCAGTGATTTCAAACGACTGCTTGGCCACATTCTGGCCGGGCGCATCAGTCCGCTCCTGCATGGCACCTATCCACTGTCTGACTTCCATCGGGCGCAGACGGACTTCATGGCCAAAAATTACGTGGGCAAGCTTGTGGTCGTTCCTGACCGCCACTGGGATGCGGTCGGAGCGCCCCATGCCCATCCCTGATCCGGCCGTCCGGCTGGAATGGATCGACGTGGATGTCGGCGGTGATGTCCATCGGGTTGTGTTCGAGGGTGTCTCATTTGATCCCCAGACCACGGTCCGCGAGCGGATGGACTGGTTGAGTGGGCCAGGGGATGGGCTGCGAAACCTGCTGATTGAGCCGCCCTATGGTCAACCGGCCTTCTGCGTGGATCTGATAACGCCACCCCGGCATCCCGACGCCCAGGCTGCGTTCGTAATCATGGAAGTGATGGGCTATCCGTTTTTCTCGGGCTCGAACACCATGGCGACGGCCTGCGCGCTCCTTGAGGGTGGTGTGATTCCGCTCGAGACGACAGACGGCATGCAATGTGTGCGCCTCGAGACCCCCGGTGGTCGTGTGGATGCGTTTGCGGAGCTGGTCGACGGCCGAGTGGTCAGTGTCTCCGTAGAGGGCGATGAGGCCTTCGTCCATCGAGCCGGCGCCGAGGTCCATCTCCCAGCGCTTGGTCCGATCGCCTATGACCTGGTCTGGAGCGGCGGGCATTACGTCATGGTGAATGCCGAGTCGGTTGGCCTGTTGCCACAGCACGCTGGGCAACCGGATGGGTTGGCGCTGGCTGCACAGATTATCGATGCTGTGCAAGCAGACTTTGATCTATTGCATCCACGCCTGGGCGATGTTGGCTTGCCGCGGTTTTTGCACTGGATGTGGCCTGAGCTCGAGTCGGTTCCCGGTTACTGGACCGCGGTCGGCGGGACGTATGGCCATCCCGGCGTACTCTGGGGCTGCCCGACCGGCACGGGGACTGCCGCCCGGCTCGCACTGCTTGCGCATCGAGGGCAGGTTGCCGCGGGCGCGTCACTGAGCAATTCAAGTCCCTCAGGGGCGACGTTTGAGGCGACACTGCTGGAAACGGGTGAGGTCGGCACCTGGCCCAGTATCCGCACGCGCGTGGTGGGCCAGCCGCGTGTGTTGGGCGCCGTGGCACTGGACCTGCCTGGAAGCAGCCCTGCATTCAGCGCGTTGGATCTGGACTGGTTGCGGCAGCCGGCCGCGGCGATCAGGCCTGCCTGAGCACCCAGTCGGGCGCGATGCCGGAGGTCTGGATCGCCTCGTCGATGTCCATGCCAGCAAGTACACCCGTCTCGGTGACCAGTGCTGTCTGGAGCCCGGCCGTGAGTCCACCAAGGACATCCGTGTGCAGTGTGTCGCCCACCATGAGCGTGCGAGCGGGGTCAACGTCATCGCCGAGTTGCTGCATGGCGGTCTCGAAAATCTGGCCAAAGGGCTTGCCGTAGAACTCGGGTTCGACCCCCGTCTCGTCCATGATCTGATGGGCATAGGTGCCGGGTTCGGTGGAGTGTCCACCCTCCTGCGGCGCCAGCAGGTCCGGATTGGCGACATAAAGCGGCCTCGGATGGGCCTTGAGGCTTTCCACCAGTAGCGCCTGACGAGCCGGCGTCCATTCGGATGCGCCCACCAGTAGAAAGCCTTCGGCGGAGTCGTAATGCGCGCGGTCATCCGCGAGCAGGGTGTAGTCCAGCGGAGGAAACTCATCCGGCCCGAAATGCTGACCCGCGATCATGCCCCAGTGCCGGGGTTCATGATCTTCAAGGCGTCGCACCAGGGTCTTGCGGCTGGTGATGACATCCTCTGACGCGAAGGTATAGCCCAGTGCACCGTAGCGTTCCATGAGCACGCGATGGGGGAACCCGGCGGCGTTGGAGACCACCATGACCCGCTTGCCGGCAGCCTGTAGCTCACGAATCCGCTCTGGCACGCCGGGCACGGCGACCTGCCCCCGGTTGAGCACCCCATAGGCATCCAGGAGGAAGGTGTCGTAGTGCTCGGCAATGTCGCCAAGGTGGGAGGCACGTTGCACTGCCCCGCGTCGATTGGGGAAGGGCAGGCGATCGCGTATCCCTTCGTAAGCCGAGAATCCGAGGGGAGTGGACGACTGGGTGGTCAGCATGGGGGGCGGGCAGTCCTTACAGTATTGGGTGCAACAACCAAGCCATAGTGTAACTGGCCAAACAGCTCATAGTCGCTTTTCCAGGAGAAGTGTTGATGATGTACAATCCGCACCACTGGGAGAGGTGGCTGAGTGGTCGAAAGCGCCGCACTCGAAATGCGGTGAACCGAAAGGTTCCGGGGGTTCGAATCCCTCCCTCTCCGCCAGACATACAAATGGGGCTAACGGCCCCTTTTTTATGTCTGTTGAACGTAGGGGTTCGAACCCCCGGAACAGACGAATAAGGGGTTCGACCCATCGGCGCGAGCCGATGGGGACGGCGAGCGCAGCGAGGCGCCCGAAGGGTGAGGCCCGCAGGGCCGAATCAATCCCTCCCTCTCCGCCAGACATACAAATGGGGCCAACGGCCCCTTTTTTATGTCTGTTGAACGTAGGGGTTCGAACCCCAGCGGTGCGGGTGCTGCAAGGGCGGCCTTATTCCTGAATGCAATATCCCTAGAACGGATTGATCCTTTGGCTGCATTAGTGCGGCCGTTATCCTGATTATAGTTAACGATTCACCTGGAGTGGACCATGTCGAACTGCTGCAATGATCTCGAACCGCTAAAGAGCGGGGATGTCGACGTCCTGCACATTAGCCGCGGCGTCTCCCGACGCGATTTTCTGCGCGGCGCCGCCGGTGCTGCAGGACTGACTGCCATGGGCGGGATTGTTGGTCCGGTTTGGGCCGAGCAGAAACGCGTGCGGCTGGCCTTCTGCAGCCAGTTGCTGTGTGTAGTGCCTTATGAGGCGACCCGTGCCGCGGGCTTTTTTGCTGAGGAAGGCCTCGATGTAGAGCTCGTCTATACGCGGGGCGGCAGTGCCGCATTGCAGGCGCTTAATGGCGGCGCGGTGGACTATGCGGCCACCTCATTTGACGCGGCCCTGAACGCCTTCTCGAGTGGGGCTGACATTGTGCGCTTTGCCTCCACCGGGCGGCTGCCCTTGTTTGCCCTGGCGACTAGTCCAGATCTTGCCGGCGAGCTAGAGAGTGTTGAGTCCCTTCAAGGCCGCACGATTGGCGTCTCCGCGCTCGGCAACGCTGACCATGCTTTCATGCTCTATTTGCTCAGTCGGGCGGGGGTGAACCCCGAGTCGGTAGAGTTCGCGACTGTGGGGACAAACCTATACGACGCTATCCGGCTGGGTCAGCTCGATGCCGGAATGGTCCAGGAACCAGCGCTGTCCCTGCTCGAGGAGAGTGGCTCGCGGGTCCTGGTTAATGGCATGGACATTGATGATGCCCGGGAGTATCTCGGTGGTGCCTATGAGTTCATGGGTGTCGCCGTGCGGCGTGAGGAGCTCGAGGCGCGCACTGAGGAAATGCAGGCGCTTGCGCGGGCTCTCGGAAAGGGGCTGCGCCATGTGCAGTCTGCTGATCCAGCCCAGCTCGTCGAATCGCTACCGTCGGAGATCATCACGGGCGGAGACCGTGATCAGCTCGCGAATACGCTGGCGCGATACCGCGCTTCGCTCTATCCGGAGGCTGTGAACATGAATCTCGAGGCGATGCAGCGGGTGATTGACGTCAACCAGGCCGCGGGTGGCCGAGGTGGCAGCGTCGAGCTGGATCGCATCGTGGCGCCGGGAGTGGTCGGCTGATCTATGCTCGAACTCTCGGATGTTCAGATCAGCTATGGAGCAGAGCCGGTCGTCGAAGGCGTTGACCTGACGGTCGGCTTTGGTGAGTTCGTCAGTCTCATTGGGGCGTCCGGCTGCGGGAAGAGCACACTGCTTCGTGCCGTGATGGGACTGCAGACGTCCTCGGCCGGCCGCGTCGAGCTTGGCGTGGACCGAGATGAGATTGGGTTTCTGTTCCAGGACGATGCCCTGCTGCCTTGGCGAACAGCGCGTGAGAATGTGGCCCTGGGCCTGCGCAACCACGGCATAGCCAAGGCCGAGGCCCTGGAGAAGGCCGATGCATGGCTGGCCTCAGTCGGGCTGCGGGGTTTTGAAGACCGTTACCCGCGGGAGCTCTCCGGGGGGCAGAGAAAGCGGGTCGCCATCGCGCAGGTGCTGGCTCTGCGGCCGCGCTTTCTATTGATGGACGAGCCGTTTGCGTCACTTGATGCCATCGTCCGGCACTATCTCACCAATGATCTGCTGCGATGGGTGGAGAGCGAGTCACTGACCGTGCTGCTGGTGACCCACGATCTTGAAGAGGCGGTAGCGCTCTCGGATCGGGTCATTCTGCTTGGCAGTGGGCCGCGCGCACGCATTAAGGGCCGGTACGAGGTCAACTTGCCGAGGCCCCGGGATCTGCTGAAGGTCAAGGAAAACCCCGAATTCGCCCGCATTGCCACCACCCTCTGGAACGACCTATCTGGCGAAGTCCGGGCGCCCCAGGCGCAGTCAGCGCCGCCATTGAGGGTGGTTAACCAGTGATCTGGCAGAAATACGGCCTTTTTGCCCGAAGGGCGGCAGCGCTTGCCCTAATAGCGGGCCTTTGGGAGTTCATCGGTCGGATGGGTTGGGTGGATCCGTTCTACGCGCCTGCGCCGTCGGCTATCGCTGGCGCGGTGGGCGGTCTCTTTGCCGATGGCGAGATCTACAAGCACCTCGAGGCCACGTTTGGCGCCGCGCTGCTGGGGCTCGGGCTCGGGCTGGCCGGTGGGGCTATTCTGGGCTTTATCGCCGCGCTGCTGCGGCCGGTGGCCGAGTTGCTCGAACCCGTGATGGCGATGCTCAATGCGATCCCGCGGGTCATCCTCGCGCCGCTGTTCATCATCTGGCTCGGCATTGGGCTGGCATCGAAGGTGGCCCTGTCATTCATTCTTGTCGTGGTTCTGACCTTCTTCTCGGTCTATAACGGCATTCGCGATGTTGACTACCGGTTGGTCGAGCGGGTCAAAACACTCGGTGGCGGTCAGTGGGTGTTGTTGCGCGAGGTCTACATCCCCTCAGTGGTGACCTGGGTTATGGGCAGCCTGAAGGTGGCTGTTGGCTTTGCGTTCACCGGCGCGGTAGTGGGTGAGTTCGTAGCCTCAAGCCGTGGGTTGGGGTATCTGCTGGCCTTCGCTCAGAGTACCTACAACGCGACACTCACCTTTGGGCTGATCTTCCTGGTGCTGGTGTTCGTCATGATCCTCTTCACGCTGTCGGGCATGCTCGAGCGCCACTTATTGCGGTGGAAATACCGATGAGTGCCTGTTGCGCGGCCCGTCGGCCGGCGTCGGGGTTCAGCGTTCAGGATTGTCTCGAGCGGGGCATGGAAACGCGCCGTCTTTCGCCCCTGCCGTTGCGTGGCCAAACGGTGCAGGCCGCTTCCGGCTTGCACGCAGGCTTTAGTGCCGCCGTCTTGGATGGCCGATTAAAAACGCTGCAGTTCGAATGCAGCGCCTGCTCCACACTCGTTGCCTATTGCCAGGCGATGGTCGACATGCTCGTCAACCAGCCCATTAATTCGCCGGCTGTGCCGGCGCTGGATACGCTGATCGCTCGCGTTAGTGGTGTCCCACCGCTGTTGCAGGATCGGGCCGCCATCGCTTTGGGAAGCTGCCGGGCACTGATGATGACCATCCAAACCAACCATCAGGGGGGCTAATGAAAGTTGCCTATATATTCGCTACCCAGCGTCACACTGTTTCCTACGTTCTTGGGCGCATGATCCTGCCCCAGCTCGAAGAGCAGCGTCATGGCGTGGAGGTTGTGGGCATGTTCTTTTTCGAGGACAACAACTACGTGCTCGTGGAGGGTGACGTGATCGGCGAGCGCCTGCGCAAGGTCGCCGAGTCGCAGAACATCCTGCTGATGGGCTGTGATCAGTGCTGCTACGAGCGTGAAATCGCAGACCGGCTGATGCCAGGCATTCCGATCGGCTGTTTTCCGGATCTTTATGGCGCGTTGGCGGGCAATATGCCAGACCAAATCATTACGCTGTAGTGACTCGGTGCAAAAGCGCAAAAAAAAGCCGGCCCATAGGTCGGCTTTTTCGTTGCTAGATTACCCGCTCGTCAAAGTAGCGCGAAGCGCACAGCAAACAGCGCCGCGATCAGCCAGACGGCGATGTGGATTTCCCGTACCCGGCCCGCGAGCGCCTTGCCAAGTACATAGGTGATGAAGCCAAGGCCCATGCCGTCTGCGATGGAGTAGGTGAGCGGCATGGCGATCGCAGTGACGACGGCGGGGGCCGTGTCGGTGATGTCATCCCAGTCGAGATCGGCGAGACCCCGCGCCATCATGCAGGCGACAAACAGCAGCGCTGGCGCAGTGGCATAGCCTGGGATAGCGCTGACCACGGGCAGGAAGAACAACGAGAGCAGGAACAGCACGGCGATAACCACAGCGGTCAGGCCAGTGCGGCCGCCGGCGTTTACGCCAGCGGCGCTCTCGATGTACGTGGTGGTGGTCGATGTGCCTAGAACAGCGCCGCCAATGGTTGCGCCAGAGTCGGCCATCAGTGCGCTGCGCAGTCGTCCGAGCTTGCCGTCTTTATCAAGGAATCCGGCTCGGTGAGACAGACCCACCAGCGTGCCGCTGCTATCGAACAGATCCACGAACAGGAAGACCAGCACCACCGAAATCAGACCCATCTCGAAGGCGCCGGCGATATCCATCTGCAGGAACGTTGGGCTGGGATCCGGTGGCATGGACACCACGCCATCAAACTCCGCGACACCCAGGGGGACGCCGATGATGCTGATGGCAAGGATGCCAAGCAGCACGGCGCCCGGGATTTTGTGATAGCTGAGCGCCACCATGATGCCGAAGCCCAGCATGGCCAGGAGCGTGGGCGTGGCGGTCAGGTCACCCAGCGTGACAAGCGTTGCTTCACTATCCACCACGATGCCGGCGTTCTTCAAAGCGATGATCGCCAGGAAAAAACCGATACCCGCGGAAATAGCCATTTTGAGCGACATGGGAATCGCATTGATGATCCATTCCCGAATGGGCAGTAGCGAGATAATCAGAAACAGAATGCCGGAGAGGAAGACCGCGCCAAGCGCCGTCTGCCAGGCGATGCCCATGCCGAGCACCACACCGTAGGTGAAATAGGCGTTCAGACCCATACCGGGTGCCAGGCCGAACGGGTAATTGGCGTAGAGCCCCATGATCAGGCTGCCGAGCGCTGCTGCCAGACAGGTAGCGACGAAGACAGCCCCCCAATCCATCCCCGTGTCAGAGAGGATGCTCGGATTCACCACGACAATATAGGCCATGGTCAAAAAGGTGGTTAACCCGGCGAGCAGCTCACGCCGCAGATCCGTGCCGTTCTCGGCAAGGCCAAAGAATCGCTCCAGCATGTTGTTCCCCAAAAATGCCCAAATTCGGATTATACAATGCAACGGCCGTGCCGCTAGCGATGCTCTCGATAGGTCTCCGTCGCGCCATCGTGTTTCACCAGAAGGGTTTCGTAGGCATCACGTTCATCCCCCATTTCCATCCCGGGCGAGCCAATGGGCATGCCCGGCACGGTGAGGCCGCGCGCATTTGGTGCATCCTCGATCAGGCTGCGAATCTCATTCGCATGGACATGGCCTTCGATGAAGTAGTTGTCGACAACGGCGGTGTGGCAAGAGGCAAGGCCTGGCCCAATGTCCATTTTCGCCTTGATGTTGTTGAGCTCGGCGTGGGTGACATCGCGGGTCTCAACGTTGAAGCCGCGGTCTTTGAGATGATCGACCCACGCCGTGCAACAGCCGCAGGTGGGCGTCTTTGCAACATTGATTTCGATGTCGGTGGCGAATGCGTTATGACCTGTGGCCATCAATGGCAGGGCGAGTGTGATGGCGATGCAACGAATCCGATTCATGGCGTGGCTCCCGTTCTGATGTTGCCCGTATCATAACCTCTTTGGCCTGGTGGTGTGCCTTGACCCTTGCCCCTAAACTGCCCATAATCCGCGCTCTCAACAAAGCGCCTGTAGCTCAACTGGATAGAGCACCTGACTACGGATCAGGAGGTTGGGGGTTCGAATCCTCCCGGGCGCGCCAGCTATTAGAAGACCGGCCAATAGAGGCCGGTTTTTTTATTACGAAACAATCCGCTTTATACCGCCGAGGAATGGGGCGTTCCTCGAGGCCGGGCACTGATAGCGCAGCCACACTCAGTATAGCCGTGGAGGTCAGTGCATGCCGGTGCTGCTCGTTGCCTTTGGCGCTTTCCAATGGGGGCTATCGGGTGGGCTGGCCAGCATCCTCATGGACGCGGGCTGGTCGCCGCAGGTCGTGACCTTCTGGCGGGTGGTTGTCGGGCTGCTGTGCATGGGGGCCTGGGTGCTCTGGCGGGTGGCGAGTGGGGTGCGACGCGAATTCGGATGGCGTCTTGTCGCCTGGTCGAGCCTTGCCGGGTTCGGTGTGGCAGGTAATCTGGTCTATTATTTCCTGAGCATTAGCGCTGGCAGCGTCGCGGTCGCAATCACCCTGATGTATACCGCGCCCGTCATGGTCTATCTCGTCTCTTTTCTACTGCGCACTGAGCGGCCAACGATCGGTAGCGGGCTGGTTATCCTCGCCACCATGGTTGGAATCGTGCTGATGACCGGTGTCTATACGGGATCATCTCCCCGACTGACTGCGTTTGCAGTAACCAGCGGTCTGCTCTCGGCCGCGTCCTACGCCCTGTTCATCTTCGCCTTTAAATCAGCAGGCCAGCATGGCTCAACACCGGCAGCGCTATCGGTCGCCTTTACCGCCTCGGTGATTGCTTTGGCGCCGCTGCTGGATTGGGCTGAAGTGGCGCGCGTGCCAGCCTCGCCTGATGCGTGGTTGTTTCTGCTTTTCGGGTTGATGGGCGCGGGGCTGTCGTTTTTTTGTTACTTCACGGGTCTACGGGGCGTGCTGCCGTCGACTGCCGCCGTGACGGCCATGGTGGAGCCGGCGACAGCGACACTGTTTGGTGTGCTGCTACTCGGTCAGTTGCTCAGGCCCACGGAAGCAATGGGCGTTGCCGTGATCCTGATTGCTGTGACTTGGCTGAATGTCCAGCGCCAGCTGGCACAACGTCGAAGACGGCTTGAACAAGAAGCCTGAGCGCTTACCGGCCTGACTCTTCTTGGCTGGCGTCAAAGTTTCGGCGGCTATGACGCATGAGGAAGAAAGTCAGGAAGCACATCGTGATTAGTGCCATGTGCCCAATAATCGAATAGCCGATCATGATGTATTCGCCGATGTAGAGGCCAAAGCTCACGCACCACATGAAGGCAAGAATATTGGTCGCGAGGTATTTCCACTCTAACGGCGCGTTTGATAGAGCATTGCTCGTCGGGTCGATGAGCCCGAACATCAAGCGGATAAGCTTAAACAATCCAATCATGGCGCCTAGCATCCGCGCGTTTTCTTGTTGACACAATCACCTGGTGGCTTTTTATATTCCGCCATTATCAGTTAGCTTTGCCCCCGATGCAGCTAACCACGCCATCAGCTTACCCGTTCGGGCATCTGCATGAATGGTCTTCAGAGGGCGCAAATAAAAAGCACCGACCGTTGGGAAATCGCCGACGTCGAGCTTAACCAGGCTGCCGGCGGCAATCAGGTCATCGACCAGATGTTGCCAACCTAAGGCGATGCCTTGGTTTGCGACCGCGGCCTGCAAAAGCATGCTGTAGGAGTTTAGTCGCACGGCTCGCTTTGGTTTGAATCGTGCGTGCCCCATGTGCTGAAACCAAACGTCCCAGCCCGTCCAGTCAGGGTGGTCGTCGTCGTGAATCAGTAGAGTGTGGTTGAGCATCTTCTCAACGCTATCGATGTTGCCGTGTACCGCTAGAAAATCAGGAGAGCAGACCGGAAAAATTGCTTCTTCGAACAGCATGCAGGCTTCTTGTTCAGGTGGGGCGTTGCGTGAGTAGCTGATCACCAGATCGATATCGCCACTGGCCTCGGGCAAATCAAAATCGGTTGCCATAACTCGGATGGGAAGGTCGGGGTCTCGCGCGCGATAGCGATTAATCCGAGGCATAAGCCACAGTGAAGCCATGGCGCTCGTTGCACCAATCGTCAACGGGCCTTCCTCGCCTTCTTCCCGCAGATCCTCTGTTGCTGCCGCGATGCTGTTCAGGGCATCAACGACCACGTCCGCGTATCGCTGGCCAGCCATGGTGAGTTTGAGTTTCCGCTCTCCGCGCTCAAATAGCTGCGTGCCAAGCCGCTCCTCCAGGTTGCGGATCTGCCGACTGATCGCGCCCTGAGTCAATGCGAGTTCATCGGCTGCTCTGGTGAAGCTAAGCAGCCGGGCAGCAGCCTCGAAGGCGGGCAGTGTTTTAAGCGGTGGTAACGGATAGGGCCCATATCTCATCGCCTGGTCTCCCTCTTGGTGAGCAATGAAATTTTATCATCTCAATCATGCTTAAAAATCCTTTGTGGCCGCCACCGCTTGCTTAATACATTCGTCGTGTTCATCGAGCGTCAGTGATTGGAGGTTTCCATGGCCCAGTCTGATTCTGCCTTAAGTGATCAGATTTTCGCCGTGCTGCGAGAGACCGCGACGGCCCGCGGGTTGCCGAATGATTTCTATGTTGAGCATGGCTCTATCGCGCTCGAAAAGGAGCGAATCTTTTCAAAAACTTGGAGTGGTCTTGGCTTCGCGTCGGATATCCCCGAGCCTGGCGATGCTAAGCCGGTGGATTGGTTGGGCGTGCCTCTGTTGATGGTCCGTGATCAAAAAGGGCGGGTCCATGTCCACCACAATGTTTGCAGTCATCGGGGGCGTCAGTTGCTCGATGGACCCTGTCGGCTGAAGGCCAGCATTCGTTGCCCGTATCACTCGTGGAACTACGGTTTTGATGGCGCTTTGTTGGGTACGCCGCATATCGGCGGGGTCAACGTGCATGAGAGCGAGGGATTTGATCGCGCAGCTAACGCCTTACGGTCGGTACCCAGTGCTGTCTGGTGTGACGTTGTCTTCGTCAATCTTTCTGGAGATGCCGGTCCGTTCGAGGATTTTATCGCTCCTGTCATGGCACGTTGGCATAAGTATTGGGGTGGTTCAGGGCCTGACGAGCTGAGGTCTGGCGCGGGGGATACTCAGACCACACTCGATGTCGCCTCGAACTGGAAGCTTGCGGTTGAGAATTATTGCGAGTCCTATCATTTGCCTTTCGTGCATCCTGATCTCAATAGCTTTTCCCGGCTTGAGGACCATTATGAGGTCTTTGATGACGACGGCGCGTCATTCGCAGGGCAGGGCACAAGAGTCTATAACCTCGCTGAGGTAGCCGGCACACGCCTGCCTCGGCTGGAGTCTTGGCCGCAGGCGCTCCAGCGAGAAGCGGAATACCTGGCGCTTTACCCGAACCTGCTCATTGGACTTCAGGCCGACCACTTTTTTGCGGTTCTCCTCGAGCCCATTTCCGAGGCGCACACACGTGAACACGTGAGGCTTCTGTTCGTTGGTGATGGGGCAACGGACTCTGCCTACGCGGAGGCTCGAGAGAAGACCTTGGCGTCTTGGGAAAACGTCTTCAGCGAAGACATCTCTATGGTTGAGGGTATGCAGCGAGGGCGCCACTCGCCGGCTTATCAAGGTGGTGTGTTTTCACCCGTGATGGATGGCCCGACGCATCATTTTCATCGCTGGGTAGCTCGTCGCTTGGCGCCCGGTGATGAGCCGCCGGAGGTACTCGCGGGATGATTGCTCGCCACTTTATCGGCGGCAGATGGTCGGACGCTGGTGCACGGATAGAAGTGGAAGATCCTGGTACGGGTGAAGCGATAGGTGAGGTTGTTCTCGCTGATGGCGAGACAGTTGACGAGGCCGTTATGGCCGCAGATGCCTGTCATAGAAGCGGTGCGCTGACGGGACCGCGTCCGGCCTATCGGCTCTCATTAATGCTGCGGATGGCCGGAGCCATCCGTGAGGTAACAGAGCAGGGTGCCGAAATTTTGTGCCGCGAGTCAGGTAAACCCCTTAGCGATGCGCGTGGCGAGTTCGAAGAGGCGGCACGCTATTTTGAATATTACGGCGGCATGGCCGATAAGCTGGAAGGCCGCTCTATTCCGCTTGGCGAGAACTATTTTGATTGGACTGTTCGGGAACCTCATGGTGTATCGGCTCATGTCGTGCCCTGGAATTTCCCGGTTGGCCTTGCTGCGCGTTCCCTTGCTGCGGGGCTTGCCGCCGGCAATTGCATCGTCATCAAATCCCCTGAGCTGGCCCCGTTGGGACTCACTGTTCTTGTGGAGGCATTGGCTAACGCCGATTTGCCGGCGGGCGCAATCAATCTTGTCAGTGGCTACGGACGCGAGACGGGCGAAGCCCTGATCCGTCATCCGATGGTCCGGCATATCGTGTTTACCGGCTCAGTACCGACTGGCCGCGCCATTCTGCATGCGGCCGCTGAGCGAATTGTGCCAAGCGTCATGGAACTGGGCGGAAAATCAGCCGGCATTGTCCATGCAGATGCGGACATCGATACGGTAGTCGCGAGCGTGGAGAGCGGTGTTTTTTTTAACGCCGGGCAAGTTTGCTCAGCGATGTCGCGTCTGCTTGTGCATGATTCACTGCACGACGAACTGGCCCACGCAATTCGTCAGCGTGCGGAAGCGCTGCGCATTGGTCATGGACTGGAAGACCCTGACCTGACGCCTCTTATCTCTGCAGATCAGCTGGATCGTGTCGAGCAACTCTGCAGCAGCGGGCTTCGCGATGGGGCAACAGCCATAACGGGCGGTCAGCGGATCGATCGAGCGGGTCACTTTATGCAACCTACAGTCTTCACGGATGTCCGCGCGTCAATGGCGATTGCTAAGGAAGAGATTTTTGGACCCGCTTTGTCGTTGCTGCGTTTCCGGACGACTGATGAGGCGGTTGCGATGGCCAACGACACCGATTACGGACTGGTCGCAGGCGTGTTTGGTCGAGATCTCGATCGAACACTCGATACAGCGCGGCAACTGGATGCCGGGCAGGTTTTCGTTAATGAGTGGTTCGCGGGAGGGGTGGAAACGCCCTTTGGCGGGACAGGATTGTCCGGCTATGGCCGTGAGAAAGGATTGGAGGCGCTCGATAATCATTTGCGGACGCGCAACATCGCCGTTCGGCTTAATCGCTAATTGGTAGGAGCTCAGCATGAAACTGCCCGAAAACGCACGCGTTGTAATCATTGGTGCCGGTATCCACGGCCTTAGTACCGCTTGGCATCTAGCGCGTGAGTTCCGTGCCAGCGGCCAGGGGAGCGGTGGGGATATTGTGGTGCTGGATAAGACAAGCATTGCCGCGGGTGCATCCGGGATCGCGTGCGGCGTCGTTCGCAATAATTATTACCAGCCCGCGATGCGAGAACTGATGGCCCACAGTGTCGAGGTTTGGGAAAGCGATCCAGCGGCCTTCCATTACCACCCAGTCGGCTATTTACAAATCAGCCCGGAGGTGATGCGTGAGGATGTCGCGAGTATCGCGGAGCAGCAGGCGTCTATCGGTTACGAATCGGTGTTTATCGAAGGCGAGCGCGCTTCCCATGCCTACATGCGTGAGCTGTTTGACGACTGGCAAGCGCCAGGTACGACGTCGGTGCTGCACGAAAAGCGAGGAGGATATGCGCACAATGGGGCATCTATCCGTGGACTTGCGGATAAGGCTGAGGCGGAAGGTGTGCAAATCATCACCGGGGTTTCAGTAGCGGGATTTCGGAGGGACGAATCGGGTGCTCTAACGGCGGTGCATACGGATGTCGGTGATATTGAGACAGATTATGTCGTCTTGGCAGTAGGTCCCTGGATCGAGAGATTCTGGACGATGCTGGACTTGCCGCAGAAGATAACAGTCCGAGACACTGAGGGCGTAGAGCATCCGGATGTGCCGATGTGGACTTTCTGGAGCTTACAGGAGGGAACACTCGGGCTGGATCCGGGGGTTCAGAGGACCTCTAGCGGTGAAATGCCGCCTGTTGTTCATGTTGACTCGGACGAGCCATTGTATTCCGCTGAAGATGGCTCATTAATTACAGATTCCATGTGGGGGATCTATTACAAGCCTGATTTCAACTTTGGCGGTATACAAGGCGGTGCATCGCCATTTCCTATCGATCGCCCAGCGGCTGAGGTGGCGGTCGATCCGTATGGTCCGGCCTCCCCGGATTTCATCGTCGGCGAGTCATTCGCGCACATGTGGACATCAGCGCTCGGGTTTTGCCAAACACGCTTTCGAGGCACGCTGAATCAGTTTCGTCGTGAGCCATCCGGCGGTATCGGCTGCTTCACGCCCGATAATTTCCCAGTCTTCGATGTGGTGCACGACAATTGTTATGTAATCGCAGATTCTAATCATGGCTACAAAATGATCGGCGTTGGAGCGCTCGTGGCCCAGGAAATCATGGGTCGTGCTCAGGCCCTGCTGGCGCCATTTCGCTTTGGCCGATATGACTCGGGTGATTTACATCCAACCTCGAATAGCCCGTTTCCGTGGAGTTGATGGGCTCGTCAGGAATTTCGCAATAAACAATACTGATAGTGCCTGCTGCAAATACTGATGGTTGCCCGTCGGAAGGCGGCACAGGGGTAATCTGAACCCACTCAAGATGAGCAATGTCGGGGGCACGGCCCGGATGCGCTACTCGTTATGGAATCTCGCCCGTCAGGCTCTGCGTGGCCATCGCGGCTGGCAGCCGGCGTGGCGCGATGCAGAGCCCCAGCGCCATTACGATGTCATTATTATCGGCGGTGGCGGCCATGGGCTTGCGACCGCCTATTACCTGGCCCGCGATCACAATGTCGGGCGTATCGCTGTGCTGGAGAAAGGCTGGCTGGGCGGCGGTAATACCGGCCGAAACACCACGATTGTTCGCTCGAATTACATGCTCGGTGATAACACCGACTTTTACGAATGGGGCATGAAGCTCTGGGAGAGCCTCTCTCAGGATCTCAACTTCAACGTGATGCTATCTCAGCGCGGGCAGTTCAATCTGGCGCACAGCGACGCGCAGATGGATGCTGCGCGACGGCGCGGTAATATCATGCGGGCCCATGGCATCGATGCCGAACTGGTCGATCGTCAGGTGGTTCAGGAAGCCCTACCCCACCTCGATTTTCGCGATGAAGCCCGGTTCCCGATTTACGGCGCGCTCTACCAGGGCCGTGCTGGTACCGCCCGACACGATGCTGTCGCCTGGGGATACGCGCGAGCGGCAGACGCCTACGGCGTTGATATCATTCAGAATTGTGAGGTGACCGGTTATACCTTCGAGGGTGAGCGCGTGACCGGCGTTGAGACGAGCCGCGGGCAGATTGGCGCCGGGCGTGTGGGCTTGGCCGTGGCCGGTAACACGGGGCGACTGGCGGGTATGGCGGGCCTTCGACTGCCTATCGAGAGCCATGTCCTGCAAGCCTTCGTCAGCGAGTCGGTCAAGCCTTGCCTGGATCATGTGGTGGGTTTTGGTGCAGGACACTTCTACATCAGCCAGTCCGACAAGGGCGGACTGGTGTTTGGCGGGGACCTCGATGGCTATAACTCCTATGCGCAGCGCGGCAACTTGCCGTTGCTCGAGGATGTGCTGACCAGCGGGGTTGCGCTTATGCCCTGGCTGTCACGGGTGCGCCTGCTGCGTCACTGGGGTGGCGTCATGGACATGACCATGGATGGCAGTCCGATCATCGCGCCAACCCCGGTGGAGGGGCTCTACCTGAATGGGGGCTGGTGCTACGGCGGTTTCAAGGCAACGCCAGCCTCGGGCTGGTGCTTTGCGCATTTGCTTGCCGAAGGCGAGTCACACCCATTGACCCGAGATTTCACCCTCGAGCGCTTTGGGCTGGGGGATCAGCTGGATGAGAAGGGCATGGGCCCCAGTCCCTGGGCGCATTAGGAGCGAGCGATGCGAATTCATTGTCCTTTCTGCGGTGAACGCGATGAGCACGAATTCAGCTATGGCGGAGATGCCATGCGACTTCGGCCCGATGAGTCAAATACCGATCAAACCTGCTGGTCGGCGTATGTCTTTCTTCGTGACAATCCGCGCGGCTGGCATCAGGAGTACTGGCAGCACGTGCATGGGTGCCGGGCGTGGATCTGTGTGACGCGAAATACGATGAGCCACGAGGTGAGGCGGGTCTGTAGCGCCCAAGAGCGGGTGAAGGAGCTTCGTGCGGAGGCCAGCCAATGACCGCGGGCCCTTATCGTCTGGCGGAGGGCGGACTCGGCATCGACCGAGAGGCACCT
This sequence comes from Spiribacter salinus M19-40, assembly GCF_000319575.2. Lineage (NCBI taxonomy): Bacteria > Pseudomonadati > Pseudomonadota > Gammaproteobacteria > Chromatiales > Ectothiorhodospiraceae > Spiribacter > Spiribacter salinus. Next base: position 1,089,598 of record NC_021291.1, on the reverse strand, counting down.
GTTGCCTACACCTGGAACAAACGGCCGCACACGGGCTATCAGGGCGATACGCTCGCCTCGGCGCTGCTAGCCAATGGCGAGCGCGTTATCGCCCGGAGCTTCAAGTACCACCGACCCCGCGGTATTTACACCATCGGCAGTGAGGAGCCCGGCGGCCTGGTCACGATCGGTGAGGGTGCACGTCAGGATCCCAACCTCAAAGCGCCAACAGTGGCCTTGCACGATGCGCTCGAGGCGCGCTCACAGAACTGCTGGCCATCGCCACGATTCGATTTGATGAGCATCAACGGCCTCGCTGCGCCTCTGTTTGTGGCGGGTTTTTACTACAAGACCTTCATGCGCCCGGCCAGTTGGTGGGAACCGGTCTACGAGCGGGTTATCCGCCGCGCCGCGGGCTTGGGCCACGTGAGCACCCAACCCGATCCGGACACCTATGTGCGAGCTGAAGCGCATTGCGATGTGCTGGTAGTGGGCGCGGGTGCCGCGGGTATTGAGGCGGCCCGGACGGCTGCGCGCAGCGGGGCGCGGGTGATGCTCGTCGAGGAGCGGCCCTGGCTGGGGGGGCGCCTGGCCATGGAGCCTGCCACGGTTGGTGAGCAAACGGCCGACGCCTGGGTGACCTCCGCTGAGGAAGAGCTGGATGCGGCAGACCGTGTCACCGTCTTACGCCAAACCGTGGCGTTCGGGCTTTACGACCATCGCATTGTTGGGCTGGTAGAGACGCTGGCGCCAGCCTCCATCAACGGCAGCGCCCGCCAGCGCTACTGGACAATCAAGGCCGAGCAGATCGTTTTTGCGACCGGCGCGCTGGAGCAGCCCCTGGCATTTGCCGGAAATGATCGCCCTGGCGTCATGCTGGCCGCTGCCGCGCGCGGTTATGCCCATCGGTTTGGTGTTGCGGTTGGCCGCCGTGTCGTTGTTGTCGGTGGCGATGACGAGGGCGTCGAGACGGCAATGCAGCTGCAGCGCGCTGGCGTTAACGTGGTGGCGCTCGTGGACTCCCGGCCAGCAGAGGCCCTGGACCAGTCGGACCCACTGGCCCAGGCGGGTATTCGGCACATGACCGGCGCTGTCGCGACCCGGGCTGACGGTGGCCAGCAGGTCCGTGGTCTTAGAATTGCGCGGCTTTCCGGGTCACGGGTTGATGCAGCGCGCACAGAGCGCATTGCCTGTGATGCCATTGCAGTTGCCGGCGGGTGGCAGCCGGCACTGCATCTGCAATGCCATCTTGGTGGCCGCCCCGGGTTTGATGAGGGGCGCGGGATTTTCCTGCCCCCCGCCATGCCCGCTGGGCACTGGAACGCGGGTGCCTGTGCCGGCGAGGCCGGACTGGCCGCGACACGTCAGAGTGGGCGCGATGCCGGCGCAAAGGCTGCGGAGGCGCTTGGCTTTGATCCGGCCGTTCGACCCCTGGCGGATCCAGCACTGGCTGAGACCGCCTCAGGTGCAACCTGGGGGCCGGTTGACCGGCTGCGGGTCTTTCCTGCCCTTCACGGCGGTAAGCGGTTCATTGATTTGCAGCATGACGTCACGGTCGATGACGTGGCGCTGGCCCATCGGGAGGGCTATCGATCCGTTGAGCATCTCAAGCGCTATACAACGCTTGGCATGGGCACCGATCAGGGGAAGACCGCCAACATCCTCGGATTGCACGCGTTGGGACAGGTTGCCGGCGTTGGTCCGGGTGAGGCTGGGACAACCACTTTCCGGCCGCCGTATGTGCCCATCGCGATCGGCGCCATCGCCGGCACGGAACGGGGGCAACACTTCCGGCCCTGGCGCCGTTCACCGGCTGAGCCTTGGCATCGCCAGGCTGGCGCGGACATGATCAACGCCGGTGCCTGGCATCGGCCTCGCGCTTACCCGGCGCCTGGCGAACCTGTCAGCGCTGCCGTTAAAAGGGAAGCCGCCCATGTGCGAGAAGCGGCTGGCATTGTGGATGTCTCGACTTTGGGCAAGATTGCCCTGATTGGCCCGGATGCCCCAGAGGTCGTTAACCGGCTTTATGCCAACGGCATGAAAACACTGCCGCCGGGGAAGGCGCGCTATGGGCTGATGCTGCGTGATGACGGCCTGGTCCTCGACGATGGCACCGTGGCACGCCTTGAGGAGACGCGCTACCTGATCACGACAACCACCGCGCACGCCGCGGGCGTGCTCTCGCATATCGAATATCTGCTTGAGACGGCCTGGATTAATTTGCGTGCGGCGGTGGCGAGCGTCTCTGATCACTGGGCAACATTCGCGATCGCGGGGCCAAACAGTCAGGCGGTGCTGGCCGCGCTCTTCCCGAATACCGACACCAGCGACGAGGCGATTCCCTTCCTGGCCGTGCGGGAGGCCGATTGTCTGGGTGTCGGGTGCATGATCATGCGCAACAGTTATTCGGGTGAACGGGCGTATGAGGTCTATGCACCAGCCGATTGGGGGGCATCGGTTTGGTCTCGGGCACTCGCAGTGGGTGCGCCGCACGGGCTCAAGCCCTATGGCACCGAGGCAATGGGGGTGTTGCGGATTGAAAAAGGCCATGTTGCCGGGCCGGAGCTGGATGGCCGAGTCACGGCTGAGGACATTGGCCTGGGTCGGATGACTGCCCGGCGCAAGCCATGCGTCGGTGGGGCATTGCGGGATCGCCCCGGGCTGCACGATGCCCGTCGCCCCCGCCTTGTGGGCCTGAGACCGCTCGACAATCGCGCGCCATTGCAATCCGGTGCGCTGCTGCGGGCGCTCGGGAGTACGGGCCATGATGCCGTCGCTGGTCACATTAGCTCGGTGGCGGATAGTCCGGCCTGTCAGTCCGTGATTGCCTTGGGTCTGCTCGCGGGTGGCGATGAGCGTCACGGTGAAATCGTTGAGGCATGGGATCCGCTCAGCGAATCGACCCACCAGGTCAGAGTGGGGCCAACCGTGTTTTATGATCCTGACGGGAGTCGACTCCATGCTTGAGCAGCGGACGGCTTTGCAAGAACTTGATTGGCCAACCGTGGCCAACGCCGGTATGACCCTGGATGAAATGCCGGTGGCGGGTGCTTGGCTGGTGGGTGACTGGGAGGGGGCGAGCGCGGGCACGGTCATCGACGCGGCCCGCGAGGCACTCAGCACGGCAAACGGCCTGGTGATATCAATCGGGCCGAGCCGATCTCTCATCGTGACGGCCGATGCCGAAACGGCGGGCGCATTGGAGGGGATCGTCACGGGCCCTCACGCCATTGAGTGCCGTTGTCAGCGCGCCTGGCTTCGGCTGTCCGGCGCCGACAGCCGGGCGTTTCTGGACCGCCGGCTTGGCGTGGATATCAGCCACGGCCATTTCCCAGCCGGATGCGTCGCCGCCACGCGTCTCGGTCAAGTCGATGTGCTGGTGCATGCGCGCGAAGACGGCGCCTTTGACTTGCTCCCTGCTCGCAGCTTTGCCGCAGCCCTGGCCGAGACGATGCTGCGGTCTGCCCGCGCCGAGGGCGCATCGCTGGCCATTTGTCCCGCTCGGGGCTGAGTTCGCTTAAGATAGGCGAATGAGTCAAGGGAGCCGCGGTGGTCTGAACGATCTGCGCGCTCTGGAGGTATTTGCGACCGTCGCCGAGGCGGGGAGCATGACCGCCGGGGCGAAGCGGTTGGGGTTGTCACAGTCCGGCGTTTCCCAGTCAGTCCGGCATCTCGAGAACGCCCTCGGGGTTGATCTGATTGACCGTGCCGTTCGACCCATGGGCCTCACCCGGGCCGGCCATGACCTGCATCAGCGTGCCCGGCGTCTGCTTGCCGAGGCCGGCAATACGGCCCAGGCCGTGCGTCGGGCCGCGCATGTGGGGGAGAGTCAGCTGCGTATCGGGCTGGTGGACTCGCTGGCTGTCAGTGTGGGTCCCGATCTCGCCCGGCAACTGCGCGCGGACGGGGGCGGCTGTTTGCTTCACTCCGGTCAATCACTGAGTCACGTCGAGGCCCTGCGTCGGCGCGAGCTGGATCTGGTGATCGGTAGCGACACCATGCTGGTCGAGCACGCTGGCCTCACGGTTTACCCGTTACTGGCCGAGCCGCTTGTCCTTGCGCTGCCGGCGGACTACCGGCCGTTGGATGCCGGTCTCGAGCAGGTAGCGAGCGACCTTGAACTGGTGGCCTACAGCGAGCATGCGGCCCTCGCGCGCCAAGTCTCGCTGCATCTGAGTCGTCTGCGCCTCAAGCCGCGATGCAGCCTCGCGTTCGATTCCACGGATGTCGTCTTTCGTATGGTGGGAGAGGGCCTGGGTTTTGCCATTACGACGCCGCTCTGCCTCCTGCAAGGACGGGACCAGTTGGCTCGGGTTCGTATCATTCCGTTGCCGGGTCCGACGGTGCGTCGGCATCTTTCCATTGGTTATCACGCCGGGGAGTTTGATGCGCTGGCCGGTGAAATTGCTCGGGTGAGTGTTGATGCCCTCAGGCGCGAAACCTGGCCAGCGATACGGCGTATCAATCCCGCCCTTCTCCAGGACGGCTGGCTTGCCGATCAAGCACCCCAGACCCCCTGATTCATTGTCGACGGGAGGCACCATGTCGTTAGTCAATATTACCCCCGATGAACTTCATCACCTCACGGCGGGAGCGCTTGTTGCCAGTGGCGCGAGCGATTCCGTTGCCAAGGCGATGGCCCAGGCGGTTGTCTCCGCTGAGTTGGACGGCATTGCGAGTCACGGACTGGCGTATGCGCCCATCTATTGTGAGCACGTCCAATGTGGCAAGGTCGATGGCCAAGCCGAGCCGGTTTTCTCAACGCTGCGGCCGGCGACGGGCCGAGTGGATGCAAAGTGTGGATTCGCTCATCCGGCTATTGATGCTGCGCTACCTCCACTTACCGACATGGCACGGCAACATGGCATTGCCGCCGTGACCCTCTTTAACTCCTATAACTGCGGTGTGCTTGGCCATCACACCGAGCGCCTGGCGCGAGCGGGGTTGATTGGTCTTGGCTTTACCAATGCACCGGCCTCCATTGCTCCCGTTGGCGGTCGCACGCCGGTGATTGGCACCAATCCTTTCTCGTTGGCGGTGCCGGATCTAACCAACACCGGTGTGGCGCTGCTGATTGATCAATCAGCGAGCGTCGTGGCCAAGAGTGAGGTGACGGCGCGTAAGCGTCAGGGTGAGCCGTTGCCTGAGGGCTGGGCACTGGATGCGAACGGTGACCCGACAACCGACCCTGATGCCGCCCTGGCGGGCAGCATGGTCCCATCGGGTGGGGCCAAGGGGTTTAATGCCGGGTTGATGACCGAGTTATTCGCTGCCGTGCTGGCGGGTGCGCACCTCGGGATTGAAGCCAGTCCATTCGCGGGCACCCAGGGCGGGCCGCCTCAGACGGGGCAGTGTTTTATTGCCATCGACCCTGGTGCGTTTGGGGATAACGGATTTGGCGGTGGTGTCAGCCGGCTGCTTGCGGCGATTGCCGCTGAGGATGACGTTCGGTTGCCCGGTGAGCGCCGTCTGCAAAACCGCGCTCGAGCGCGCCAAACGGGCTTGCAGGTTGATGCGGGGCTGCTCGATCGCGTCAAAGCGATCAGCGGGGAATGACTGGGCTCAGTTACCCGGCCAGGGCGGCCAGCCCATGCTTCGGCCGCCGAGTAAATGCAGGTGGATGTGCCAGACCGTTTGGCCACCATCCCGGCCGCAGTTAAACACGCTTCGATAGCCGCTCTCGGCAATGCCAAGGCGCTTCGCCAGATCCCGCGCCGTGACATGCATGTGCCCCAGCAGCTCGGCGTCCACTGGCTCGATATCCAACATGCTGGTGATGTGCTTACGCGGAATGACCAGCACGTGTGTCGGCGTTTGGGGATGGATGTCACGGAAGGCGACGACATGGTCATCCTGATGCAGGACGTCGGCTTCCATGCGGCCGGCGGCAATTTCGCAGAATAGGCACGGTTTGTTCATACGCTGAGACTAAGGGCTGCGCCTGTGTTCACGCAAGCATGGGGATTCGCGCGCGGAGCGCTTCAGCGAGGGCACGTACTTGCTCATCGCTAGCATCCTGCACGGGCTCTAATCGCTCTGTCGCCAGAAACGCCTGCGCCCAGGTGTCTTTGCCAGCCGCGAAGCTGCCGAAGTCACCCCACCACAGGAGTGAATAGGCCGGCTCGGTGACCGCGTTATGGGCAGCGCGGCTGTCCTCCTCAAGACCGTGGACATCCACCTGCGTCAGGATCGGCTCGAGCGCCGCTTTGATAGCGATCAGGTCAGGACCGCGCAGGCCCCACCGCTGCGGCTCCATGCGCCGGAGCCACTGCGAGATCTCCGGCATGTTGCGAAACCACTGCAAAACCGGCGCGCCGCCATCGCTGGTGGCGCAGCCGACCTGGAAGCGGCGCGGGTCCCGACGCTGCGGCAGCAACGACACGTCACTGAATTGTTGCCCTTCCCAAGCGTGCATTTAGATCACCCAGTTATAAAGCAATGCCAAATCATTCTTTAGAGGAAATACAGATGCCGATTACTCTAAGGATGTGTTCACACGCTAACGAGATCGACGGAGGATTGATATGGGATTGCGGATTGGCAGCATTGCCCCGGACTTCACCGCCAAGACAACCGAGGGCGAGATCAACTTCCACGATTGGATCGGTGATAGCTGGGCGATCCTCTTCTCGCATCCCAAGGATTTTACACCGGTCTGCACGACGGAGCTCGGCCACATGGCGAGTCTCAAGCCCGAGTTTGATCGCCGGGACACCAAAGTCATTGGCTTGTCAGTTGATCCGGTCGAGAACCATGCGACCTGGTCAAAAGACATCGAGGAGACGCAGGGGACGGCCCCGAACTACCCGATGATTGGTGATACGGATCTTCATGTCGCCAAGCTTTATGACATGCTCCCTGAAGACGAGGGCGATTCCTGCGAAGGGCGTACGGCCATGGATAACGCCACGGTGAGGGCGGTCTACCTGATTGGTCCGGACAAGCGCATCAAGGCAATGCTGATTTATCCGATGACCAGTGGACGGGATTTCAACGAAATCCTGCGGCTGTTGGACTCGCTGCAGCTGAACGCGCGTCACACGGTCGCGACGCCTGTGAATTGGAAAAACGGCGAGGATATTATTATCCCACCTGCGGTGACCGACGAGCAGGCAAGAGCCAAGTTTCCTGAGGGTTTTCAGACGTTAAAGCCCTATCTGCGGGTCGCAAAGCAGCCGTCAGACTGAGCGCGGTCCAGGTGCTCGCCAGGCAGCTTGGCCGTGTTAATCTGTTGGGTTACTAATAAGCAAACACTGGCTGGGCTGCCATGGCGTCTGCAGAGCGGATCTATCGGGTTATCTTCCATAACCAGGGCAAAATCTATGAAGTCTATGCTCGAAGTATCTCTGATGGCGGAATACTCGGGTTTGTCGAGATAGAAGAACTGACCTTCGGCGAGCGCACCCAAGTGGTTGTTGACCCCGCCGAGGAAAAGCTCAAGAGCGAGTTTGCTGGGGTTAAACGCACCTACATCCCGATGCACTCGGTTGTGCGCATAGACGAGGTTGAAAAAGAAGGCCAGGCGCGCATCTCCGATACAGACGGCAACGTGACGCCCTTTCCCATGCCCGTGTACGGACCGGGCAAGGGCAGCGATTGAATCACCGGGATGGCTCCCGTAAGCTTCGCGAGTCTTGGAGAGGTGTCCGAGCGGTCGAAGGAGCGCGCCTGGAAAGCGCGTGTACGGTAACCCCGTACCGAGGGTTCGAATCCCTCCCTCTCCGCCAGATACAAAAATGGCCCCAACGGGGCCTTTTTTGTATCTGATTGTGCGCGAGGTTCGAACCCGCGCAGAACGATTGGCTATCCGAATGATTAATCCAGTCTTGATACCCTCGCCCTATCGCCCCGATTGAAAACGGTAACTTCAAACACCGCTCAGGCCCGGTATAGTGTGAAGTTATCGTGAGGACGCCCCTACAGACAGGAGAATAGGATGGCTGCAGTCGATATCAATAGCGCTGGAAAATGCCCGGTGATGCACGGTGGTAACACCACCGAAGGCACCGACAACATGAACTGGTGGCCGAATGCCCTGAACCTGGACATTCTTCATCAGCATGACACCAAGACCAACCCGCTTGGTGAGGCATTCAACTACCGCGAAGAGGTCAAAAAGCTCGACTTCAAGGGCCTCTGGAACGACATGCATGCCCTGATGAAGGAGAGTCAGCCCTGGTGGCCGGCGGACTGGGGCCACTACGGCGGCCTGATGATTCGCATGGCCTGGCACGCAGCCGGTTCTTACCGGACCTCAGACGGTCGCGGCGGCGGCGGAACCGGCAACCAGCGCTTCGCGCCCCTCAATTCCTGGCCGGACAACACCAACCTGGACAAGGCCCGGCGCCTGCTCTGGCCGATCAAGCAGAAGTACGGCAACCAAGTGAGCTGGGCTGACCTGTTCATCCTGGCCGGCACCGTGGCCTACGAGTCCATGGGCCTGAAAGTGTTCGGCTTCGGTTATGGCCGCGAGGATATCTGGCACCCCGAGAAAGATATCTACTGGGGCGCTGAGAAAGAATGGCTTGCGCCAAGTGACGAGCGCTACAGTGACGTCGAAAACCCGGCCACGATGGAAAATCCCCTGGCAGCTGTCCAGATGGGCTTGATCTACGTGAACCCGGAAGGCGTCAACGGCAATCCGGATCCGCTGGCCACAGCCGGACAGGTTCGAGAGACCTTCGCCCGCATGGCGATGAACGACGAAGAGACGGTCGCCCTCACTGCCGGTGGCCATACCGTCGGAAAGTCACACGGTAACGGCAACGCGGAGCTTCTCAACGCCGAGCCCGAAGCGGCAGACGTCGAAGAGCAGGGTTTGGGGTGGAACAACCACACCACCCGCAGCGTTGGCCGCGACACCGTGACCAGTGGTATCGAGGGTGCCTGGACGACGCATCCGACGACCTGGGACAACGGCTACTTCTACCTGCTCTTTAAGTACGATTGGGAGCTCCGCAAGAGCCCGGCTGGCGCCTGGCAGTGGGAGCCAGTCGACATCGCAGAAGAGGACAAGCCGGTCGATGTCGAGGATCCGTCCATTCGCCTGAATCCGATCATGACCGATGCGGACATGGCGATGATCAAGGATCCGGCGTACCGCAAGATTTCGGAGCGTTTCTACAACGACCCGGATTACTTCTCCGATGTCTTTGCCCGGGCCTGGTTCAAGCTCACCCATCGTGACATGGGACCGAAGAATCGCTACATCGGCCCGCACGTGCCGGATGAGGATCTGATCTGGCAGGATCCGGTGCCGGCCGGCAAGAGCGACTATGATGTCGATCGCGTTAAGGCGAAAATCGCCGACAGCGGCCTTTCCATCGATGAGATGGTGGCGACGGCCTGGGATAGCGCACGAACTTTCCGTGGCTCTGACCTGCGCGGAGGGGCCAACGGCGCCCGCATTCGCCTGGCGCCGCAGCGCCAATGGGAGGGCAACGAGCCCGAGCGCCTTGAGAAGGTGCTGGCGGTGCTTGAGCCCATCGCTGCGGAGACAGGTGCAAGCCTCGCCGACGTCATCGTCCTGGCGGGCAACGTCGGTGTCGAGCAGGCGGCCAAAGCGGCAGGCGTGGACCTGACGGTGCCCTTCGCACCAGGTCGTGGGGATGCCTCACAGGAGATGACCGATGTGGACTCCTTCGAGGTAATGGAGCCTGTCGCTGATGGTTTCCGGAACTGGATGAAGAAGGATTACGTGGTCAGTGCCGAGGAGTTGATGCTCGATCGGGCCCAGCTGCTGGGGCTTACGGGGCCTGAGATGACGGTTCTGGTCGGTGGTATGCGTGCACTTGGGACCAACCACGGTGGCACGAAGCACGGTGTGTTCACGGACCGCGAAGGCGCGCTCACCAATGACTTTTTCGTCAACCTGGTGGACATGGCCAACACCTGGCATCCCACGGGCAGCAACCTCTACGAGGTCCGTGATCGGGAGACCGGCGAGGTCAAGTGGACGGCGACCCGGGCAGACCTGGTGTTTGGATCAAATTCCATCCTTCGCTCCTATGCCGAGGTCTATGCTCAGGACGACAATCGTGAAAAGTTTGTCCACGACTTCGCGAACACTTGGGCCAAGGTCATGAACAACGACCGGTTCGATCTCGAGGCGTAGTTCAGACCGATTCGATACCATCAAACCCCGCGGAGCGGACATCGCTCCGCGGGGTTTTTTTATCAAGGAGTCATTATGTACAAGGACTGGCCTCAGACCGCGCAGGATCTCAGCCAACTCATGCAGAGCTTTGGCAAAGGGCACCCGGAGGTCGCCAAAGGCTTTATGCAGCTCTCAAAGGCGGCTGAAAAGGATGGCGCGCTCAGCGCCAAGGACAAGGAACTGATGGCGTTGGCCATTGGTGTCGCCATTCGGTGTGAGGGCTGTATCGCGTTTCATGCCAAGGCTGCAGCCGAGTATGGCGCCACCCGCGATGAAGTGCTGGAAACCATCGGCGTCTGTCTTTATATGGGTGGCGGGCCGTCGTTCGTTTACGGCTCGCAGGCGCTGGAAGCGTTCGACAGCTTCTCCCAGAGCGCTTAGGTCACGGAATCGAGGGGTGTGCGCGGCTTAGTAGTTGCCGCGCACACCGCCCTCGGCGGCGCTGGTGGGCACCAGAGCCTTCACTAGATCCTTCATGTCGAGATAGCCGATCGGCTTGCCATCGCTGGTCACGCGATAGCACAAGCTGGTATCGCCTTCTGACCGGGCGATCAACGATTCCAGGTTGTCATCTGCATCGACGTCTTCATCAAACTTGACGCCCTCGGGTGGTGTCTCCCCGTGGGACATGACTGAACGCACTCGCAGGACGCGTGCCCGGTTGATATCGCTAATGAAGTCAATGATGTACGGGTCATTCGGATGCAGGAGGATTTCCTGGGGCTCACCCTGCTGGACGATGTAACCGTCTTTGAGGATGACGAGATGGTCGGCCAGCTTGAGGGCCTCATCGAGGTCATGGGTGATGAACACGATGGTCTTATGAAGCTCCTGCTGGAGTTCAAGCAACAGGTCCTGCATATCCGTCCGGATCAACGGATCGAGGGCTGAAAAGGCCTCGTCCATCAACATGATATCGGAGTTCGATGTGAGCGCCCGAGCAATGCCGACGCGCTGCTGCATGCCGCCCGAGAGCTGATGCGGGTGCTGATTGTCATTCCCCTGCAACCCAACGCGGGCGAGCCATTTCGTGCCTTCCTGCAGCGCCGAGTCGCGATCTTCACCACGGACAATCAATGGCGTTGCCGCATTCTCAAGCACGGTGCGATGAGGCAGGAGTGCAAACTTCTGGAACACCATCGACATCTTCTGACGCCGCAGCTCGCGGAGCGCCTGTTCGTCATAGGCGAGCACATCCTCGCCATCCACGAGCACGGCGCCATCCGTTGGCTCAATAAGGCGATTCAAGTGCCGAATAAGCGTCGACTTACCGGAACCCGACAACCCCATGATGACCGTGATCTTGCCCGCCACAATGTCGACATTAATGTCCTGCAGGCCGAGGACATGGCCATGGTGCTCCAATAGATCCGGTTTACTGATCCCCTCTTTGACGCGCTCCAGCGCAGCGGCAGGATCGGTTCCGAAGATCTTGTACAGGTGCTGGATTGAGATCTTGATTTGATCGCTCATACGACCGGCCCCTGTTAGTTCTGGCTCGTGTTGACCCGGGCGAGTGCCGCCTTGGTCACGCGATCGAGAATAATGGCGAGCAGTACGATGCCGAGGCCAGCGACCAAGCCGACACCGAGCTCGAGATTACGAATGCCGCGCAGCACCAGCACACCGAGGCCAGGTGCGGACACCAGCGAGGCGATCACCACCATGGCCAGACTCATCATGATGGTCTGGTTAACCCCCGCCATGATGTTGGGAAGCGCCAGGGGTACCTGCACACCATAGAGTTTCTGCCGGTCGGTCATCCCAAATGCGTCAGCGGCCTCAATCACGTCCTTGTCGACCAGGCGAATGCCCAGGTTTGTCAGACGAATCACGGGCACGATCGCGTAAAGGATGATCGCGATGCCGTAGAGCTTCGGTTCAGTCACCGAGAACAGGAAGATTAACGGGATCAAATACACGAAGGGCGGCAGTGTCTGCAGCATGTCGAGTATGGGTATAGCGCCTCGTTGCAGCCCATCGCTGCGTGACATCGCAATACCAATCGGAACACCAAGGAGGACGCAAATCAGCGAGCACACAAAGATGATCGCGAGCGTCTGCATCGCGTAGTCGTAATGATCGATAAATGCGAGGAACAGAATGAAAGAGGCCACCAGGCCAACCAGCTTCATCGACTTCGAGGCGAAGAACACCAGTAACAGCATGGCCGGGATCATGAGCCACCACGGCACCGTTTCGAACATGCTCAGTGCGCCGTTGAGGAACCAGCTAAGCGGTTGCGTGATGGGGTCAATGACCACTTTCAAAGAATCTTTTACGCCCAGAAAGCCACTCTCCAGACCGCTGGTGAGATTGCGGGTCTGGGCAATAGCCGGGCAGGCCTCATTGAGGGTATCCAGAGACGGGAAGGGGGTGTCCCAGAGAGAGACCTCTGTCGAGCCTGAGCGGCTGCGGAGAAGGTCTTCCATGCTCATCGATTGGTTGGTTTTTTCGCCGCACCAGCCACGCAGGCCTAGTCCGTCGAAAATGAAATCGTAAGTTGCCATGGCCCGGTTCCTTTTTTGTCATTAAAACGGGTGTCAGGCGCACATTCGCCTGACACCCGTTGCATTCACTCAAAGGGCCTAGAAGAGACCTTCCAGATTGGCCTGAGCCTCTTCGTTGAGCCAGCTCATCCAGACATCCTGGTTGTTCTGCAGGAAGTAGACGACCGCCTCGTCATTGCTGGCGTTGTTCTCTTCGTGCCAGGCGAGCAGGGAGTTCATCAGATCGTTGTCGAACGTGATGTTCTCGAGCAGGGCCATGGCCTCCGGCTCACGCTCGGCAAAGTCCGCCGTTGCCACGTTGAAAACGCCAGCAGCAGGGAAGGCCGAGACGCCCACGTCGTTGCAGTCCGTATCCTGGTTACAGGCATGGACATCCTCATCGTACTCACCGAGATCGACGCTCACGAAGTCGTACTTACCCAGCGGTGCCGTCGGGCCCCAGTAGTACCCGAAGTAGGGCTCTTCGCTCTCGTAGGCCGATGCCATCGCGGCTGGCATGGTCTCGCCAGAACCATGGTTGAAGACCTCGATGCCGTTACCCTCAAGATCCAGCGCCTCGACCATCGAATCGTTCACGATCCGGCAGCCCCAGCCGTCCGGGCAGTTGTTGAACCGGCCGCCGACGAGTTCGGGGTTGTCCAGAATGCCCTCGATGGTGGCGAGTTCAGGATGCTCCTCGACCAGGTAGGACGGGACCAGCCAGTGCTCGGTGCCTCCTTCCGAGAAGGAGTCAGAGGCCTTGACGACCTTGCCTTCCTCGGCCAGATCGAAGTAGGCCGGCGCGGAGTTCACCCACAGCTCCGGAACGATGTCCGGCTCGTTGTTCTCCGCAAGGGAGGTGATAGCCGTGGTGGTGGCCGACGGGACGACGGTCACGTCACAGCCAAGACCCTCAGACAGCAGGAACTCGGTGACACCGGTGATGATGCCCCCAGAGGTCCAGTTCATCTCGGCAACTGAGACCTCGCCACACTCGGCATTCGCTGCCATGGGCAGCATTGCGCCGGTGAGGGCCAGTGCATATAGCGATCGCTTCTTCATGGTTCTTCTCCGTTCTCTTTACGCTGTATCAGCGGTTGATGATTGGCGGAGTGGTCCACCGACTCTCTGACCTGCGTCTCATCGATGCAAGCCAGACTTCGATGTTCGGGGTAACTTGAAGCATCCAGGTTTGGATGATTCGAGACTTTTCTGTAAGCGGGTATGAAATGCCCGTTTCTCCGTGTTCAAGTTAACATGAACTATAGATCAACTTTTCTGATCTGCCAAATCATCCCTTGAGCGCCAATACCCAGGCGGCGGCGAGGCCCGCCAACGGGGCCAGTGCGACCGTGGCAGCCCAGCGTCGCCAGACAAATCCCCACCCAAGTGTCGGCAGCTCAAAGGCAAGTACCCGGTGGAGTGCCAGGCACGACCACGCAGTGAGGAGGGCGATGAGCTGCGGCGTGCCGGCACCCGCACGCTCGAGCACGAGGATCAGGGGAAAGGCAACCATTGGGCCACCGGGCAGTAGCCCGCCCATTGCCGAGGCCACGAGAATGCCCAAGGTGCCGGAGGCATCACCGAGCCAGCGGGCAAACAGGGCTTGGGGCATCAGTTCCGCCAGAAAGCTCGCCGCGAGCAGCGCGAGCGGCAGTCGAATCAGCAGTGGCGCGATTTGCTGCCAGGCCTGCCTCCCCACGGTCGCATGACGGATGTGGGCATCGCGATGGGCGAGGCTGGCAAGCACGACCAGTAGCGCAATGATACTGAGGTAGGCGAACAGCATTTAAACGCCGTCCGGCTCGGTAAGCCACTGGGTGAGGAGCCCGGCAATTAGTGGAAGCGGGAGTGAGACCAGCAGTCTCAGCACAACGAAGTCGAGTCCGAAGAAAGGAAGCTCCCAAATCAGCACGCGCTGAATGCCGAGTACCGACCAGGCCGTGAGATACGTGGTACAGATCGGTAAAGATGCCCCGACCCCACGGAGGCCCAGGACCAGCGGGAAAGCCATGAAAGGCCCACCGGGCGTAACGGCGCCGGCGAGCGTGGCGAGGCCGATGCCTTTAAGCCCCGCCCCACGCCCCAGCCAGCGCTCTGCGAGATCGCGCGGGATGAGCGCCTGCGCATAAGCCGCCATGAGGACTGCGATAACCACCAGGGGCAGCACGACGAGCATCAGCTCACCAGCGCCAAACAGGGCCTCGACGACGGCTGGCAGGCCTTGGCGATAGGCGAGTAGGGCGCCGGCGGCAACCCCCAGGACCAGAAAAAAGCCGGTCATGGTTGAGCCTGGTTGCTGTCAGCCCCGCCGGTTTCGGTGATCAGGCGGCGCCAGTTCATCAGCCGTTGGGGGTCAATTTGCCCCTGTTTGATGGCTGACTGAACCGCACATTGTGGCTCTTCGAGATGGTGGCAGTCCCGAAACCGGCATGCGTGGGCCTTCTCCGTGATATCCGGAAATCCCGCGGCCACATCCCGCACGCTCAGATGGTCGAGCCGCAGCGTGCGGACGCCGGGAGAGTCGATGAGACAGCCGCCTTCGGGGCGCGGGAAAAGCCGTGTGTCGGTGGTGGTATGACGGCCTTGGCCGCTGGCTTCCGAGATCTCGCCCGTTCGCAGTGCAAGCGCGGGGATCAGGTGCTGGGTCAGTGATGTTTTCCCCACGCCGGATTGTCCGACCAAGATCACGGTTTCGGCATGGATCCATGTCTTCAGGGCCTCAATACCTGCACCGGTTTCAGCGCTTCCGCGCAGCATGGGAAGCCCCAGCTCGGTCTGTTGGTCGGTCAGTCGCTGTAACGGCTCCGAGCCAGCGCCCTCAGCCCGATCCGTCTTGTTGATCCATATCATCAGGGGGATATCGGCAGCGCCCGCCAATACGCGATAGCGATCGACAAGCAGTAAATCCGGCGTGGGTGCCGGGGCGACGACCAGGATCAATCGGTCAATGTTGGCGGCGAGGGCCCGCGGGCGGCCGCGGAAGTCCCCGCGCTCGATGACATTGCGCCGGGGGTGAATCTGTTCGATATACGCGGTGCCGTCATCGGCATGCCAGTCGACGCGATCGCCGCAGACGGGGCGCGCCCCTTGTCGGTGACGCAGTTGGCAGCGCTGCAGCGTCCCAGCCTCATCGGCGACGACGCAGTGATTACCGGTGCTGCTGACAACACGGCCGGTGTGCAGCTGACTCATTGGCCCACCGCGGCACGATACTGGCTCTGATAGACTTTCGGATTTGGTTTGACTGGCATGAAGGGCATGACATGAGCTATTCGGACAACAACCTGATCTGGATCGATCTGGAGATGACTGGCCTCGATGTCGATCATGACCGGATCATCGAAATTGCCACGATTGTGACTGATCCCGAGCTCAACATTCTGGCGGAAGGCCCCGTTCTCGCCATTCATCAACCCGAATCGGTGCTGACGGCCATGGACCAGTGGAATCGAACGCAACACGGTGGCTCCGGGCTCTGGCAACGGGTGGTTGACAGTGATATCGACGTGGCTGAGGCCGAGCGCCAGACGCTCACCTTCTTGCAGGACTGGGTGCCCGCCGGTGTGTCGCCCATGTGTGGTAACAGCATCTGTCAGGATCGGCGTTTCCTGCATCGCGGGATGCCGCAGTTGCTGCGGTATTTCCATTACCGGCATATCGATGTCAGCACACTCAAGGAGCTCGCCCAGCGGTGGACGCCCCGGATCGCGAATGGGTTGACCAAACAGTCGTCTCACCTCGCGCTGGACGATATTCGCGATTCCATCGCGGAGCTGCGCTACTACCGCAGCCATTTCCTCTGCGCCGCGGCTCAGCCAGCCTCATAATCACTCGGGGGCAGCGCCGGTCACCACGGGTGTGTCCGTGCGGTTGCCCCACTCCGACCACGAACCATCATAGCCGCGGGCGCGGTCATAGCCCAGATAGCGCAGCACGACATAGCTCAGCGCAGAACGATGGTGGGTCTGGCAGTGGGTAATGACTTCCTGGCCTGGGCTTAGACCGAGGGCCTCGTACATTGCTCTCAGGGTTTCTTTGGGGCGCAGTCTGGCGGCATTATCCACGTCGATATTCTCCGTCCACTCCAGGTTAACAGCCCCGGGAATATGACCGCCGCGAGCAGCGCGCACATCATCGCCTTGATACTCGCCCGGGGACCGGGCATCCAGAATGGCGACGTCCGGATCGCCCAGATGCGACTGCACATGGGCCAGATCAGCGCGGGCCGATGAGGCGTTGACGTCGACGGGGTAATCCGCCACCGCAACGTCGGGGCCTGGCCCCTGCTCGAAACGCAAGCCATCGGCTTGCCAGGCAATGACGCCGCCATCGAGAAGTGACCAGTTGTGGTGTCCGATGCAATCGAGTGTCCACAGCAGGCGTGAGGCCCGACCGTTTCCCTCGGCATCACAGGCCACCACGTGGGTTTCCGGCGTGATGCCGGCTTGACCCAGCAGACGGGCCAGGCTTGTCGGGGAGGGCAGCTGACCCATGGCGGGTGGGCCACCCGCATTGAGCGCAGCATATTCGATCTGCGTGGCCCCGGGGATATGGGCTTGCTCGTAAAGGGCCCGATCGCCCACAAACACGATGCGGAGCCCTGGCGACCCCAGTCGTTCGGCGAGCGTGTTGGTATCCACGACCAGTAGCAGATTCTGTTGCGCCATGGCTTGCTCCGGCGGCCTGGACATGACCGCACAGTATAGCAGCCTCAGGTCTGCTCAGGCCGCCTGAATGAGCTCCAGCCAGTGACGTACCGGGATATCGGAGGCCTCATCAAGATGGACCAGACAGCCGATGTTCGCCGTGGCAATCAGCTCCGGTGCGCCGCTGGCGAGGTTGTCCAGCTTTTGCGTTCGCAATTGCTCGGCAAGCTTGGGCTGGAGCACGGAATAGGTCCCCGCTGAACCGCAGCAGATATGGGAATCAGGCACCGGGGTGAGCTCAAAGCCGATGCGCGCAAGGAGCTTATCGACCCGTCCGTTCAACTTTTGGGCATGCTGCAGGGTGCAGGGCGTTTGGAAAGCCACGCGCCGGGGCGTGCCGTCCGCCGGTGCCAGGGCGTCGGCGTGACGCTCCAGAAGCTCGATGGGATCAACCGCCAGTTCTGTGACCTTCGCCGCCTTGTCGGCATAGTCGGAGTCATCGGCGAGGAGGTGGGCATAGTCTTTGACCTGTGCACCGCATCCGCTGGCGTTGACCACAATGGCTTCCGCGCCGGCCTCAATCTCGGGCCACCAGGTGTCGATATTAGCGCGGATTTGGGCCTTGGCCGCATCAGGCGCGCCCAGATGCTGGTCGATTGCGCCACAGCAAGTCACCGCGGGTGTGCGGTGCACGCCAATCCCCAGGCCATCCAGGATGCGCGCGGTCTGCGGGTTGATCGGCGGCTCCAGGGCCGGTTGTACGCAGCCCTCGAGCATCAGGACGAAACGGCTTTGAGTCGTATCACCGGGCCAGTTCCCCGGACGCCGACGCGGCCGGATTTTCTTGCGCAGGATGCCGGGCGTCAGAGGCCGCGCCAGGCGGCCAAGCGCCAGCAGCGTTCCGAACAGCCGTGGCCGCGGCAGGACGGTCCTCAGCGCCGTCCGCAGCCAGCGCTGGGTCGGTGGCCGAGGCACCTGCTGCTCGACGATCTCCCGACCGAGATCGGCCAGTCGTCCATACTCCACACCCGAGGGGCACGTCGTCTCGCAGGCCCGACAGGTCAGGCAGCGGTCCAGATGCAACTGCGTACTCTTTGTCGGCGTTTCGCCTTCGAGCACCTGTTTGATCTGATAAATCCGGCCCCTCGGGCTATCCAGCTCGTCCCCGAGCAGTCGGTAAGTCGGGCAGTTGGCCAGGCAAAAGCCGCAGTGCGTGCATTTGCGCAGAATGGCATCGGCTTCCTGCCCGGCCGCTGTGTGTTTGATGGGTTCAGCCAGTTGGGTCTGCATGCTCAGGCTGCCTCCAGCATGGGATACAGCCGCCCGGCATTGAGAATGCCGCGCGGGTCAAATGCCGCTTTCAGTGACTGATGGAGCCGCATTTTAACGGCGTCCAGCGGATGAAAAACGCTGACATTGGGGAGTTCGCCACGAAAGAGGGTCGCACTGCCGCCGGCCGCTGTCGCCGCTTCGCGGATGGCATGGGCGTCGGCGCGCTCTCGCACCCAGAGCTGCTGGCCGGCCCACTCGATCAGGCTGGGTGTGCCAAAGGGGGTCAGATCGGCGCCAGGCGGCAACGAGAGGCGCCACAACGGCTCGGCTGAGGGGTCAAAAAACGGGTGCGTCTGATCGCGCAGGGACTGCCAGAACGCCCGGGCTGTCGACTCGGGCAACGGCTCACCGCCAATATCGCTCACCGCATCGGCCACGGCGGATGTGGTACCGGACAGGCGCAGGTAGAGACGCTCGCCATCATGGGCAACAGCGCTGACTGGACGGCCTGATCGCAGCCAGGCCTCGGTGCGGGGATGACACTCGCTGGCCGGTATCTCGAGCGCCAGGGTGGCCGTGGAGGCCGGCGCCGGTAGGACCTTGAGAGAGACTTCCGTGATCACGCCCAGCGTGCCCAGTGCGCCCACATTGAGCCGGGCCACGTCATAGCCCGCCACATTTTTCATGACCTCACCACCAAAGCGCATCAGTTCACCCTGACCATTGATCAGGCGAAGGCCGAGCACCATGTCACGGACCGATCCGGCATAGGGTCGGGCGGGGCCGGCCAGTCCGGCCGCAATCGCACCGCCAAGCGTGCCAAGACCACTGAAATGCGGTGGCTCGAAGGGCAGCTGCTGTCCCTGCTCGGCCAGCGCGGCCTCTATCTCGGCCAGCGGCGTACCCGCCCGGGCAGTGAGTACGAGCTCGGTCGGTTCGTGATTAACGATCCCGGTATGACCTGTCACCGAGAGCGTCTCGCCCGGGGTGGCGTGGCCGTAAAACGCTTTAGAGCCGCTGCCGACAATCGACAGCGGCGAGTGGCGGTCATGGGCCGCGACGACCTGCTCGACCAGCGCGTCAGCCTGATCCTTGCCCGACACTACAGTCGCTCCAGCTCGGGGTGCGGCAACTCGCCATTGTGCACGTGAAGTCGTCCGAACTCCGCGCAGCGATTCAGCGTGGGAATGGCCTTGCCGGGATTCAGAAGTCCAGCCGGATCAAATGCCTGTTTGATCGCATGGAACTGCTCGATTTCACTGGTTGCGAACTGCACACACATCTCGTTGATCTTCTCAACACCCACGCCGTGCTCGCCCGTGACGGTGCCGCCCACCTCCACGCAGAGCTGGAGAATTTCGCTGCCGAGTGTCTCTGCGGCCTCGAGTTGCCCAGGCTTGTTGCCATCAAACAGGATCAATGGATGGAGGTTGCCGTCGCCGGCGTGGAACACGTTGACTGTCTCCAGGCCCTGCTCGGCGCTGAGCTCGCTAATGCGGCGCAGGACATAGGCGAGCTGTTTGCGTGGAATCGTGCCATCCATGCAGTAGTAGTCTGCAGAGATCCGTCCCACGGCGGGGAAGGCAGCCTTGCGGCCAGCCCAGAAACGCGCCTTGGCTTCATCATCCTCAGCAACCTGAATGCGCGTAGCGCCATGTTCGCGTAGGCAGTCCTGAACGGCCGTCATCTGATCAGCGACTTCCGCTTCACTGCCGTCGAGCTCACAGATCAGGATGGCTGCGGCGTCCGTGTCATAACCCGCATGGACGAAATCCTCAGCCGCCTGAATGGCGGCCCCGTCCATCATTTCAAGTCCGCCCGGGATGATGCCTCGGGCAATGATGCCCGCCACGGCGTGACCGCCATGCTCGACGTTGTCGAAAGAGGCCATCAGGACCGCTTTGGTCAACGGGTGAGGTAGCAGCTGAACCTTTACCTCAACGATGACGCCAAGCATGCCCTCAGAGCCGTGCATAAGCGCGAGTAGATCCAGGCCCGGGGCATCGAGCGCTTCGCTGCCGATCGTAGTCAGCTCGCCTTCCATGGTCACCACGGTCAGCTCGAGGACGTTGTGTACCGTCAAGCCGTACTTCAGGCAGTGCACGCCCCCGGCATTCTCACCCACATTGCCGCCAATGGAGCAGGCGATTTGCGAGGAGGGGTCGGGTGCGTAATACAACCCATACGGGGCAGCCGCCTCCGAGATCGCCAGATTGCGAACGCCTGGGTCAACGCGGGCAATGCGGCGGTCGGCGTCAATATCGTGGATTCGGTTGAACTTGCCCATGGCCAGCAGCAAGCCCTGCGGGTGGGGAAGGGAGCCGCCTGACAAGCTGGTGCCCGAGCCCCGGCTGACTACCGGTACGCCGGCTTCATGACATAGCCTGAGTACGGTCTGTACCTGCTCGATGGTCTCGGGTACGGCGACCAGCAGCGGCAGCTGCTTGTACGCGGAGAGGCCATCACACTCGTAGGCCCGCCTGCCGGCTTCGTGGACGATCAGCCCCTCGTCGGGCAAGACCCTCGTGAGCTCGGCGATGAGCGGGTCGACATCCACCTCGAAGCGGATGTCCTCCGGCCGGAACATGGCATGCGCGGGCATGGTTCGCTCTCCTCACCAAATTGGTCTGACCAAGTTAAAGGAGAATGCGCGCCGACTCAAGTCAGGCGTCGGCATGCTCCTTGCCCAGGTAAAGCCAGGTTTCCACCACGCTGTCGGGGTTCAGTGAGACGCTCTCGATGCCCTCATCCATGAGCCAGCGAGCGAGGTCCGGATGATCGGATGGCCCCTGGCCACAGATACCGACGTATTTGCCTTTGCGCCGGGCCGCCTGAATCGCCATGTGCAGCAGCGCCTTCACCGCCGGATCCCGCTCTTCGAACAGGTGCGCAATTAGACCTGAATCACGGTCGAGTCCGAGCGTCAGCTGGGTGAGGTCGTTCGATCCAATGGAGTAACCATCGAAGATATCGAGGAACTCATCAGCGAGCACCGCGTTAGAGGGCAGCTCGCACATCATGATGACTTTCAGGCCATCCTTGCCTTTTTCGAGGCCCTGAGCGGCCAGCAGATCGACGACCTGACGGCCTTCGGCGGGTGTACGCACGAAGGGGATCATGATCCAGACGTTGGTAAATCCCATGACATCCCGAACGCGACGCAGTGCCTCGCACTCAAGCTCAAAGCACGGGCGGAAGTCTTCGGAGACGTAGCGCGAGGCGCCGCGGAAGCCGATCATCGGATTTTCTTCCTCGGGCTCGTAGGCGGCTCCACCGATCAGGTTCGCGTACTCGTTTGATTTGAAATCGGACATCCGCACGATGACGGGCTTATCGGGGAAACTCGCCGCCAGGGTGCTGATGCCCTCGGTCAGCTTCTCAATGTAAAAGCCGACGGGATCGTCGTAGCCGGCAATCTGGTTGCGGATGACCGCCTTCAGGTCATTGGGCTGCTGGTCAAACTCCAGCAGGGCACGCGGATGGATGCCGATCATACGGTTGATGATGAATTCAAGCCGCGCCAGGCCAACCCCCGCATTGGGCAGCTGGGCGAAGTCAAAGGCCCGGTCTGGGTTGCCCACGTTCATCATAATTTTGAACGGCAAGGCCGGCATATCTCCCAGCGCCACCTCACGGATTTCGAAGTCCTTCAGTCCGCGGTAGATATAGCCGGTGTCACCCTCAGCACAGGACACGGTGACCTCGGCCCCGTCGCTGACATGCTCGGTGGCATCGCCAGTGCCCACCACCGCCGGAATACCCAGTTCCCGAGCAATGATGGCCGCATGACAGGTCCGGCCGCCGCGATTGGTCACGATGGCGGCGGCGCGCTTCATGATCGGCTCCCAATCGGGATCGGTCATGTCGGTTATGAGCACATCACCCGCTTCGACCTGGTACATATCGTCAATGGAGTCTACAACCCGCGCTTTGCCCGCGCCGATGCGCTGGCCAATGGCGCGCCCCTCCACGAGGACCTCGCCCCGCTCGTGTAGCTGGTAGCGCTGCAGACTCTGGCCCCCGTCACGGCTTTTAACCGTCTCAGGCCGAGCCTGGAGGATGAATAACCGGCCTGTTTCGCCGTCCTTGCCCCACTCAATGTCCATTGGGCGGCCATAGTGGCGTTCGATGATCATGGCCTGGGCAGCCAGCGCCTCGACCTCCTGATCCGACAGACAGAAACGCATCCGGTCGGCCTCGTCAGTTTGGACGATCTCGACGGTTTCGGTGGCGTTTGGATCGGTGGCGTAGACCATCTTGATGGCTTTCTCACCGATCATCCGGCGCAGTACGGCGGGACGGCCCGCATCCAGCGTGGATTTATGGACGTAGAATTCGTCCGGGTTGACCGATCCCTGCACAACCGTCTCGCCCAGGCCGTAAGAGGCGGTCACGAAGACGACATCACGGAACCCGGACTCGGTGTCCATCGTGAACATGACACCGGACGCGCCGGTGTCGGAGCGCACCATCTCCTGAATGCCGGCAGACAGGGCGACCTGTTCGTGTGCAAAGCCGTGATGAACGCGATAGGAGATCGCCCGGTCATTGAACAGCGAGGCGAACACTTCGCGGATATGATGCAGAACACTGTCCAGGCCGCGAACGTTCAAAAACGTCTCTTGCTGGCCAGCAAACGAGGCATCGGGCAGATCCTCAGCCGTGGCGGAGGAGCGCACGGCCACGGAGAGGTCCTGCTTGCCGGCACGGGTCAGCAGCTGCTCCCAGGCCTCAGCGATCTGTTCGTGCAAGCTGGCGGGAAACGGGGTCTCGACGATCATTTGACGAATGCGAGCGCCTGTCTCGGCGAGCTGACGCACATCCTCCACGTCCAGTCCTTCCAGTGCGGCCTCGATCCGCGCCCGCAGCCCGCTCTCGTCGAGAAACGCCCAATAGGCGTCCGCGGTTGTGGCAAAGCCGCCAGGCACCTGTACGCCGGCATCGGCGAGGTTGGCGATCATCTCGCCCAGCGAGGCATTTTTGCCGCCCACGCGCTCGACATCGTTCATGCCGAGCGACTCGAACCAGACTACGTACTCACTCACTTGCGCTCACTCCTACAAAGATGATGGCTGACCGGTAAACTTGTGACCCGAGTTCCGACACCAGAGTAACGAACGCCATGTCCAGCGCCCGCAGCGTTTTCTTCATTTCCGACCGCACCGGCATTACCGCTGAAACCCTCGGGCAGAGCCTGCTTACGCAGTTTCCGCTGGATTGCCTGCCGATCAGCCTGCCGTTCACGGACAGTCCTCAGGCAGTTGATGATGCCATTACTCGCATCGAGGCGGCAGGTGAGGCGAGTGGTGAGCGGCCGATTGTCTTTAGCACCATTATTGATGCGGGACTGCGAAATCGGTTGCGACGGGTCAACGCGGTGGTGTTCGACTTCTTCGATACGTTCATCGCCCCGCTGGAGAGCGAACTGGGAATGGAGTCTAGTCACACGATCGGGCGCAGCCACGGCATGGCCGACCCGGGGGCCTACAATCTGAGAATTGACGCGATGAACTACGCGTTGTCGGCGGACGATGGTGGTGTGGTGCGCCATTACGAACAGGCGGATGTCGTGCTGGTCGGGGTTTCGCGCTCCGGCAAGACGCCGACGTGTATCTACCTGGCGCTGCACTACGGGATTTTCGCTGCCAATTATCCGTTGACCGACGATGACCTGCTCAGCGGCCGACTGCCGGAGGTGCTGAGGCCTCATCGTCATCATCTGTATGCCCTCACCATCAGGCCGGAACGGCTTGCGCAGATCCGGGCCGAGCGGCGACCGAACAGCCGCTATGCCTCATTACGCCAGTGTCAGTACGAGACTGCACGGGCCGAGGGGTTGTATCACCAGGAAAAGCTGCCCTGGTCGGATACCACCACCATGTCCATTGAAGAGCTTGCAGCCACAATCATCCAAACCTGCAAACTGCCGCGCAGACTCTATTAGAACCGAGGCGGAATTTCCACTGCCGACAGGGGATGCGCGCTACCAGGCCTGTGCTACCATTTCCGCATGGTTTTGCAGACGCGTGCCAACCCCCTCGAGTCTCCTGATCAGGGCAGTTTCGCTGCCCTGATGGAGCTGTACGAGATGAATTACATCTACTTGCGTCGACTCGTCCCTCAGCTCGATGGGCGCCGAGACGCGCAGGTCTCGAGCGTCGATCGGGGGCCTGATCTTCATTTGGAAGTGACCGAGCGCTGTCCGTATACCACTAGCCTGCTGCTGACACATCGCTTCGAGGCACGCGACGGTGAGGAATCGCTGCCCGACCTCCGGGTGCGGATCTATCACGATGCGCGTGTCGCCGAGGTCATGGCCGAGTTCCCGCCGGCAGCACCGGCGTTGCTCTGGCGCTGGGAGTCCAATCGCTTCCTGAATCGCTGGCTTCGCTATTGCCTTGGTGAGGGGCATGCCTTCGATGCGAATAACGATCGTCCCGTCGTCGAGCGACCACAGGCTCGTCGCTGGGCTGTCTAAGGGGCGCCGATGAGGCTGTCCACCAAGGGTCGATACGCTGTCACCGCCATGATGGATCTCCACCTTCACGAGGGGGTGGGACCCGTCACGCTCGCTGAGCTCTCTGAGCGTCAGCATCTTTCACTGTCTTACCTGGAACAGCTGTTCGCCTCGATACGTCGCCATGGGTTAGTCAGCGGGGTTCGCGGGCCAGGGGGTGGGTATCGGCTCGCGCGTGGGGCGGATCGAATCAGCGTCGCCGACATCATTCTGGCTGTGGATCAGCCTGTGGATGCCAAACGGGTTCAGGACGGGCAAAGCGATGAGACGGGTGGGCACTGCGTGACTCACGATCTCTGGGAGGAGCTCTCCAGCCAGATACAGGGCTTTCTTGGCGAGATCACCCTGGCGAATCTGGCCGCAGAACCCGCACTAAGTCTCCACCGGCACGAGCCCTAGCCTGACGGCGGCGAGGGTAGCCTCAGCCCGCGTTGAGACATCCAGCTTGAGGTAGATCGATTTGATGTGTCCCGCCACCGTGGATGGGCGAATACTGAGCGCCTCGCCCACGTGATAGCGATCCTGTCCCAATGAGAGCAGGCCCAGCACTTCGATCTCGCGCCCGGTCAGCCCGATGGCCTCGGCTTTCGCCAGCGAAATGGGGTGATGATCTCCGCTGGGGTCGACACGGGCAACGAACTGCCGGAGCACTTGTCGGGTAATCTCGGGAGACAGCCCCGGCTCGCCTTTGCCAATCCCGCGGAACAGCGTCTTGATACTGCCATCGCTCTGATCTTTCAGGATATAGCCGTCGACGCCGCGCTTCAGTGCCGCGAGCACGTGCGGCGTGTCGTTATGGCGGGTCAGGAGGACACAGGGTGTTGTGGGGTCCAGGCGCCTGGCCTGTTCCAGAAGATCAAGCCCGGAGCCATCCGGGAGGTAGAAGTCTGTCACCAGCATGCTGGGCATCATTTGACTGAGCTTGGCAGACCCGTCGCGCAGAGACGCCGCAGCCGTGCTCACCAGCGCAGGCCAGATGCTGGTGAGAATCTGGGCGAGTCGGCTCTGCTCGCTCGGATCAGGATCGATGACGAGTGCGCGGTTCATGGCGTGATCCTTGCCGTACCGTTAAATTTTGCGCTTTAACGAAAGGGGGGCGCGTAAAGAATGCCACCTTCCGTCCACAAGGCATTAATGCCTCTTTCCAGGCCCAATGGCGTGTCCGGGCCGACATTGCGATCGAACATCTCACCGTAATGACCGACCTGCGAGATGACGTCGACCATGAAGTTGTCTTCAAGCCCAAGGATCTCGCCAGTGCGTGCGTCACGGCCGATGAGCCCCTGAATCGCCGGGTTGCTCGAATCCCGCATCGCCTCGATGTTCTCGGAATCGATGCCATGCTCTTCCGCGTTGATTTGCCCGTATAGCACCCATTTGATGATGTTGAACCACTCATCATCGCCCTGGCGGACGACTGGCCCGAGGGGTTTTTTGGAGATCCGATCCGGCAGAATCTCGGTATCGTCGGGATTATCCAGTTGCTGGCGCAGCGCGGCTAGCTTAGAGATATCAGCGCTCAGCACGTCACACTGGTCACGCTGAAATCCCTCTGCGCTGGCCTCGAAACTGTCGGTCATGACCGCCTCGTAGCGCATGTCATTTTCACGAAAATAATCCGCGATATTGAGCTCGGCCATTGAGCCGGATTGCATACAGATAGCGGTGTTATCAAGCTGGTCAGCGCGTTCAGCGCGTTCAGCGCCCAAGGCTGCTTTGACCATAAAGCCCTGACCATCATGGAAGTTGATCCCAGTGAAGTTGAGTTCAAGGGCGCTGTCACGGGTAGCCGTCCAAGCGCTGCTTCCGGTGAGCACATCGATCTCGCCTGTCTGGAGCGCTGTGAACGCTTCCGCCTCAGTTAGGGGGGTAAAGTTAACCGCGTCAGCATCACCAAAGAGGGCGGCGGCAAATGCCCGGCACGTATCGACATTCAGCCCTGCCCAGCGACCGTTGCGGTCTTTCTGAGAGAATCCGGGTCGATCGTCGCTCACGCCACACTCGAGTTCGCCAGCGTCGAGAACCTTATCCAGCGTAGCGGCTTGCGCTTGACTGCCGAGGACCATCATTCCTAAAACCGCCAGTTTGGCGGCGATGAGCGAGCGCGTTTTCATCTGTGGTTATCTACTTCTTAAGTAATCGATGATCAATTCACGCATTTATGTCACGAATGTGCCTATATGAACAAGTGCTGCAGGGGTGAAACCCTCGGCGGCCCGTTACACCGAGACCACCAGCGGAAAAACCCATGAAATCTTCACCCTTTCGTCTCAACTTGCCCTCGTCCATTGAGTTTGGGCGTGGCTGTGCCAACGGCGCCGCCGCCGCGATTCGCTCGCGCGGCCAGCGAATTCTACTCGTGCATGGCGGCCGCTCCGAGCGCGCTGGCTGGTTGGTCGAGTCACTTGCAGCCGAGGACGCGGCCCTCGAGACCATGGCCTGCCCAAGAGAGCCGGACCTCGCGCTCGTGGAAGCGGGTGTCGAGGTCGGCCGCGCGCAGGGTGCGGAGGTGGTCGTTGCGCTAGGCGGTGGGGCGGCTATTGATCTAGCGAAGGCGCTGGCTGGCCTGATTCCGGCTCGCGGGGCGGTCCTAGACTATCTCGAAGTGTTGGGCAGCGGTGCCGCCCTGGATGCGACGCCGCTGCCATGGGTCGCCCTGCCAACGACGGCTGGAACTGGCGCGGAAGTCACCGCGAATGCCGTGATCGGTGTGCCAGAGGCCCAGCGCAAAGTGTCTCTCCGGGATCCTCGATTGCTGGCGGATCTGGCGCTGGTCGATCCTGCGCTCACGGATGACACGCCCCGGTCTGTCACGCTGGCAAGCGGGCTGGATGCGATCACTCAGGTGATCGAACCGTACATCAGTCGCGAGGCCAATCCGTTCACTGATCTGCTGTGCCAAGATGCAGCGCCGCGTGGTTTGCGGGCGCTGCAAGTCCTAATGGAATCTGAATCGTCCGCCGCTCGGGATGGGATGGCCTGGGTCAGCTTGTGCGGTGGGCTTGCGCTCGCCAATGCCAAATTGGGTGCCGTCCATGGCCTTGCCGGGCCGCTCGGCGGTGTGTTGAGTGCGCCGCACGGTGCGATCGCTGGCGCCCTGCTGCCGCCGGTCCTCCAGGCCAACCGAGAGGTCTGCCAGGGCGAGTCAGCGCGGCGCATTGACGAGGCCCTGGACTGGATTGGCGAGGCGTTCGATGTCGACCGCCCAGGTGCCCTTGAGGCATTGACGCATTGGTCCCGTCGCCATGGTTTGCCGGGCCTGGAGGCCATGGGGCTGCGCGTCGCGGATCGACGCGGCATCGCTGAGGCTGCGACGGGTTCATCGTCAATGCGCGGAAACCCCGTTGCGTTGTCGGTCAGCCGGCTGATTGAGGTTATGGAGGCCGCCGCCTAGGCCCACTGGCTTGTGGCCGACGGGGCGCATCGCCATACTTTGCGCCTTATGACTGCACTCCGGGCGTTCAGCCATTGTATTGACGCGATCAGCGAGGCTGTCGGCCTGGGACTGCGCTGGGTCGCGTTGTTGTTGATCGCCCTCGGCGTGGTGAACGTATTCGGTCGTTATCTGGGTGCGCAGATCGGCTTTCAACTGAGCTCCAATGCCTTGCTCGAGGCACAGACCCAAGCCTTTGCTGTGCTCTTTTTGCTTGGGGCGAGTGACCTGCTTCGCCAGGATGGCCACATCCGTGTCGATATCGTGCATAGCCATCTCAGCGCTCGGGCGCGAGGCTGGATCGATCTGATCGGCGGACTGCTTGTGGTCATCCCGTTTTCACTCGTGATGCTTGTGTTCGGCCTGGATTATGTCGAGCGCAGCTGGTCTCGGCTCGAGGTCAGTCCCAACCCTGGGGGGCTGCCGCTCTATCCGATTAAAACCCTGATCCTGGTGGGCTTTACGCTGTTGCTGTTGCAAGGCCTGAGTCAGGTCATCAAGGCAGCGAGCTGGCTGCGGGGTGAGACGTGATCGCGGAGTTTCTGCCCCTTGGCATGTTCGCCGTGCTGCTGGTGTTTTTGCTAACCGGTTATCCCGTGGCCTTCGCCCTGGCGGGCACAGGGCTTTTGTTCATTGTGATTGGCAGCGACTGGCTGCCCTCGCTTGGCGTGGCGTTGCCCTGGGAGCCGAGCTTCCGCCTTGCTCGGCTGAATATCCTGCCCCAACGGCTCTATAGCTCCGTGATGGATAACTACACGTTGGTGGCAGTGCCTTTTTTCATTTTCATGGGCACGATGCTCGAGCGCTCGGGCCTGGCTGAGGATCTGTTGCAGACGATGGGCCGGCTGTTCGGCCGTCTGCGGGGTGGTCTGGCCATCTCGGTGGTTCTGGTGGGGATGTTGCTGGCCGCCGCTACGGGTGTAGTGGGCGCCTCGGTGGTGACCATGGGCGTCCTCGCGCTCCCGGTGATGCTCAAGTACGGCTACGACACCCGTCTGGCGACCGGGACCATTGCGGCCAGTGGCACGCTCGGACAGATCATCCCCCCGTCGATCGTGCTGATTATTCTCGGCGATCAAATGGGTGTGAATGTCGGCGATTTGTTCCTCGGCGCCATGGGCCCGGGCATCCTGCTGGGTATTGCCTACATGGTCTGGGTGTCGCTGGTTGCCTGGCGACGCCCCCTGGCCGCGCCGGCTTTGCCCCCTGGCGCGGAGGATATAGGGACCACGGGGCCGCTTCTGGGGGCCGTGGTGCGCTGTCTGCTACCACCGCTAGGGCTGGTCGCAGCGGTACTCGGGACCATCTTTTTCGGGATTGCGACGCCGACGGAGGCCGGCGCCATGGGGGCGCTGGGCGCCACGTTGCTGGCGCTCGCCTACGGCAAGCTCAATATGACCAACTTGATGTCTGTTGCCGAGACAACGGTACGGCTTACGGCCATGGTGTTCACCATCCTCGTGGGCGCAACGGTTTTCGCCACGGTTTTCAGCGCCATGGGCGGGAAATGGTTGGTCGAGGATTTTCTGATGGCACTGCCTGGTGAAACGGCGGGGTTTGTGCTGTTTGTGATGCTGACGATCTTTTTGTTGGGCTTCTTTCTCGACTTCATCGAGATTACGTTCATCGTGGTGCCGCTGGTTGCTCCGATGGCCTCGGCGTTCGGCCTTGACCCGATCTGGTTCGGCGTATTGATCGCGATGAACCTGCAGGCCTCGTTTCTGACGCCGCCATTCGGGTTTTCTTTGTTTTACCTGCGCGGTGTAACGCCCCCGGCGATTCCGACAGGGGCGATTTACCGGGGCATCGTGCCCTACATCATCATCCAGCTGCTCATGCTCGGGCTCATTATCGCTGTGCCAGAGATTGTCACCTGGTTGCCTTCGCTCTCCGCGAATTAGCGGTGGATGAACGCGCGGTACCGGAAGCTGTTCGCCGCATCCCAGTCACGCGTCAGATCTCGAAAGGCCTCCCATTCCGGATAGATGCGCGCGTAGTCCGCGTTGTCCATGTCCTCGTCGTGGACCTCTGCCGCGCCAGTCTGGAAGGCCTCCAGCACAGAGTCCGGGAAATATCGGACCTCGACGCCCTGGTCCTGCAACTCCTGTAGGGCCACCGGGTTCCGGGAGAGATAGCGCGCCGCCATCCAGGCATTGGCCTCGGCGCAGCAGGCGCGGATCTGGGCCTGGATATCGGCCGGGAAGGTGTTCCAGACATCGAGGTTGAAATAGAAGCCGAGCATGGCGCTCGGCTCTGCCCAACTCGGCATGTAGTAATACTGGGCGACGTCCTGCATTCCCAGGATCTGGTCGTCGTATGGGCCGACCCATTCGGCGGCGTCGAGTGCGCCGCGCTCCATGGCGGTGAACACTTCACCACCCGGCAGTTGCTGGATGTTGACGCCAGCCTTGGCCATCACCCGACCGCCGTGCCCCGGGAAGCGCATCCGCAGTCCATTGAGGTCATCCGGGCTGTTCACCTCGACGTTAAACCAACCACCGCACTGTGCGCTGGTATTGCCGCCCGGGAAGGCGATGAGGTTGTCCTTGGCATTCAGCTCGTCCCAGAGCGCCTGACCGCCGCCGCTGACCATCCAGGCGTTCTGGGCTTCCATGGTCATGCCAAAGGGCAGCGCCGTGAAAAAGCCATGTGCCGGGTTCTTGCCAATGAAGTAGTAAGGCGCGGTGTGACAGCATTCGAATGCGCCATTCGACACGGCGTCGTAGACCTCGAGCGCGCCAACTTCGGCTCCACCTGGCGAGGTTCGCGCCTGCACGTCCCCATCCGTCATTGCCTCGATACGCTCGGCGAAGTACTCCGCTGTGCCGTACAAGTTATCGAGTGCGGCCGGCCAGGACGTGACCATGTTCAGCCTAAACCGGGTGGGCTGGGCAATCACAGCTGGGGCATTGACGGCGCTGGCGGCGACGAGTCCGGTGCCGGCGCCTTTGATAAATCCACGACGATCCATGGGTTTCTCCTGATAGGTATTTACGACCAAACAATTCGCTGCGCAGATTAAGGCGGTGGCGTCACCGCGGCAAGACCACACAAGGCCAGGCGGGTAGGTTGCTGACGGGGTCGGCCAGCTCTGCTATTTTCGGCCAATAGAAATACGTACAAGGGGGATTTAATGAACACTGCAACCCACGCCGTTATCGGCCATTGGGCACAGGCGAGTCTGACGCGCCAAGTCGTCTCGGTGCTCGCCGGGACGCTGCTGCTCGCGCTCTCCGCGCGCGTCGAGATTCCTTTCTGGCCGGTCCCGTTCACCATGCAGACCTTTGTCGTCCTGGCACTCGGCATGGTCTACGGCCCGGTGCTGGGTGCGGCCACAGTGTTGACCTATCTGGGTCAGGGGCTCATGGGCTTGCCCGTTTTTGCCGCTGGGGGTGGTCCGGCGTATCTCGCAGGTCCCACCGGTGGCTACCTGCTCGGAATGGTGCCGGCGGCCTGGATCGCGGGTCATCTGGCCTTGCGCGGCTGGGCGCGCAATCCCGTATTCGCCATCGGGGCGGCCGGGCTGGCCAACCTGGCGGTTTATGCACTCGGTGTGGCGTGGTTGTCCGTGTTCCTTGGTAGCCTGGAGCAAGCCGTCATGGCCGGCATTCTGCCGTTTCTGCCAGGCGCAGCAGTCAAGATCACGGCGGCTGGATTGATCGCCTGGGCGCTGACCCGCTTTAGCCAACGACGCTGAAGCGCCACGGCCAAGGGCCGGACAAAAAGGAGGAGAGCGCATGATGGCCAGCGTAGCCGGGCATGCATTGGAGCTCATCGCCCCGGGGCTTTACCGGTTCGATACGGGCTACCTGCGTAAGAACCACACGGCGGTCTATCTGCTCGTCGACCAGGGACAGGTCGCTATCCTGGATACCGGTGTGCCAGCCAACGTGCCCGGCCTGCTTGAGGTGATTGAGGTACTGGGCTGTTCGGCCGATAACGTCGCCTACGTCATCCCAACCCATGTCCATCTTGACCATGCCGGAGGTGCCGGTGCGCTGATGCAGGCCCTTCCTCAAGCGCGGCTTGGCGTTCATCCCTCGGGCGCTGATCACATGGTGGATCCGTCTCAGCTCGAGGTGGGCGTGCGCGCGCTTTACGGTGATGCATTCTTCGACCGCGAATACACCCCCGTCACCGCGGTGGCGGCGGATCGCGTGGAGCCGCTGGATGATGGCCGCGTACTGCAGATCGGTGGGCGGACGCTGGAGGTGGTCTACACCCCGGGGCACGCCTGGCACCAGCTCGGGTTGCTTGATCACGACAGCGGCAAGTTCATTGCGGGCGATGCCTTCGGGGCTGGCTATCCGGGGTTTGGAGACGAGGGCGCTCCCTTTGTTGTACCGGTGGTACCCCCGCCCCAGTTCAAACCCGAGGCCTACCGCGACACGCTCGCGCGCATCGTCCAGTCTGCCCCCGCCCAGGTGGCCCCAGCGCATTTCCCCCTGATTACGGAGGTGGCCAGCGTCGCCGCGACGCTTGAGGCCATGCTGGATGCCGGCATCGAGGCTACCTGGGCCGCGGACTCGGTAGACGATCTGGAGCGTCGACTGCAGACAGTCTGGTACGACTGGCTAACCACTGGAGCCGACTGGTCGGCCTACATTAAAGCCTACGGAAAGGACATCTGGCTCACGGCCGAGGGCATGTGGCTCTGGCGTGAGAAGCAGCGATAACGAGGAGAGGAGACGGCCATGACCAAGCGCTACGATGAGCTGTATGAGCGCTCACTCAAAGACCCGGAAGGCTTCTGGGGCGAGCAGGCACAGGCCATTGACTGGGACCAGCCGTGGGATCGGGTGCTGGATGATAGCGATGCGCCGTTCTACCGCTGGTTTGCGGGGGGGCGCCTCAATACCTGTTACAACGCGATTGACCGGCATGTGGCGGCTGGTCGCGGTGATCAGACGGCGCTGATCTGGGATAGCCCGGTGACCGGGCAGAAGGCCCAGTACACCTACAGTGACTTGCAGGATCAGGTGGCTCGACTTGCCGGTGCCCTAAGGGATTTGGGGGTTGAGGCCGGTGACCGAGTGATCGTCTACATGCCAATGGTGCCGGAGGCAGCGATGGCGATGCTGGCCTGTGCGCGCATCGGAGCCATCCACTCGGTGGTCTTTGGCGGCTTTGCCGCGCCCGAGCTTGCCAAGCGCATCGATGATGCAACGCCGCGTGTCATCTTGTCGGCCTCCTGTGGTGTCGAGCCCAGTGGGGTGGTGGATTACAAATCGCTACTCGATCAAGCCATCGAGCTTGCCGATCACCGGGTGGAGCAATGCCTGGTGCTGCAGCGGCCCACCCAGCCCTGCACCCTTGTGGCGAATCGCGATCACGATTGGGAGGCGGCCGTTGGGGCGGCTGCACCAGCGCAGTGCGTGTCAGTTGATGCCAACCATCCGCTCTACATTCTCTATACCTCAGGCACGACCGGTCGGCCCAAGGGCATCGTGCGTGATCACGGCGGCCATGCGGTGGCGCTGCAATGGACACTCCCGAATGTCTATGGCGTGGCCCCGGGAGAGGTCATGTTCACGGCCTCCGATGTGGGCTGGGTTGTCGGGCATTCCTACATCGTCTATGGCCCGCTGATTAATGGCTCGACGACCGTGCTCTATGAGGGCAAGCCGATTGGTACGCCCGATGCCGGCGCATTCTGGCGTGTCGTGGAAGAGACCGGTGCCAAGGCATTGTTTACGGCACCCACGGCACTGCGGGCCATTAAAAAGGAAGACCCTGAGGGCGAGGGCATTGCTGCACATAACATCCAGTCGCTGCGGGCCTTTTTCCTGGCGGGTGAGCGCTCTGACCCCGACAGCGTGCGTTGGGCCGAGCGCACGCTTGGTGTGCCGGTGCTCGATCACTGGTGGCAGACCGAGACTGGCTGGGCGATCGCCGGCTATCCATTCGGTGTTGAGTCGCTGCCGGTGAAAATTGGTGCCGCGGGCCGGCCCATGCCGGGCTATGACGTGCGCGCGCTGGATGAGGCTGGCACGGATATGCCCGCGGGTGAGCTAGGCAACATCGCCATACGCCTCCCGCTGCCACCGGGCACATTGTTAACGCTCTGGGGTAATCGAGCGCGTCATCGCGACGGTTATCTAAGCCACTACCCTGGGCACTATTTGACCGGTGACTCGGGGATTATCGATACCGATGGCTATGTGCACATCATGAGCCGCATCGATGATGTGATTAATGTCGCCGGACATCGTCTGTCCACCGGCGGCATGGAGGAGGTGCTCAGCAACCATCCCGAGGTGGTTGAGGCCGCGGTGTTTGGGGTTAAGGATGACTTCAAGGGCCAGATACCGATGGGCCTGGTGGTGGTGAACAGCGGATTCAGCGGTGATGAGTCTGCACTCGTGGCTGAGCTTATCCAGTGTGTGCGTGACCAGATCGGCCCCGTGGCAGCGTTCCGACACTGCGCGGTCGTCAAGCGTTTGCCCAAAACGCGATCTGGCAAGACCCTACGTGGGACCTTGCGGAGCATGGCAAACGAAGAGGCCTGGAATATGCCCGCCACCATCGATGACCCCAGTGTGCTGGATGAGGTGGCAGCCGAGCTCGAACGCCTGCGCAATCGCTAAGGCGGCTAGGTTACGCCGAGGATCCAGCCCTCGATATTCGCGATGCGCGCGGTCTCTGCGTCCAGTTCAGGCTGGAGTAGTGCGGTAAGTGTGCCGTTGCGATCGGCCGTCTGCAGAGCGGCGGCGACCACGTAGGCGTCGTGCTGATCGCCGGTGCGGTCCTCGCGGGCATAGTCTGCGCTCCAGATGGCCGGGTAAATCTCGGCAATCGCCGAGCGCCCCGCCGGGATGGTCCAGCCGTCGAATGGCCAGCAGTGCAAACGCGTGCCAGCCCGTCGGCGCACATGCTGTATCCAGGGCAGGCCGGCATGGGTTGATTTGGCAACCGAGCCGGGGACGTCGAAGTGGAAGACGGATTTCGCGCCGATGCGCTGCTCGGCCAGGCGTCTCCAGCGCGGGTTGCCCGCCCTTTCGACGCCCGCGCCAGCGCTCCCATAGCGCACCTGATCCACGCGTAGTCCGGCGCGATCTGTGGGCCAATGGGCACAGAAGTCCTCGATGAAACTTGGCCAGTTCGCAGGCAGGCCATGCGTTTCAAAATAGATCTCGGGAAACGAAAAGCCGTGGTCGATGCCGACCAGCGTAGGCACAGGCTCGGCCAGGCGGTCGGCCAGCCACTCCGCGAGGGCCGCCCGGTTCCAGTATTTGCTGCCGCCGGAGTCCGGATGAATCTCCTCGGGCAGTGCAGCGAAGCCGGCGCGATAAACCCGTAGCCCGGTCAAACCAGTCTGTGGTGTGCCGGCCCCGGAGTAGTCGATGCCGATATAACGGGCGAAGGCGGGGGCTGCCGGGGTCATGGACTTCCTCAGGCCGGGCGACATGAAAGCATACTGCTTTATACAGCATGCGCTATGGCGTCACCGCGGGTCGATCCCTACACTCTGCGCCACAAACTGAAAGCAGGAGACCGTTCATGAAATCACGTGCTGCCCTGGCATTCGAGGCGGGTAAGCCCCTGGCCCTCGAAGAAATCGATGTTGAAGGACCGCGGCAGGGTGAGGTGCTCGTCCAAATCGCGGCGACCAGTGTTTGCCATACCGATGCCTACACACTGTCGGGCGCTGATCCGGAGGGGCTCTTCCCGTCCGTACTGGGTCATGAAGGCGCTGGCGTCGTCCAGGAAGTCGGGGAGGGCGTGACCAGTCTGCGGCCCGGTGATCACGTGATTCCGCTTTACACAGCGGAGTGTGGCGAGTGCAAGATGTGCCGGTCGGGCAAGACCAACCTATGCAGTGCGGTACGCGCCACGCAGGGTAAGGGCGTTATGCCCGATGGCACGTCGCGCTTTTCACTGAATGGCAAACCGTTGCATCACTACATGGGCACCTCGACGTTCAGCGAGTACACCGTCCTGCCCGAGGTCTCGCTGGCGAAGGTGTCCGAGAACGCGCCCATGGACAAGATCTGTCTGCTCGGCTGCGGTGTGACCACCGGCATCGGCGCGGTCATGAACACGGCCAAGGTCGAGGCCGGGTCCACTGTGGCCGTGTTTGGTCTGGGCGCGATCGGACTGGCCGTGATCCAGGGGGCGCAGATGGCCGGGGCGGAGCGCATCATTGCGATTGACGTCAATCCGGACAAATTCACGCTCGCTGGGCAGTTCGGCGCCACTGATTTTGTGAACCCGAAAGACTATGACGACCCCATCCAGCAGGTAATTGTCGAGCTCACCGATGGCGGGGTGGACTACTCGTTTGAATGCATCGGCAATGTGAATGTCATGCGCCAGGCGCTGGAGTGTTGTCACAAGGGCTGGGGAGAGTCCGTGATCATCGGTGTCGCCGGAGCCGGTGAGGAAATTGCGACGCGGCCGTTCCAGTTGGTGACCGGCAGGGTCTGGCGTGGATCGGCCTTTGGTGGCGTGAAAGGCCGCAGTGAGCTACCGGGTTATGTGGATCGTTACATGAACGGTGAAATCCGGATAGATGAGTTCATTACCCACGATATGCCCTTCGAGCAGATCAACGAGGCATTCGACCTGCTCCACGCAGGCGAGAGCATTCGTACGGTCCTGCATTACTGATAACTGGGAGACTGGACTGCATGCCGTCTGATGCGCTTGAACTGATTGCCGAGAACCGCAGCTTTGGTGGCTGGCATCGGCGCTATCGCCATCGCTCGGCGGTGCTCGATTGCGAGATGATCTTTGCCGTGTATCTGCCACCCCAGGCCGAAAGCACGCGAGTGCCTGCACTCTGGTGGCTCTCGGGGCTGACGTGTACCGACGAGAACTTCATGCAAAAGGCGGGGGCGCACGGCGTTGCTGCGGAGTTGGGCGTGGCCATTATCGCCCCGGATACGAGCCCACGCGGAACCGATTTACCGGGTGAGCATGATCGCTATGACTTTGGCTCGGGGGCCGGGTTTTACGTCAATGCAACCCAGGCGCCGTGGAACGCGCACTACCGCATGTACGACTACGTGACAGAAGAACTCCC
Organism: Spiribacter salinus M19-40; assembly: GCF_000319575.2. NCBI lineage: Bacteria > Pseudomonadati > Pseudomonadota > Gammaproteobacteria > Chromatiales > Ectothiorhodospiraceae > Spiribacter > Spiribacter salinus. Next base: position 1,052,078 of record NC_021291.1, on the reverse strand, counting down.
CGCTCTGGTGGGTGAACACCTGCCGCTGAACGGGCGACACGCCATTAGCGGTCATTCCATGGGCGGTCATGGTGCACTGGTCTGCGCCCTGCGCAATCCGGGGCAGTACACCAGCGTCTCGGCGTTTGCGCCCATCGCCAACCCGACTCAATGCGCCTGGGGGCAGAAGGCATTCAGTGGTTATCTGGGCGACGATCCAGCGGCCTGGACAGCCTGGGATGCGAGTGAATTGATTCGCGAACACGGGAGCGAGTTGTCCTTGCTGGTCGACCAGGGGGAAGCGGACAACTTCCTGGCGGATGGCCAGCTGCGTCCCGAGGCACTGGAGACGGCCTGTCGGGAGGCCGGCGTGCCACTGACGTTACGTCGACAGCCTGGCTATGATCATTCGTATTTCTTTATTGCGACGTTTATTGCTGATCACCTGCGGCATCACGCCGCAGCCCTGCGCTAGCCGCGTGACCGGCGGCTTCGCCGGCGAGTAGCGCGCCTTCGATGAGTCCGGGGCTCTGTGCGGCGGTCTCTGCAGCGCAAAACCAGAGTCGATGATCCAGATGCCCGCTGCGGAGGCGCTCGGAGCCGACATTGGGATGCGCTTGCGGGCCGGTGCGATCGGCCTCACTGCAGATCCATTCGTCCTTGGCCCAGTCCTTGACCCGCAATTCGACGGGTCGGCCACCCTCTGGGCCCAGGCAGCGCTCAAGCTGAGCCAGGATGGCCTGTTCGAGTAACGCCGGGTCGCGATGCCCCACCGGGGTACCGACAAAGCCGAAAAGCGCGGCATCACCCCGGGCGCTGGTGTGGTCATGGGCTTCGAAGAGCGGTCCCTGACGGCTTGCAATGCGCCCGGATAGGCCACGCTCACGCCAGAAGGGCCGCTCGTAACGAACGACAGCCTTGGCCTGCGCGGCCATCCAGGTCGGCGTTTTCTTTAGCTCCTCGCGCAGGCGATCTGGCAAGGCATCGGGCAGGATGATGCGCTCGGCGGCCAGACGAAGCGGTACCGCCAGGATGACCCGATCAGCACTGAGGGCCAATCCGTTGTCGCCTTCAATGCGCAGTGATCCATCGTTTTGCAGACGCACCGCCGACACCGGGCTCTGTGTTTGCACAACGCCATCGGATAAACCAGCGGCCATCGCCTTGACGAGGGCGCTCGGCCCACCGACGAGGCGGGCCATGCCGTACTGTCCGGGCAGCGGCTGTCGGATCGGGGTGTCCTCGAAGCCATCCAGAATGGCATCGCCCGCGTCGTACTGATCAAACGATTCGACCGCCAGAGCGTCCAGCCAGCGCGGCACGGCGGGTTGAAAGGGTGGCCAGACCCAGGACGGGCCGAGGTCAGCCAGGGGTTGCCCATCCTCGGCGCGGAGCGAATCGATTCGCCCACCCAGGCGATCAGACGCCTCGAGTACGATGGGCTTAATGCCGGCGGCCTGGATGGTGCGGGCCGCGGTAAGGCCGGCGAGGCCGGCGCCTATGATAACGATTGGGGTATCGGTCATGATGCAGCGGGTGTTACGCCGGGGACTTGGTATTCACGCCGCAGGGCTCGCAGCAGGCTGAAGCAGCACACGATCAGGATCATGGCCACGGGGAGCCCAGCGGTCAGGGCGCCGGTCTGCAGGCTTTCCAGGGCCTGCTCGCCGCCCATAATCAGGAGTGTCGCCGCCACTGCCCCCTCCGTAATGCCCCAGATCACCCGCTGGCGTCGCGGTGATCGCCGGGCGCCGCGCGAGACAAGCGCGTCGACAACAAACGTGCCTGAGTCCGATGACGTCACAAAGTAGGTTCCAATTAGCAGGGTGGCCAGTCCGGACGACAGTGTCGACCAGGGCAATTCCGCCAGTGTGACATAGAGCGCCACCGTGGTATCCCGGTTCACCGCCTCGGCAATGCCGGCGCCCTCACTGAACAATTCCAGATGCAGTGCCGTACCGCCAAACACGGTAATCCAGGCAAACACGAACAGACTCGGCAACGCCAGAACACCGACGATGAACTCACGAATCGTGCGCCCGCGGGAGATCCGGGCAATGAAGATTCCGACAAAGGGTGACCAGGCAATCCACCAGCCCCAGTAGAACATGGTCCAGTTTTCCTGCCACGCCGAGCCCTCGACGGCGCCGGTGTGCAGGCTCATGCCGATAATCTGCTGAAAATAGCCACCGACGGAGTCCAGGAAAAACCGAATCAAAAACAGGGTCGGCCCCACCGCGAAGACAAAGGCCATAAATGAAAGCGCGAGGCCTAGATTGAACAGGCTAAGCCATTTCAGCCCGCGATCCAGGCCGGAGAGGACCGAGATAACGGCCAGGCCCGTGATCGAGCCGATGATTCCCACCTGGATCCAATGGGAAACGGGCAGGCCAACGAGCACATTCAACCCGGTATTGAGCTGCATGGCACCGAAGCCCAGTGATGTCGCCAGTCCAAATAGCGTGCCGAACACCGCCAACACGTCAATGACATGGCCGATGGGACCGTAGATGCGATCGCCCAGCAGCGGGTAGAAAATCGAGCGAATCGTGAGCGGCAGTCCATGCCGAAAGCTGAAGTAGGCCACGGACAGGCCCAGCACCACATAAACCGCCCAGGCGTGGAGCCCCCAGTGGAAGTAGCTGTAAATCATCGCCTGTCGGGCGGCCTCTGGCGTGCTGCCCTCCCCAGTCGGTGGGTTCTGATAATGCAGGACCGGCTCGGCGACGCCCCAAAACACCAAGCCGATGCCCATACCGGCACTGAATAACATCGCAAACCAGGCACTGAAACGAAACTGGGGCCGGTCACTGGGTTGGCCAAGGCGTATCGAGCCGAACCGACTGAATGCCAACCACAGCAAAAAGCCCAGAAAGAAGGTAACCGCGAGCAGATAGCTCCAGCCAAAGTATTCTGTGATCAGGGCGTGCAGGCGGCTGAACAACTGCTCTGCGGTCTCTGGCGCCAGGATCCCCAAGGCGACGAATGCCCCAATGATGAGCGTCGAGGCGATGAAGACCGTCGGGTTAACCGTGGCAAAGAACGCGTTGGCTCGGCGTGTCTCAGCCATCCGTTAGCCCTGGCTACCGCTGCGCTCGATACTGCCCTCGAGCGTCGCCCAAGCCATCACATGATTTTTTGCCGCCGCTTGGAACTGCTTGCGGGTGGCTCCCTGAGGCAAGTCCAGCATGCAATCAAGCGCGGAGAGCGTAAAGCGGTAGATATGGCGCCCCTCTGGGGGTGTGGGGCCGAGATAGCCGATTTTGCCGAAAGCGCTCAACCCAATGCGCCCATGCCCGGGAAACGTCAGGGCATCGAGATGGGTGGTGTCGGGTGGCAGGTTCCAGGCGAGCCAATGCGTCAGCGCACCCACGGGTGAGTCCAGGTCTTCCAATACCAGTGCGAGACTTTCTGCGCCTTCAGGCACCTCATGGAGTTCGAGCGCCGGCATGCGATTTTCATTCGCCGCGGACATAGTCCACGGCAGCTCGCCACCGTCACTGAATTCGGGACTGGTCAGTCGCATACCCCATTGTGGGGTCAGGCCCGGATGTATTGCCAGCCGTTCGCTTGGCACCGGGCGAGCTCAACAACACCAGCCGCCACTTCAGGGAGGCCACGGGTGTTTTCCAGGCCCAATGTCTGCAGCGTGTTCAAACACACACGCAGGTAGGGATCCGTCTCGGGATCCGGAATATCCAAAGCCGCCGGGACGGCTGGGCCATTGGCGATGAGTCGCAGCCTGGCATCAGGCTCGGCGGCTCGAAAGTTCAACAAATTACGCCGGGCCCGCGTGAGGGCCTCAGCCGTAGGGGCGTGAAAAACGACCTGCAGTGTCATTGGCCTGGTGCTCCGAATAAGCGGTCGATGCGCGAGGTCCCGTGCGAATGAGCGCCTCTATCTCCTGGATCAATGGCCGAAAGCCCGAGTGGTCTCGCCGCGCCTCAAGGGGCAGTTCGACCGCTTGCTGCGCACGGACATGAGCCGGCCCGCCTTGCGGATGATCACCGAGTACGATGATCCGATCGCTGAGCACGGCAGCCTCCTCGATATCATGCGTTACAAAGACGATGGCCGCTGGTGTCTGCCGGCGCAGATCCACCAGTGCCTGTTGCAGTCGCCGGCGGGTGATCGCATCCAAAGCCGAGAAAGGCTCGTCCATGAACAGGACCTTCGGCTGCACGGCCAGCGCCCGAGCCAACCCGACACGCTGTTGTTGTCCGCCCGAGAGACTGTGTGGCCAGCGATCCGCATAATCCGCAAGGGCGACTTGCTCGAGGTAGCGCTCAGCGCGTTGGCGGCGTTCCTCCCGACTCAGCGCCAAGCCCTCGAGGCCCAGCTCGACATTGGCTCGAACCCGCCGCCAGGGCAGCAGACGCGGCGACTGAAAAACCATGGACCAGGGCCGCGTGCCCGGGTCGCTGTCGGGTGGGCGATCCACGGTGCCCGCCAGTGGCGGGAGCAGGCCAGCCAGGGCGCGCAGGAGCGTGGATTTGCCAACACCAGAGGGTCCGACGACGGCGATGAGGGACTGTGCGGGCAAATCGAAGGTGACATCCGTCAATACGGACTGATTATCAAACCCAACGGCAAGCCCGTGGGCACGCAGTACCGGCTGAGCATGGTGATTCATGGCTGCCATCTCAGCAGATAGCGTTGAATCGAGACGAATAGCGCATCGATGAGGGCATAGAGTCCAGCGATCGTGAGCATGTAGACAACCACCACATCGGTGGCCAGCAGACTTGACGCCTCCATCATGCGTTGACCGATGCCCGTGATGCCAAACAGCTCGGCGGCAACGACGGTCATCCAGCCCTGTCCGAGGCCAGCCCGCAGCCCACCGAGGATGCCTGGAGCGGCGGCTGGCAGCGTGATTTTGAACAGTCTGGCAAATAGACGGACCTGCCCAAATGCAGCCGCGACTTCGTCATAGCCCGGGTCAATGGCCTCTACGGCGCTGTAGCTGGCGAAGTAATTAATCCAGAACACACCGATGCTGATGATGAAAGCCGCGGCCGTCGGCGTAATGCCGAACCAGATGATCGCGAACGGAATCCATGCAAGTGGTGGGATAGGTCGAAGTAGACGCGCCAGCCAGGCATGCAGCGCATTAAACGTGGGCAGTAGTGCTGCGCAAACCCCGACCAGGATGCCCAGGCTGGAGCCAATCAGCAGCCCGATGCCGTAGTGCTGAAAGCTCGAAAACACCATGGTCTGCCAGATGCCATCGTTGATTTCGGCCACGAGAACCGCGGGGATCGCTGAGGGCAGGGGCACCAGCGCCCCCGGGAGCAGCCCGGCACGGAGCGTCAGTTCCCACAGCGCAAGGAACCCGACCAGTCCAGTGAGGCTGGCCAGTAGACGCCGTCGTCTAGTCATCATCCGGGGTCGCTTCCAGGGCTTGCTCGTAGAGGGAAATTTCGAATAAGGCATCGAGATTGACGGCGCGGCCAAGACTGCCCTGAGCAATCTGGAAATCATGCATCCGCTGCGTTCCCTCTCGAATGGCCTCCGGGTCGGCCACGTAGTTGGATGCGGGTGAGCGCAGGGCGCGTGCCACGGTGGCCTCGGGAATAAGACGTTGGCCAACGAATGCACGTACATAAGGCGCCGTCTCGTCCGGGTGGGCATTCAACTGTTCAGTTGCCCGAATGTGCAGCGCGAGCAGATCGACTAGCGCGTCACGATGCTCACGGATCGCCGCTTCCCGAGCGGCGAGAACGGCACCGGGTTGGCCGGGGAGCATGGCATCCGCCCGGGCGACAACCCGAGCACCGTCTACACGCTCTTGTACCGTGGTAAGAATCGGCTCGAGGATTGAGGCGCCATCGACCGCACCGGCCAGCAGCGCCTGCTGAACTCGATCAGCCCCCATGGACACGATATCGACGGCATCTGTCCCAATCCCCAGCACCTCGATCAGCCAATGGCGAAGAACGGTATCTGGCACAGATCCTTGGGGAAAGGTTGCAAGGCGCGGGCGTTTGCCTTCGGATTCGGTGAACGCCGCGATGGCGGCTTTGGCATCACCGTTGTGCGCTGCAAAGCTGTCAGCGAGCGTGCCGCGCGCCACCAGGCCGATCTGCTCTTGAATGCTGGCCGCGAGGACTCGAATTGGGACGTCCTGTGAGCGCGCTACCATGGCAGGCCCGATGCCAAAATACATCACGTCCAGCTCCCCCGAGGCCAGGGCCTGGACCATTGCTGGGCCGCTTGAGAATCGGGTCAGTTCAAGCTCGAGCCCAGCGTCCTCGGCCCAGCCAGCTTCCTCCAGCACGAAGAGTTGGGCAACCGGCAAGATCGGCATGTAGCCCACCTCGAGCCGCGTCTCATCCGCCTGCGAGGCGACCGGGTTACTGATGAAAAGCGCGGTCAGGAATAAGCTGACCATGAGCTTGGCGTGATGCATGGAAAGACCAAAGGTTGCTGTCATCGCCTTATAGTGTGAGGCGATGAGCCGAGGAGCCTGAAATATTTTCTGGCTATATCCTTATGACGAATCCGTGGCGTATTGGCGCAGGATGTCGAGATCGATCACGGCCAGGGTCTCTTCATGCGTGGCGGCGAGGTCAACGAGTGGCGCAACCCCCGCCTGATACGCCTCGAGCCAGCGGCCGGCACAAAGACACCAGCGATCACCTGCGCTCAGGCCCGGGAAATCGGCAAGCGGCACGGCGCGCGTCAAGTCGTTGCCTTGGTTGCGGGAAAACTCGAGGAAGGCATCGGTGACGACGGCGCATACGGTATGCATCCCGCCATCGGCATGACTGGTGTTGCAGCAGCCATCCCGGAAAAACCCGGTGATCGGGTCCATGCCGCAGGGTGTCAGCGTCTCTCCGAGAACGTTAATGCTGTGAAATTTATCCATGCCCGCAGTCTATGAGACATACGCCCCGGACAACAGGGCCCGTTGTGCCGGCTCCCAACATCGGCTTAGACTGTCGTGTCTTGGCGATACAGCAGGACAAAGTATGCCCATTCCACGCGCAGCCGCCGTCGCAATCACCATGGCCTTTGGCCTGATGATGGCCGTGCCGCCTGCCCTCGGGCATTCCGAGCAGCAGGTGACGCACCCGGAAGCGGGGGAGCAGCTCGATACCACACCTGATGCCATTACGGTGGAATTTGATGCGCCAATGCGCATCACAAGCGTGACCCTGAAAGATGGGGATGGCACGGCGTTTCCGGTCGAGGCCGCGAGTGGCCGTGATGCGGTGACCACGCTCGAGGTGCCGCTACAGCCCCTGCCGGATGCGGCGTATACGTTCTCCTGGCGCGGGTTATCGGAAGATGGCCACACGATGTCTGGGGAGCTCTCCTTTTCGATCGAGGCACGCTGATTGATTGAATCACTGCTGTCACTATCGGTGATCGACCTCACCGCTATTGCGGTGAAGGCGGCCGGTTATCTCGCTTTCTTGCTCGCAGCGGGCTCGGCGCTTGTGCTGATGGCTCTGGCCGGATTACCAGGCAGTGAGGTGCGATTCCTGCGGCGACTGGTTCCTGCCATGGCGTTGCTGGCAGCGGTTCTCGCGGCTGCTCGACTTGGTGTTGAAGTGGTCATCCTGGCGGGCGACGACTGGGGAGCCATTTTCGATTTCGAACTCATGATGTTAATACTCCAGGGGTCTACCGGGCTTGCTCTTGGTGTCCAGGGCCTTGGTTTGCTGCTGCTGATGGGGGTGATGTTGCCCGGCGTGATTGGCCTGATCGCTGGGTTTCTGGGCGCGCTTGCCGTCGCGACAGGGTTCGGGCTCACCGGTCATACCGCAAGCGTGGATGGGTGGTGGCTGAACGCTTTGATCATCGTGCACCTACTCGGGCTATCGTTCTGGGTGGGTATTTTTATCCCGTTATACCGGGTCGCCCGTTACGATCTGGGGCATGCCGGTCAGGTTGCCGCTGCGTTTGGGCGAATCGCCATCTGGGTAGTCCCCATTTTGGTGGCCGCTGGCGTCCTGACTTTTCAGCAACTCACGGGCGGTGTCGGAACGGCAATCAAAACGTCGTACGGGCAACTTTTTGCCATCAAAATCGCTTTGTTCAGTGGTGTTTTGCTCCTGGCGGCGATCAATAAACTCTCGTTGACGCCCGCACTGGCGCGGGGTGAGCGTTTGGCGCCAGCAAAAATGCGTCGCTCGCTGATGCTGGAGTCTCTATTGATCGTTGGGATCCTGGTGGCAACCGCCAGCTTTACAACGCTCACCGGCCCGCAAGGCTGACATGAACGCGGCAGTCAGCGTAGACTCGTTAACACGCTATAGCGGGAGAGTTCGGTTCGACGCAGCGCGAATCGACGCCGAAGGAGCAACGGCCCCGGAATCTCTCAGGCAAAAGGACCGCTGGCGCGTGATCAATTCCGAAAAGAAGCTGACACAGGCGTCTGTCGGCTCACCGAAGGAGCAAGCGGCCCCCCGAGTGGCGGTTCCGTGAATCTCTCAGGTACCAGGACGGAAGGGGAGATCGCTGCCGCATTGCGGCAACCGTAACCCGACGCGCCTGGAGACAATCGGATGCAACACATTGCTGTGATCGGTGGTGGGATTACAGGTGTCACCACCGCTTATGCCCTGCAAAACCATGGCTTCGACGTCACGCTCTATGAGCGCAACCGCTACGCCGCTATGGAAACGTCCTTTGCCAATGGTGGGCAGCTGTCGGCCTCCAATGCCGAAGTCTGGAACCACTGGCCGACCATTCTGAAGGGGCTGCGATGGATGCTTCGTGCCGACGCCCCGCTGCTGGTTAATCCCAAGCCCTCCTGGCACAAGCTCAGCTGGTTTGCCGAGTTCATGGCGGCGATTCCGCAATATGCCCACAACACCACTGAGACGGCCCGACTGGCGATTGCGGCGCGGGCCTACCTTTTTGATTGGGCGCAGGCAGAGGGGATTGATTTTGATCTGCAGCGCCGCGGCATCTTGCATATTTACCGCGATCGCAAGGGCTTTGAGCATGCCGCGGAGGTCACCCGACTACTGGCTGCCGGTGGGCTTGAACGCCAACCGGTAACCCCGGATGAAATGCGAGGCATCGAGCCCAATCTCGCCGGTGAGTACTACGGTGGCTACTACACGGAAAGCGACGCGACGGGCGATATTCATCAGTTTACGAAAGGCCTTGCGGATGCGGTGGCGCGCCGTGGCGGACAGATGCGCTTCGGCGAAGCCGTGTCGGAACTGAGCGCCAATGGCAAGGCGACCTGGGTGGCCACTGAGGTTGACCGCCAGGTCTATGACGGCGTGGTCGTGTGCGCTGGCGTAGCGAGTCGCTATCTCGCCGCCCAGCTGGGTGATCGCGTGAATGTTTACCCGGTGAAAGGCTACTCCATCACCGTCAATCTTGAGGATGAGGCGTCTCGCCAGGCGGCACCGCAGGTAAGCCTGCTGGATGATGAGACCAAGCTTGTTTCAAGCCGACTGGGCCCAGAGCGTTTTCGAGTGGCCGGTACAGCCGAGTTCAACGGCTACAACCGAGATATTCGCAATGATCGGACGCGACCGATCATCGACTGGGTAGAGCAGTGCTTTCCCGGCGTTGAGACGCGCCAGGTTGTGCCCTGGGCTGGCCTTCGGCCGATGATGCCGAACATGATGCCGCGCGTGGGTGAGGGTCGTCGGCCTGGCGTGTTTTATAACACGGGTCATGGTCACCTCGGCTGGACGTTGTCAGCCATCACCGCTGAGCAGATCGCTCAGCAAGTCGCTCACGCCCGCGTTGAGGCTCCGATAAGTGCGCCGACCGTCTCTGGCTTTAACCATCATGGGGACGGTGATACCAGAACCAGGTCAGGCGCTTGAATCGACCGGCCCAAGGGAAGAACAAAAATGTAAGCAGTACGATCGCGTGCTGCCAGGGCCTGAACCATGTGATTTTTCGAGATGAACTGACGACGGGCTGTATATCGAGGATACGAAAGGCTCGGCCCTGATGCTGGGCGAGGCGTTTAAGTGCGCGTGAATAGGCAATCTCTTCCCCGGCATACACTGCTTCGCTGAATCCGCCCACAGCGCGGTGCAAGTCCGCACGCGCAAAAACAAAGCAGCCCGCGGCCCAGTGGGCTCGGCGTGAGAGGGCATTCCATGCCCGAAGTCCGGCCCTTTGCAGGGCGCCTTCAAGGTGGTCGAAGTCGATGGGCACGCCGCCACCCGCAAGGCCCGCCCTGAGTCCTGCGACAACCGCTGTAAGGTGAGTAGCACGGATGCGCGTATCTGCATCCAGAAACACGAGCCCGTCGCCTTTGGCGGCCTCTGCGCCCGCATTTCGCACGCGGGCAATGCGGCGTTCTGGCTCGAAGATCACGCATGCGCCCCGAGATAGCGCAATCGAGCGGGTATTATCGCTCGAGGCGTTATCAACCACGATCACCTCGCAGGCCACCTCATTGGGCAGCGACTGGATGGCATGTTCGAGCGAGGCGAGCGTATCCGGCAGATAATCACCCTCGTTCCACGCGGGGATAATAACGGACAAGGTAAACTGATCGGATGACATTGATGGTCAGGATACGCATGGGACGGTGCCGGCATAAGGGGCTGATGGCCACCTTGCTGTACGCGGTCTTGTTGACGGGGTGTGGTGGTCAGGGCGAAGCCGAAGGAGAGGGGCTGGCGCTGGTGGGTGAGCCACGCACCAGCCAGGGGCTGGCGCTCGATACGCAGGCGCTCGCCGAACCCCGAGGCGTCCTTAGCAATCTCGCGATTGAGACCGGCCCGACACCTCACCAGGTCGTTATGCCGGATGGGACGCCCCTGCCGCTGCGGCGGTGGGGGCCAGCCCCGGAGGCAGGCGAGGCGCCTTCCGCCGTTGTGATCGGCGTTCACGGCTTCAACGATCATGCTGGCTCTTTCCTGCCAACGGCTGCGGCGCTGGTGCCCGATGACGTGGCCGTTTACGCCTGGGATCAGCGTGGCTTCGGTGCTAGTCACCAGCGTGGCCGCTGGCCTGGAACAGAACAACTACTCAGTGATGCACGCTGGGTCATTGATCAGGTTCGCGCGCGCTATCCCGATACCTCCGTCCACTTGGTAGGACTGAGCATGGGCGGTGCGATTGTTGGCTTGTTGCAAGCCAGTGAGTCCCCGCCACCGGTCTCCAGCGGCGTGTTGGTGGGCCCTGCGTTCTGGGGTACGCAGGCCATGCCCTGGTACCAGCGCGCAGGCTTGTGGATTGTCAAACGGCTCGCACCCGGTCTGACGCTGTCAGGGCGCGACCTGGGCGTGGAGCCAACAGATGATTCGGCGGTCATGCGGCAGCTAGCGAGCGATCCGCGCCGGATCTGGGAGACACGGGTTGAGGCGGTAGCGGGCGTATCGGATTTAATGGATGCTGCGCTGGCGGCGGTCCCCGATTTGCGGGGGGCGCCCACGTTCATCTTGATCGCTGGCGAGGATGAGGTGATTCCGGCGTCGGCGGCCTGCGCCATGTTCAGGCGCCTCCCACCAAGCCAACGCTGGCGTACTGCCTATTACCCGGCGGGCTACCACATGCTCACCCGGTTCAGTGGCTCTGATGCGGTGCTTGCGGATGTGCGCCGCTTTTTGAGCGACGCCGACGCCCCGCTACCCTCCGGAGCAGAGGTCGATCGTGACGAGGGGCTGGAGCAGACCTGTGCCGGATCTAGCTGAAGAGCTGGCTCTGTCGGGTTACCTGACGCTGAATCGCCTGGGTTAGAACCCGGTCGCTGGCGCATAGCAGGGTGAAGCGCTCCCGGGCGCGCGTCACGGCCGTATAGATCAGCTCGCGCGTCAGGACGGGGGGCGCGGTGTCGGGGACGATCAGCGCGGTGTGCGCAAACTCCGAGCCCTGGGATTTGTGCACCGTCATGGCATAGACCGTTTCCACATGCTGCAGTCGGCTTGGCAGCACCCACCGGACTCGGCCCTCGCTGCGGAAGGCCACGCGCAGATCCTCCCCTTGTTCTGGATCGCCAAAGGGGGCCGGGACGCGCAGGGTGATCCCGATGTCGCCGTTCATTAGCTTCAGGCCGTAGTCATTGCCTGTCACCATCACGGGCCGGCCCGCGTACCAGCGACCGGGCGGCCCTGCTGATCCCAGCTGGCCAGTCCGGGCCAGCGCCTGCTCGATCTGCTGATTCAGGGCATCGGCACCAAAAGGTCCGCGGCGTAGGGGTGTGAGCATTTGGAACTGGCCTGCCGTCTCGAGAATGGCGGTCGCCCACGCATCCCACTCGGCGCGTTCGGCATCGGCTGCCGGTCGCATCGGATAATCCGCCCGGCTGGTGATCAGGCGCGCCACGGTCGGGTCGTCAGCGCCGTGCAGGCCGCGGTAGTCCAGATCGTCGTGATCCTGGGCCTTGAGAATATTCAGGGCGGTCTGCGCGTCACCGGTATTAATGGCGCGTGCGAGCTGGCCGATACCCCCGCCCGCATCGAATCGGAATGAGTGGCGAAGCATGGCGATGGCCTGATCCAGTGGCCTGCCCGTGTCATCGCGCAGGCTCGAGTCGACGGCCTCACCGGTGGCGGCTTGCAGCCACTGGGCCGTCTCGGCCTGGTAATGACCGCCTTCTGCCTGGGCACATAATCGCCCGAGAACGGCGCCCGCCTCGACGGAGGCCAGCTGGTCACGGTCACCCAGCAGCACCAGGCGAGCGTGCGCAGGCAGGGCATCCAGCAGAGCGGTCATCATTTCGATATCGACCATGGACGCCTCATCAACCACCACCATGTCCAGGGGCAGTGGATGACCGGCATGGTGTCGAAAGTGTCGGGTCCCTGGTCGGGCCCCGAGCAGCCGATGCAACGTGGTTACCTCTCTTGGGATAGCCTGATGCAACGCCTCACCGCCGGGCAGGTCGAGCGTGCGCAGCTGATCAATCTGGCCACCGATCGCTTCATCAAGCCGCGCAGCCGCCTTACCGGTTGGCGCGGCGAGGCGGATGCGCAACGTGGGGTGGCCCGCATCAAGCGCACTGGCCTGCAACAGGCCCAGCAATCGAATCACGGTATTGGTCTTGCCGGTTCCCGGGCCACCGGTGATCACGGCGAATTGGGAGCGCGCTGCCAGTGCACAGGCCATTTTCTGAGTGGCATTCGCTGCCGCCTCGGCCGGATGATCGGCAGGCGGAAAGAGGCGATCGGCGATTGGACGGACCGCATCCGCCGACAGGCGCGGTGCCTCGGCCAGACGATGCGCCACGGCCTCGGCGACCGCGGTCTCGTGACGGTAATAGCGGCGCAGGTACAGGGCATCATCGATCAGCACCAACGGCGTTGAACCGGCGCCATCAGTGACGGCCGCCCAGGCCGTCAGTTGACTGGCCCAGGGCTCAACCAGTGCATCAATGAGCGCCTCGGGGGTCGGCCAGTCCGGGCGGTCGGTGTCTGGATCGACGGCAATCACAGCGCGCGGCCGTCGCTGGGTGTCGGTCAGGTTAAGCAGCAGATGGCCCTGGCCGGCCTGGTGGCTGACCAGCACACTGGCCAGCAGGCAGCTACTGCAGGGGGCAGGCGCCAGGGTGTGCAGCTGTTCGGCAAGGGCCACGTCAAGCGCTCTGACCCAGCCGAGATCAGCCCAACCGCGGGCAATTCGCAGGAACTCCTCCGGGGCAGGCAGGCTCACGATATGGCCTCCGCGGCGCCGGCGAAGGCGTTATCCAGTGCCTCGATGAACGCCTTCGATGGCTGAATGGCGGCAACCCCGCGCGAGGGGGCCTGTATTCCGCGTAAAAAGACCAACTGAGCACCGCCGACGTGACGTTCGTAGTCGTAGTCCGGCAGGGTTTGGCGCAAGTGGCGATGCAGGGCCAGTAAGTAAACGGCGAGCTGCAGGTCATGGCGTTTTTCGAGCATGGCCTGCCGCAGGGCGTCGGTTGAATAGGCGGCATCATCCGGGCCCAGCCAGTTCGATTTCCAGTCAATAATCCAGTAGCGCCCCGCATGCTCGACAAGCAGATCGATAAATCCTTTCATCAGGCCGTTGAGTGTCTGATAGCCGAGGGTAGGCCGAGGTGCGTCAGGATGAATGGCTGTTCTCACCAGCCGGTCGATGGCGGGTGTTGGCGTCTGATGGGTGGTAAACCAGAAATCTGGTTCGGCGCGGTAGCGCGTGAGCTGACCGAGGACAAGCCCACTGTTGTCGGGCGCCAGCGGGGTGGTGAGCCATGCCTGCAGCCCCGCCTGAAGCGCGTCGCTGTGCTCGCCCCAACCCCGTCGTTCACAGCGTTGCACCATACGCCGCTGGAACCCCGGGTCTGCCAGTGCCTGGTTAAACCCAATGCTCGCTGCGGCTTCCAGGACACCATGAAGGAACGTGCCCGGCTCGGGCCCCCGAGGGAAATCATGCAACGTGCCTGCCGCTGGACGCTGGTCGATGAGCGGCGATGATGCGGCCTCGAGTGCCTCGTGCTCCTCGCCGCGGATCTCAGCGGCCACGGTGTCTGGCGCCCCCGTACCGAGTTGTTTGAGCGCTGAGTAGCTGGCGATCCACCATGACAAATAGGCCGGCGGCTTTGGTGTGAGCGCGGTGCGCAGCGAGTGGGGGGGCTCCGTGGGCTGATGGGTGGTCCACTCGCTCTCTCCCGGGGCGACCGTGATCGCGGGGCACTGGTCGGCGTGTGCCTGCCAGAGGCGGCGCAGGGTCGGGGCATCCGGGATGGCCTCGCCACCGCCCAGCAAATAACCGAGCGCGGATTCATGAAGGGTTGAGGTCTTCTTGGTGCCTTTTACGATGGGGGCAATGCCGAGGAATGTCGCGTAACGCGCTCGCGTGAGCGCGACATACAGAAGACGAAGTTCCTCGGACAGGCGCTCGCTGTCCGCGGCCTCGACGCTCTCCTCGGCGAGCGTGTTTTTGGGTGCGAGCTCGAGCATGGGTTGATCGCCGGCATGGAAGAGGCCGCCGCCCTTGCTGAGATCAGTCGATCTATAGCTGCAGACAAAAGGCAGGGCGACCACCGGGTACTCCAGGCCCTTTGACTTGAACACCGTGACGACCTGGATCAGGTTCGCGTCACTCTCCAGGCGCAGGATCTGCTCATCTCCAGCGGGGTCATCAATGTGCTCGCTGAGTACTCGGACCAGCGCGTGTTCGCCATCAAGGGAATCGCTGGCTTGCTGGGCCCATTCGGCCAGATGCAGGAGGTTGGTCAGGCGCCGCTCACCGTTGGGACGGGCAAGCAGGGCGGCCGGTACTTCATGGTCGTGCATCAACGCGCGAAGGGCCGGCAGAACGCCATGGCGCTGCCAACGCTGGCGATAGTCGACGAACCGGGCCTGGGCTGCTTCCCAGGCCAGCTCATCCTGCTGGAGGTTGTCTAGCGTATTGAGTGACTGGGCGAGTGAGGCGCTCGCCATTGCGCTACGTACCCGGGAGACGGACTCCGGGTTGGCCATGGCCTGTAACCAGGCCATCAGGTCCCGAGCCTCCGGTGTCGCGAAGACACTTTCCCGATCCGAGAGATAAACACTCGAAAGCCCGCGATCTGACAGCGCCTGCCGGATGCTATCCGCCTCCGCTCGATCGCGCACCAGGATAGCGATGTCACTGGCCTTCAGTGGCTCGAGTGGGTTGTCGTCAGGTTGCTCAAAACCCGCTTCACCGGCCTCAGCGGCATTGAGCCAGTGCGCGATGCGGTTGGCACAGTGCGCGGCGGCTGCATCGCGATAGGTCTCAAAGTTAATGACGCCCCTGTCGTCCTCCGGTTCGAGTATCCAGCCAATGATCCCGGCAGCGGGCTCCTCACCCAATTGAAGCCGCTCGCGGCGGCCTGCTGCACTGACCGTCTCAAAGGGTAGGGCGTCTCCCAGGCGAAAGGCGCGTTGTGGATGGCGAGCCTCGGCGTGAGCGAAAAGCTGGGTGACGGCCTCGACCGCCTCGACACTCGAGCGGAAATTGCGATCGAGGCTGTGGTGGCGCCCCGCGGTGGCGGCCCGGGCTGCGAGGTAGGTGTGGATATCGCCTCCTCGAAAGCCGTAGATCGCCTGTTTCGGGTCGCCGATCAGGATCAGTGCTTGATCGGCATCGTCTGCAGACAGGTCATAGATCCGCTTGAAGATCCGGTACTGTGCCGGGTCGATATCCTGAAACTCATCGATCATGGCCAGCGGGAATTGCTCACGGATGCGGGCGGCAAGGGCATCACCCGAGGGGCCCTCAAGCGCATCGGCAAGATCGCTGATCATGTTGTCAAAGCCCATCTGGGCGTTGGCCTCCAGGGTTGAGGCCATGCGCTCAGCGACCCACTGTCGGGCATCGGCCAGGCCGCGGGGTGGGAGCGCCTCGCGGGCCGCTTCCCAGTGCGCCTGGTGGTCATGCCAGACTTGAAGGTCATCAAAAAGGGCAAGCGGCGGGCACTCGTAACCTTTGTTCAACTTGAGTCGGTCGCGGGCGAGTTTTTGCACAAACGTTGCCTCGGTGAGGGGCAGATCGCCCTGGCCCCAGGCCCGAAGCGTTTGCAGATAGCGCTCGAATTCCGCGTCATCTGCCTTATTGCGAAAGACACTGGCGTTCATGCCGGGACGGAGCGCTTGCAGCGCTTGTTCAATGCCCGCCGGATCCCGCTGCCAGGTCGCTCGCGCCCGGGTCTCGGCCTTTTCCATGTCCGCCTTGCGGTCGGTAATGGCTTGCAGGGCGTCCGTTAAGCTGCCCTCGGTCAGCGGCGTCCCCTTGAAAACGGGCAGCGCGTCGGGTCGGTCCAGGAGCTTTTTCAGTTGTTTAGCCAGTTTAGCGGGCCCGCCAAACGCGTTGACCATTTCGGCAGCGTGAGACTCGTCGAGGGGGTAGACCCGTGTGCGCCAGTAGTCGGTAACCGCCTCTAGCTGCAGATCACGCAGATCTTTTACCAGCTCCCGGTGGAATAGCTGGCCGCTGTCAAAGGCGTGTTCGCGCAACATGCGCTGAGCCCAGCCATGGATCGTTGAAATGGTGGCATCGTCCATCCAGTCGGCAGCCAATTCCAGACGCCGGGCACAGGCCGGCCAATCGGCCTCGGGGTAGCGGTCGCGCAGGGCCAACAGAAGCGCGTCATCGGCGGCGGATTCCGTTTCAAGCGGTTCGCGGAAGGCCAGTGCGGCCTCCACCAGGCGCTGGCGAATGCGCTCGCGTAGCTCCAGGCTGGCGGCCTCGGTGAAGGTCGTCACCAGGATGTCCGGTGGGTCGAGCGGGGGCAATACGGCGTCGGCGCCTCGCCCCTGTCCCAGGATCAATCGCACATAGAGCAGCGCGATTGTGAAGGTTTTGCCCGTGCCGGCGCTGGCCTCAATGAGCCGCGTGCCCCGCAATGGAAGATCGAGGGCGAGCGTCATGTCCTGACCACCTGTCGGCGCTCGAGGTGGGCATGGAATGCGCCGTATAGGCGGTGGCTGAACGCGTTAAACGCGTCGTCCTGCACCAGGCTGTCGAGGCGCGGGTATTCCCGAACAAACAACGGGCTGCGCTCGCGAAGTGTGTCGTAGGCGTTCTCCCAGTCCCGGGGGCACTGCTTCGAGCCCACAAGCAGCGGCCGCGCGAGATCGGGATGCGTCGGGGTCGGTTGATGCATACCGAGGAGCCATTGCTTGATGAGCGCGGACAGGGCCGCACGCGCCTCGGCTGCGGGCAGACCCGGCAGCGTCAAGGTGCTGCCCGGAGAGACCAGATGGGTGTCCGTGGCAGGGTAGAGGCACTGCGTGGCCAGATGCGCTGGCCAGTGCTTGAGGAGCTGCCGCCAGTGCAGCTTGTCCTTGTTGCCCAACAGTGGGCTGGTGACCAGGGCAAGTCGGGCCCGGCGGGGCTCACCGGTCATCGTTTCTGCCATGCTGATCCCCTCAAGGCTATCCTCAAGCATGACGGTGTGCGTCTCGCCTTGCAGGGCCACTGAGACACGCAGTTCGATACGGGGTGAAGTTGTGGGCCGTTCAGGATAGTCCGCGAGCAAGGCGCGGTAGCGCATCAGTGTCTCGGGGACCCGATCGAGCAATCGGCCGCGGATCGCGTTTGCCACGGGGGCTGGCGGATAGTCACCCGCACGCTGGTGGCGGTCGATGCGTCGCTCAAGCTCGGCCATCGGATCGATGTCTACGCCGTGGCCAAGCGACTGGCTGATCGGCTCCAACAGGGTGTTACGGGCTTGCCAGCCGCCGAGGGCATCAAATTCAAATGGCTCCTCGTCGGGCGTGACGGCGGCGTCTTCCCCGGCGTAAGTGCCCAGACGCTGCTGGAACAGCGCGGTGACCGGGTCGCGTAGAAATCGAACCAGGTTCGTGAGCGTGATCGGCCCCTCCGGTATCCAGAGGGATAGCGGGTTGGCCTCGATTTCAGGGATCGCTGTACGCAGGGAGCGCCACTCATTGGCATAGGAGAACAAGGGGGATCCATCGCGAAAATAGGCTTCGGCGAACGGCTGCAGTGGGTGATCGGTGGTCAGTGCCTCGGCGACTGAGGCATCCAGCTCGTTTGTGTCCAGCCGCCAGCCGCGATCCAGATGATCCCGTAACTGCCCAACGAGGACGCTGGGGGGCTGTTCACTGTTGTCGCGAACGCTGCGGGCACACCAGCTAATGGTCAGGCGGTCACGGGCGGAGAGCAGGGCCTCGAGGAACAGATACCGGTCGTCATCGCGGCGGGCGCGGTCCCCGGCTCGATAGTGCCCTCGGCGCGCCATCAAATCGAAGTCCGGGGCCTCCGCTCGGCGGGGGTAGGCGCCGTCATTCATCCCGAGTAGCACCACGTGCTTAAAGGGGATCGCCCGCATGGGCATGAGCGTGGCAAAGGTGATGCCCCCCATCTGAAAGCCCTGCGAGAGAGCCGGCTCGTCGAGCTGCGCGAGCCAGCTCTCGCGGACCACTGCGAGCGGGAGGTCGTCGTCCACCGCCGCTTCCTCGATTTCTTGCTGCCAGGTTTCCAGGCCGGTCACTATTTGTCCCAGCAGGGCCTGCTCGGCTGCCGTCTGAGGGGTCAGTGTCGCGTCGATCATGGTCCGCACGGTCAGCGCCCAGTCGGCGGCTGGCTTGGGCTTGGCCAAGTGCACGCGGTAGTCGTCGAGGGTGGCGATGAGCTGATAGAGCGGGCCAACCAGCCCGGCATCCAGCCCTGCCACTTCGTCATAGGGCACGATGTCCTGCCAGTCGGGCTCAGACGGATCACCTGAGCCCACCGCATAGCCCATGAGCATTCGTTCAAGGCCGAAGCGCCACGTGTGCAGGGCATCCTGATGAGGTAGGCCCAGATCGGCGCGCTGCTCCGCGCTAAGGCCCCAGCGGATATTCGCGCCCTCGATCCAGCGCTTGAGCGTGTCCAGATCACCCTCTGCCAGGCCAAAGCGCGCGCGCAAGGGTGGAATGTCCAGCAAATCGAGGATCTCGCTGGCACGAAACCGTGAGCGTGGAAGGGACAGCAGGGCCTCGAGTGCCACCAGCAGTGGTTCGCGATGACGTCGGCCCTGATCCGCGATGTGATAGGGCACATACCGGCGGTCGCGATAGGTGAACTGACCAAACACCGCATCGATTATCGGAGCGTATTCATTAATGTCGGGCACCATGACCATGACGTCCCGGGGCGTTAGCTCGGCATCCTGGTCGAAGGCCGCCAGTAGCGTGTCATGCAGTACTTCAAGCTCGCGCTGCGGGCTGTGGCAGCGGTGGAACCGGATGGCGTTGTCCTGGTCGGCGCTCACTGGCGGCCAAGCGTCACGGGTCTCGTCTAAGGGCCGGAGGTTGAGGATGTCTGACTGAAGTTGGCCAAGCAGCGTGTCCGTCGTCGGCTCACTGAAAAAGTCCACGGGCTGCTGAAGCGCCTGCATCGCGGTGAGATCGGTGTGATCGTGCTCGCTGAGAAGCTGCAGGTAGTCCCGGCCTTGCTTGCCCCAGGCCGCGAGCAGTGGATGGGCATGAAGATGCAGCTGCTCGGGTTGACGATGCAGGCCCGTCGGCATGCCCTGACGGCGGCGGAGTCTGCGCTGCTGGCGCAGAACCTCCTGTGTCTCGATAATCTCGCTCCAGTCGTACTGGCAGGGGTTGAGAAGGCACAGGATGACCTCGCTTACCCCGGACAGCGCGCCCAGCGTCTCCAGCATTGGCTGCGGCAAAGAGGAGATCCCGAACACGACAATGCGCTCAGGGAGCGCCTCGGGACGTTCACTGAGGTGATGCGCCGCACCCAGGAACCGCTGATGGATTGCCGCACGGTGCGTGTCCGCACGCCCAGTGCCGAGCGACTCCCCGATTCGTCGCCACAGCGCCGGTTGCCAGCGCTGCTCATCAGGTACCGGTGTCGCGCGGCCGCCTGCGAGGCGGAGTTGATCCCGCCCCGCATCCCAGTCGTTCAACCAGTCGGCGCGATAGACCTGATACTGGTCGAACAGGTCGGCGAGCTGCTCCGCCAGCTGAAATTGCCGGCTTTTTTCCTGATCGTTGCGCAGGTAATGGGCCAGGGGCGCAAACAGCGGCTCGGTGAGCAGCGTGGGCAGTAGCGCCATGATGCGCCAGCGCAGTCGATTTTTGTCGTACGGGGAGGTGACGGGCACGGCGCCCACGCCCTCGTTGGTCTCGATAACGCTGCGGTAGGCCTGCCACTGAAAGCGCGCCGGCAGGCTGACCTCAATGCCCAGGCACACGCCATGACCGTTGCCGTCGCCTGTTGTGGCAATAGAGGTTTTCAGCCACTGAGCAATGCCATTGCTTTGCACCAGGAACAGGGTGCGCCCGAGCGGGTGCAGCGGATGTCGCCGGATCCACTGCAGGGTGAGATCGCGCAGATCCTCCATGCGGTTGCTCTGCAGCATGATCGGGCCATTGGCAGTGTGCGGCGTCATGCCCGTTAGCGTATCAACATCGGCGGTTAGCGCC
Organism: Spiribacter salinus M19-40; assembly: GCF_000319575.2. NCBI lineage: Bacteria > Pseudomonadati > Pseudomonadota > Gammaproteobacteria > Chromatiales > Ectothiorhodospiraceae > Spiribacter > Spiribacter salinus. The sequence goes on along the minus strand of NC_021291.1, from coordinate 1,031,307 downwards.
CCGGATGCAGCGTTATGCCGGCGAGGCGCTGACGCAGCGGGCGTATCCCGAGGGTAAGTAACGCCAGGGCTGCCGCCACCTGAATCCATACGGGTAGCAGCTCCCCGGCGGTGCCGCTCTGGGCAGCCACATTGAGGCCCGTACCAGCGATCAGGCCATCCGTTGCCAGCCCGAGCAGGACCGTGGTCACGATGATGCTCGCGAGATACCCGGTCAGCGCGCGCACACCGAACTCGCGGCGCAGGACGCCGAGGGTGGCGAGGCTGGTGACTGGTCCAGCAACGAGAAAAACCAGCGCGGTGCCCGGGGAAACACCAGCGAGCAGCATCCCCGCGGCAATGGGCGTGGCGGCCGTCGCGCAGATGTACAGCGGGATACCAATCACGGCCATGAGCAGCATGGGCCATACGCCGCTGCCAATGCCCGCCAGTGTCTCCGCGGTGGTTAGCCCGGTCAGGACGCCCGCGAGCAGCAGTCCCACGGCGAGCCACGGTGCAATGTCATCCAGGATGTCCACGAAGGCGTAGTGCATTCCATCGCTGAGCCGAGCGCCGAGCGACGCGCGTTCGCGGTTGGCGGCTGTGCGGTTTGGGTCCGCCCCGCAGTCTTCGTTGCAACCGGCGTTACACGGCGTCGATGTCGCTGCTTGCGTTGCCGGCCGCCGGTCCGCCCCGGTGAGGGCGACGGTAATGCCTGTGCTGATTGCCGTAGCGACCGCTGACGTGGCGCGTGCCAGCATCATAAAAGGCCCGAGCAATGCATAGCTGATCGCGAGCGAGTCAACGCCGATGCCCGGCGTGCCAATGAGGAACGCGGTGGTCGGTCCGCGCCCTGCGCCACCGCGGTGCAGGGCGATGGCGGTGGGGATTGCTCCGCAGGAGCACAGCGGCAGCGGCGCACCAATCACGGCGGCCCGTGAGATCCCTGCGAAGCCATCCCCGCCAACCAGACGCTGGAGCTGGTTCGTTGGCACCAGTGCCCGCACCAGCCCGGCCATCAGCAAGCCTGCAACCAGCCATGGCGCGGCCGTCAGCGTCAGCTCAACAATCGCCTCGACGATTTTCATGTCTCCACCGTAACGCCGGTGGCCCTCACCTGGCGAGCGATTCAGATTCCCCGTGATCCTGATGCAGCATCAGTCAGGCCAGGCGTAGGCCTCGATCCCATCGAGGGCCTCTGCCATGTGCTCGAAGCGGTGACTGCCGCCGTCGAACACGAGGGGCGGCGCAAGATGCCCATATTCTCGCAGGGTGGCTCGTGCATCGAGCAACTCGTCTTCCAAATCCAAGACGAGCATCGGCGGAACCGCGTAATCCACGGCCTTCGCGGAGAGTGCATGACCGGCGTACGACGCCACCGTTGCCCGATCCAATGCGCGCAGTGGAGCCTCGGGTAGCTTCGGGTTGGCCAGTGACCGGTCCAGATATTTGCCAAGACCCCAGTGCGGGTCGCCGCTCGGATTCACCATGATGGCGGGCCGGGCCGTGCGCTGACCCATCACCGCCGCAAAATAGCCTCCGAGTGACGTGCCGATGAATGCAACGTCAGCCCCCGAAACCGACTGCGCCTCGATCTGTTCAATGATCGCCTCGCGCGAGGCGAAGCTGTCGTAGTTGATCAGATTGACGTTGAAGCGGCGCCGAAGATCCTGGACCTTCGTATCGCTGTCGAGTGCGGCCGAGTTAAAGCCGTGCAGGTAGTTCAGTGTTTTCGCCATCACTGGAGAATAGCACCGCGCAATGGAGCGCCCAATTGCTTTGACTTCACTGCACTGAAACTCGATACTCGAAATAACGGCAGGAGAGAGAAAAGGCGCTGAATATGAGCGACCATCGCCACGGGGATATTTACCCCGACGAATTCGTTCGCGAGATCCTCGATTCGGTCAAAACGATCGCGTTGGTTGGCGCCAGTGCTAACCCGAATAAACCCAGTCATGCCGTTTTAAAAGATCTGCTTTCAAAAGGCTATCAAGTCCTTCCCGTTAATCCCCGCCCCGATGTCACCGAGATTGCTGGGCTGCCGGTTTACGACACGCTCGCTGCAATCGACCGATCGGTTGATATGGTCGATGTCTTCCGTCCGGCAAACGAGCTGGCCGGTCTTGCCCGTGAAGCCGTCGCGATCCAGGCCCGCGTTCTTTGGGGCCAGCTCGATATTGTCGATGAGCAGGCGGCAGCCATCGCACGCGCTGGCGGACTGCAGGTCGTCATGGATCGTTGCCCGAGCATTGAACTGGCCCGAACACACTGACAGGAGCTTCGAGATGGCCTCACAGAACGCCCCGGAGACAGAATCGATTCTGCGTCGCGCCCCCATCGAGTCGGGTGTGCTGCGGCTCACGCTCAACGATAGCGCCCGACGCAATGCGCTGTCTGACGACATGCTGGATGTGCTCTCGAAGGCACTCGCGGATGCCCAGTCGGACCCCTTGGTGCGAGTGATCGTGCTTGCCGCCACCGGTCCAGCCTTCTGCGCGGGCCATGACCTCAAGGAAATCACTCGAGCACGGCAATCCGACGATCGCGGACGGGCGTTTTTTACCTCCACGCTAGAGCGCTGCTCGGCCATGATGCAGGCCATCGTGAATCATCCCAAACCGGTCATTGCCGAGGTGGCTGGCGTAGCGACAGCTGCCGGCTGCCAGTTGGTGGCCAGCTGTGACCTGGCCTACGCCTCCCCCCAGGCGCGTCTGGCTGTTCCTGGCGTGAACATTGGGCTTTTCTGCTCGACGCCGATGGTCGCGCTCTCTCGCAATGTCGGGCGCAAGGCCGCCATGGAGATGTTGCTGACCGGCGAGCTGATCGACGCTGCGCGCGCGGTCGAGATCGGGCTGGTTAATCGGGTGATCGACGAGGACGCGCTGACCGAGCACACAATGGGTATGGCCCGCCAGATCGCCGGGAAGTCGAGCATGACACTGGCAACGGGTAAGAAGGCCTTCTACCACCAGCAGGAGCTGCCGCTGGACGAGGCTTATGCCTACACAGCGGCGGTGATGGTCGACAACCTGCTTAAAAAAGACGCTGAAGAGGGGATTGGCGCGTTTATCGAAAAGCGCCCGCCTCAGTGGTCAGATCAGTGAATCTGTTCAATCAGGATCTCGACAAGAATCCGGCCAACCACCAGCCGCTGACGCCCCTGACGTTCCTGGAGCGCGCGGCGGCGGTCATGCCGGATCACACGGCCATCATTCATGGCACTGAGCGCATTGCCTATCGCGATTTCTATCGGCGCGCCTGCCAGCTCGCTTCCGCCTTGGTGCAGCGGGGATTCGGGTCCGGTGACACGGTCTCGGTGCTGCTGCCCAACGTCCCACCGATGCTCGAGGCCCATCATGGCGTGCCAATGGCCGGCGCGGTCATTCATGCGATCAATACACGCCTTGATGCGGCAACGATCGCATTTCAGCTCGATCATGCCGGCGCCTCCATGCTCATCGTTGATCGGGAGTTCCTCGACCTCGCTGAGGCTGCCCTTGCCCTTACCGAGGTCGAGCCGACACTGGTGATTTACGATGATCCGCAGCATCCGCACTCAGCGGCTGGGCAGTTGCCCGCCGAGACGTATGAATCGCTGCTCGCAGCGGGTGATCCCGATTTTGATTGGGCTCTGCCCGCCGATGAATGGGATGCGATTTCGATCGGCTATACCTCCGGGACCACTGGCAATCCCAAGGGGGTCGTCTCCCACCATCGCGGTGCGTACTTGCTTGCCCAGGGCAATGCGCTAATCGCCAACATGCCACGGCACTCGGTGTATCTGTGGACCCTGCCGATGTTCCACTGCAACGGCTGGTGTTTTCCTTGGACGCTGTCGGTGGTCTTCGGTACGCATGTGTGTTTGCGTCAGGTTCGCGCCGAGCCGATCTGGGAGGCGATTCACGCGCATCAGGTCACGCACTTGTGCGGGGCCCCACCCGTCATGGCGCTCCTGGTCTCTTCCGAGGCGGGGGCGGGGCAGCAGCTGGACCACGCAGTCGATTTTTTCACGGCCGCCGCACCCCCACCCGAGCGGGTGCTCGCCGATATGGAACAGGCCGGTTTTACCGTGACCCAGCTCTATGGGCTCACCGAGACGTACGGCCCAGCCGTCGTCAATGAGTGGCACGCGGAGTGGGATGGGTTGGATATCGAGGCACGCACCCGCCAAAAGGCGCGTCAGGGGGTGCGCTATCTGCCACTCGAGGCGCTGAGTGTAATGGATCCGGATGCCATGACGCCCGTGCCGAAGGACGGCGAGACCATCGGTGAGGTGATGTTCCGTGGCAATGTGGTGATGAAGGGCTACTTCCGCAACCCCAAGGCCACCGAGGAAGCCTTTCGCGGCGGGTGGTTTCGCTCCGGTGACCTCGGCGTCATCCATCCCGATGGCTACATTCAGCTCAAGGATCGCTCCAAGGACATCATTATCTCCGGCGGCGAGAATATCTCGTCTATCGAGATCGAGGATGTCCTCTACAAACACCCAGCAGTCGCCGTTGCCGCAGTGGTCGCCATGCCGCATGCGCGCTGGGGCGAGACACCTTGTGCGTTCGTAGAGTGTCTTGCTGGTGTCGAAGTCGACGCAGAAGAACTAACACGCCACTGCCGAGACAATCTAGCGGGCTATAAAATACCGCGGCATTTTGTCTTTGAATCGATCCCTCGAACGGCGACGGGAAAGATACAGAAAAACGAGCTGAGAAAACGCGTTAATTAAGTTGAATTGCATCGCCTTTGATATCGAAATCTCCCCGCGTGACTGAGCAGGCCCAGGCGGCGGTTTTTTCGAAATTCCCGAAGGAATAAAAATGGAATCCGGCGACGCTTTTCTCCGCGTTAACTAAATGCGCAAGGCTCGCCACGAGTACCTCGGTGGTGTCATGGCCCATCGCTGTTTTTGCCAACCGTCGTCCGCTTTTTCGAAGCATGCCCAGACTGCCGGATAGCCCGCAGGAGCTGGCAAGCTGAAGTAGTCGTCGGGTGCTGACCACACCGGGTACGCCGATTTGCAGCGCGGTCTCGCCAGCGGCCTCGCGGTATGTCTGGGTGTGCCAGTCCACGACGGCGTCCGGCTCCAGAACAAACTGAGAGACCACGCGAACGGCGATGCCTGCCTGCTGGGCGAGGGCGATTTTCTCCTGGAGAACCCGCGCGGGCTCATCGCCCTGCATCACGGGGTGACCCTCCGGATGACCCGCGATGTCCACGGCCTCAATCCCGAAGGCACTCAGCACACCGGATGTCAGCAGGCTGCTCGCATCGGGGTAAGGCCCGACAGGCGTATCCGGATCACCGCCAAGCAGCAGGAGGCGCTTGACGCCCGCTTCTTCGGTCAGGCGCTGGACAAAGTCCCGCAACACCGCTTGGGACTCCACGCGCCGGGCGGCTACATGCGGGATCGGAATCATCCCCTGTTCATGCAGCTTGGTGGCGGCCTGAATCATCTCATCAAGATCAGCTCGGGGTGGCCAGGCGATGTACACCTCCGTGCCCACCGGAAGATGATCCCGAAAATCCGTGATTCGCGCGGCATCCCGGGGCATGGACTCAATGGAAAAACCCAGTGCGGCCTGAGCGATTTCCGCCCGGCGATCAGATGGCAGCATGAACAGGCTCCGTTGTTGCCAGTGGCTCCGTGGCGCGGCCGCGGGGTATGTCGCCGGCCTGATCGTAAAGGGGCAGGCTGCAGACCTCGGCGGCGTGGGTCTGCCCATCGGTGCAGAGTACCTCGAGCTGAGTGCCTGGGCCGGCTTCAGGGTCGTCCAGTCGGACAATCGCGATACCGGTGCCAAGCGTAGGCGACCAGGCGCTACTCGTCACTCGGCCAGCCGGTTGTCCGGCCTGACTCACCGTGAGCCCGTGGCGAGCGGTCCCGCCCGGGCAGGTCAGGCCCCAGGTTCGACAGCGGCGATCGGCGGTGCGTAGGGCCTCACGGCCGGCAAAATCGCCTTTTTCCAGGTCAACAATGCGACCAAACCCCGCCTCGAATGGCGTAATCGTCGCATCGAAGTCAGTGCCCGCGAACAATAGCCCACCCTCAATGCGCCGGGCATTGGTCACCTCGGCCGGCGTTGTGCCCATCTCGTACTGCTGACCAACCTCGAGAATGCGATCCCCGATGGCCTCGGCGTCTGCGCCAGGCTCCAGGTAGAACTCCCACCCGAGCTCGTTTGTAAAACCGGTCCGGGTAATGACCAGGGGCTGGCCGTTGACTTGGATGGTCGCCATGTCGAAATAACGGAACCGCTCGGGCATGCCCTCATCGGCGACTTCGGCCAGCACATCCATGGAACGGGGGCCCTGAACCTGGCTTATCCAGGTATCGGTCACCCGCACTTCGGCGTCAAATTGCCCGGCATGCGCTCGAAGCCAGCCATGGAATTCGCCATCGCTTTGCACATACCAGAAGTGATCGGGCGCAAACCGCATCAGAACCCCGTCCATCATCACGCCACCATCGTCGTAGCAGGCAATTTGATAGCTGCAACGCCCAACCCGGACAGCGGCAATCGAGCGGGTGAATACGCGCTCAAGCAAGGCCTCGGCCTGCGGTCCACGAATTTCAGTGGCCAGCTCACCCGTGTGCGAGAGCATGACCTGACGGCGTAAGCGCCAGTAGAGGTCTTCCATGGGCGCGTTGCCATACGACAGCGAGCGCAAGCGGCCATTGTAGATCCCGAAGTGCGGATCATGTGCCAACTCCTGGTAGACCAGCGGATGCGGGGTCATGCTCTGTCGAAACTCGCTTGCCCCTCCTGTACTGGCAACAGGCTTGACCACGAATTCAACGCCGTCCGTCTTCCGTGTCATGGCTCCTCCGGTCCGTGCCGCGGGCACGTTTATTGTTCTGATCTTGGATGCTAGCCCCGGTACTGGCATGACACTAATGACGATTGTTCTGCATTTTTAAAATTTCTGTCATGCTCGGGCTATGAGATTAGATACGGAGTCATTGCGCGCCCTGAAGCTCGTTATCGAAACGGGCGGGGTGACTGAAGCGGCCGAGCGACTGTCGCTCACGCAGTCGGCGGTCAGCTGGAAGCTACGTCGCCTTGAGGGACGAGTCGGACACTCACTGCTAAAGCGCGAGGGGCGCGTGCTACGGCCAACGCGGCATGGCCGTGAGCTGCTTGAGTTTGCTGATCGTATTCTCTCCGCTCACGACGCGGCGGTGCAGCGTTTTCGGGGCTCGGCGCTCACCGGCTCGATCTGTCTTGGCGCCACAGATGATTTTGCGACCACGCGGGTGGCTGGCATCGCGGGTCGGTTTCGCTGGGCCCACCCCGGCATTCGTCTGCAGGTAAAGGCCGGATCTTCGCTCTCCGTTGCTGCATGGGCCGAAACGGGTGAAGTGGATCTGGCGGTCATGCCAGTCGAGGCCAACCAGGTGCGTCATGACGACCTGCCCCTGTGGACCGATCAGCTGGAGTTTATCCAGGCGATCGATGCCGAACCGCTCGGTGACCAGCCTGTCCCGCTCGTTACGTTCGGGGAGCACTGCTTTTACGGTCGTATTGCGAGCACGCTGCTGGACGAGGCGGGCATTGCCTACGAAGAGGTTTTGCAGAGCGCAAGCACCGCCGGCGTCCGTGCGGCGGTGAGCGCTGGGTTTGGTATCTCCCTGATGAACCGGGGGTTCATGACGCCCGACCAATGTCTTTGGTCTGGTAGCGAGCGCGTTGCCACGCCTCCCGCGGTTCATTACGTGGTGCGGGCGGCCCGCTTACCGCTGACCGCGGCTGAGCAGTCGCTTGTCGCAGAGCTGCGAGGCTCGGTGCCACCGGTCTGGGATGAAATGACAGAGCCTGGCGCGGCAATGATCGAGCCCTGAGTGGGCGAGTCGAGCCGATCCGACGGCTTAGTAGGCTAGCGCGCTGTCAGCATTGAGCGGGTCAGGGCAGCGCCGAACAGCAAAATCAGTGATGTGCCGTAAATCCATAGCAGCACCAGGACCAGCGATCCGGCGGCGCCATAGGCTGAGGCGGGCGCGGCGATCGTTAAATAGCTCGCCATCAAGTATCGGCCTAGCATGAACAAAACGGCGGTGATCGCCGCGCCTGGTACGACATCCCGCCAGCTCAGAACCACGTCCGGGAGAATCCGGAAAATCAGGGCGAAAAGTGCCGTGATTAGCGCAAGGCTGACGAGACTCTCCATCCCGGTCATGATCGCCGCTTCAAACGGCAACCACTGCTCGGCAAATCGGATAACAGCCTGCAGGGCAATGGTCGCCAGGAGCGAGGCCAGCATGATCAGGCCAAAGACCAGCGCGATCAGCAGTGATAAAAGCCGATTGCGGGCAATGATGAGCAGACTGCTGCGACTGGGCTGGGCGGTAACACCCCAGATTGCATTCAGCGAGCGCTGGAGTTGGGCGAAGACGGCGGTTGCACCAATGACCATTGCTGCCACACCGGCCAGCGTTGGTAGCCATCCCGCGCTCTCAAGCCGGGTGCCAGCGACCGTTTGCTGAATGGCCCGTGCGGCCTCGGGGCCAATGCCGGCCTCAAGCTGCGCAACGATCCGGCCCTCAGCGGCATCGGGGCCGAGGACGACCCCAGCCACCGCAATCACCAGGATCATCACGGGCGCAAGCGAGAACAGCGTATAGAAGGCGAGTGCGCCGGCATTGCCAAAGGCATTCTGCGCAAGCCAAAGCCGCACGGCGTCAATGAAGATCCGACAACCTGCGCGGATCATGTGAGCGGGTCTGCTAAGCTTTTCGCCATGGTCACTCAACCGTCTCATGAAGCGCATCTCTGGGTCGATGCAGACGCCTGTCCGGTCGTGATCCGGGAGATCCTGTTCAGGGCCGCGCAGCGGGTTGGCGCGCGACTGACGCTGGTGGCCAATCAACCGATCAGCAAGCCGCCTTCTCCGCTCATCGATGCGATTCAGGTCAAGGCCGGTTTCGATGTGGCCGACGACGAAATTGTCCGACAGGTTGTGTCGGGCGATCTTGTCATCACCGCCGATATCCCGCTTGCTGCTGAGGTGCTCGAGAAGGGCGCCGTTGCGATCACACCCCGTGGCGAAGTCCATACCCGCGAGAACATCCGCAGTCGACTGCAAATGCGCGACTTTATGGAAACGCTGCGCAGCAGTGGTGTTCATACCGGTGGCCCGCCTACGCTGAATGCCACGGATCGAAAGCGGTTTGCCGACGCCCTTGATCGATTTCTTGCCAATGGTGGCTGAGTGAAGGTGTTCCCCGACCACCCGCCGAGGTTAGACTCCTCGTTTGTCCTGCAACACGACTGATCATAGGAAAACCCATGCGTCCTTTTCTGATTGCTGCTGGTCTGCTCGGACTGCTCTCCGTCGCCTTTGGTGCGATGTCGGAGCATGCGTTCAGGCCCAACGTCGATGCAGAATCCTTTCGCTTCCTGATGACGGCCGTGCGCTATAACCAGGTACATGCGGTGGTCGTGCTTGCGCTGGCATTCGGACTGGCGTTGCCGCTTAGTGCAGGCACGCTCAGCCGGCTTCGGTTTGCCGCGTGGGCGATGGTGATAGGGACCGTGCTGTTTAGCGTGAGCATCTATGCGGCGGTGGCGTTGGATACGATTGCGCTGACCTACATCACACCGATCGGTGGCACGATTCTGATGGTCGCCTGGGCGAGCCTGATCTGGGCAGGCTGGAAAGCACGAGCCGACCTGATTTAGGCGGTTGCGGTGTCGGCTTCCAGCGCCTCGCTCAATCCAACGCCGGGCAAGGCCTCCGCCTGAAATCGCTGCCATGCCTCCAGCACGGCGTGTTCAGTCAGAAGCCGCTCGCGGGCACGATTTCGAGGGTTGAGCGGGTCAACGCGCTTGCGGGATGACTCGCACCAGTCGGCCGTTCGGCTGATCAGTCAAAACGAACAACCGGTCATCAGGGCTACGCTCTACCGCGCGAATTCGCCAGCCTCGGTCCTGCAACAGCCGCTCCTCGTTGACGACCTGATGGCCGTCGAGCGTTAGCCGGGCCAGGTGCACTTTGGCCAGCGCACCGACGTATAGCTCGCCGTTATGGAAAGCCATGCCCGAGGGCGCAATCGAGGGTGTCCAGTGATGAAGGGGCTGGATGGTTCCCGGTTTGTTATCCGGTGCGATCTCCGGTCCCCAGTACTCACGGCCATAGGTGGTCTCAGGCCAGCCGAAGTTCTCACCAGGCTGGGGGATATTGATCTCATCGCCGCCTTGCGGCCCGTGCTCGTGGATCCACACGGCGCCAGTCTCCGGATGCTGCGCCGCACCCTGAGGGTTGCGATGTCCGTAGCTGAAGATGGCCGGTTCGGCCTCATTCTGGCCAACAAACGGGTTGTCCTCGGGGATGCTGCCATCGTCATTGAGCCGGATGACCGAGCCATTGTGATCGGAAAGATCCTGCGCACGGTCCCGTTCGCCCCGATCGCCGGTGGTGAATAGCACATGACCGCCATCATCAAACTGGATACGGGAGCCGAAATGCTTCGTGCTCCTCACACAGGGTGTCGCAATAAACAGGGTCTCGAAGTCGGCGAGCTGCTGGTCATTGGTCAGCCGGCCCCGTCCGAGGTGGGTGGCATTGCCGCCCTCACACTGACCGGCCCAGGTCAGGTAGACCAGCCGGTTATCGGCGAAATCCGGGTGCAGTTCGATATCCAGCAGCCCGCCCTGGCCCCGGGCGTCTACCGTCGGCACGCCAGTGACGGGTGTCCGGGTGCCGCTTGCGAGGTCCAGATACAGCAATCGGCCGGGCCGTTCGGTGACCAGTACTTCACTGTCGGTGACAAACGCCATGGCCCAGGGGTGTTCAAGATCCCTGGCGAGCGTCTTGATGTCAGCGCTCGCGTGAGCCTGCCCAATCAACAGGCTTAATCCGATCGCCACCCAAGCGCTTGCGCGCCTGTTCATACCCACCTCATCGGCCACTCGTGTCATCCTGTGCGGTTCAAGCATACGGAGCACATCGAGCATGCCAAAACTCACGGGTTTGCTTCGCCTTGCCGGATACCTGAAGCCCTACTTACCCCAGGCCACGTTGGCCGGCGTGGCGCTGATCGTGGCGGCTGGCAGCGTGCTGGCGATCGGTCAGGGACTGCGCCTGCTCATCGACGAGGGGTTTGCCTCCAGCACCCCGGCCACGCTGGACCGCATGTTACTGCTCACCACGGGCGTCGTGCTCGTCCTGGCGCTCGCCTCAGCCATGCGCTTTTACTGGATTATGTGGGTGGGGGAGCGGGTCGCCGCCGACCTGCGCCAGCATGTCTTTAACCGTTTGCTGGCACTTGAGCCCGAGTTCTACAAGCGCAACGGCGTGGGCGAGATCCAGTCGCGCATGACCACGGATACCGCGCTGCTCCAGACCGTCCTTGGGTCGACGTTTTCCATGGCCCTGCGCAACTCGCTCATGCTGGTCGGCGCGCTGGTCATGCTGGTAGTGACCAGTCCGGGGCTCACTGGCCTGGTGGTGATCGGCATCCCTGTTGTGATTGCCCCTATGTTTTTCTATGGCCGCCGGGTGCGCCGTCTATCGCGTCTGAGTCAGGATCGCATCGCTGAGGTGGGCAGTTACGCCGGCGAGACCCTGGGCGGTATCGAGACCGTTCAGGCGTTTGTTCACGAGGGCGAGGATCGTCGTGCTTTTGGAACGCGGGTTGAGGAGGCCTTTTCGACGGCCGTGCGACGCATTCGGCAGCGAGCGGGACTGAATGCAGCGGTCCTGCTCCTTGCTTTCTCTGGGGTGGCGTTCATCTTGTGGCGCGGCGGCCATGCCGTACTGGCCGGTGACATGACCGCCGGCGAGCTCTCCGCCTTCGTGTTCTATGCCGTGCTCGCAGCGAGTGCCGTCGGCGTGCTGTCGGAAGTGGCCGGTGAGGTCTTTCGTGCCTCGGGGGCGGCCGAGCGCCTGTTCGAATTGCTCGATGCTGAGCCCGAGGTCGTTGCCCCCGCGTATCCGCAGCCGCTGCCGGAACCCGCCGAAGGCGAGGTGGAGATCGAGCAGTTGACCTATCGCTATCCCTCGCGCCCGGAGCCCCCGGCGCTGGCAGGCCTCGACCTGACGGTGCGCGCTGGCGAAACGCTGGCCCTTGTCGGCCCGTCAGGCGCGGGCAAAAGCACGCTGATCTCGCTGCTGCTTCGCTTTGCTGATCCGCAGACGGGGGCAATTCGCCTGGATGGTGTAGACCTGCGCGATGCCGATCCGACGGATCTGCGCCGACGCATGGCCTTGGTGGCTCAGTCACCGATTCTGTTTACCGGGACGGTGCGGGACAATATCCGTTTCGGGGATCCAGATGCTACGCACACGGCTTTGCTGGCGGCCACTGAGGCGGCGAACTGCACGGCGTTTGTTGACGCGCTCCCGCAGGGCATGGACACCCACATCGGCCCGAATGGCGTTCAGCTCTCGGGTGGGCAGCGTCAGCGGATTGCGATCGCCCGGGCCATACTCCGCGACCCGGCGTTGCTCTTGCTGGACGAGGCCACGAGCAGCCTGGATGCAGAAAGTGAACGGCAGGTGCAGTCGGCGTTAGCTCGGCTCATGACCGGCCGCACAAGCCTGGTGATCGCCCATCGGCTGGCGACGGTGATCCACGCCGACCGGATTGCGGTCCTTGAAAACGGCCATCTGCGCGCCGTTGGCACCCACCAGGCCCTACTAGAGCACGATAGCCTGTATGCCCATCTCGCCGGCCTGCAGTTTCGCGAGCCGGCCATCGCTTCCTGATCGTGCTTTTGTCAGGTGGCCCGCACCGGCAAAATGCGGGTTTGCTTGTCGATTAGGGAGTCACAATGACGACGGACCACTCGCATGCGGGCCTCACGCAGCTGGGCCAGGATACGACGCTGCCAAACTCACCCGAGGAGGCCACGCTCGAGCGCGTCCCGAACCCTCAGGCGGGGTTCGGCTACGTCGCCCGGTTCACGGCGCCGGAGTTCACCTCTATCTGCCCGATGACCGGCCAGCCGGATTTTGCCCAGCTGGTCATCGACTACGTCCCCGGTGACTGGCTTGTGGAGAGCAAGTCTCTGAAGTTGTTCCTGTTCTCTTTCCGCAACCATGGTGCCTTTCACGAGGACTGCACCATGACGGTGGCCCGGCGGCTGGTGGATCTGCTCGAGCCCCACTGGCTGCGGATCGGCGGCTACTGGTACCCCCGGGGTGGGATTCCCATCGACGTTTTCTATCAGACCGGCGAGCCACCAGCCGATGTTTGGATTCCGGAGCAGGGTGTGGCCCCCTACCGCGGCCGAGGCTGAGCCGGGCTAGTCGTCGGCGAGGACCGTCTCGATCAAGATCTCGGACTCCAGCGTCCGGTGCACCGGGCATTTGTCGGCGATCTCAAGCAGTGTCTGCCGTTCGTCGGGGCTCAAGTCGCCGGCGAGATTAATACGGCGATGAAAGACGTCCACTCGGGCGCCTTTCTCGCCGCAGCTCTCGCAGTCGGTCCGATGTTTCTTGTCGTGGGTGACATCGCAGAAGACATGCTCAAGGGGCAGATCCTTGCGCCGTGCGACCATGCGAATCGTCATACTGGTGCACGCGCCAAGGCCGGCAGCCACGAGCTGATAGGGCGTGGGGCCCAGGTCCGTTCCGCCCATTTTCGGCGGCTCGTCCGCGGTCAGCATGTGTTTTCCCGAGACGTTAATGTCCTGCCGGAAGCCCTTGGCGCTCGCCTCTGAGACGCGGGTGACGCCCTCGGGCGCGCCAGGCGTGGCTGGCTCGTCGGCGAGGTCGAGATAGCGTGTGCCCCAGGCCCCAATCACATCCGCCACGTACTCGGCATCGGCTGGTCGGGTGATGAGGTGATCGGCGTTATCCAGGGTGATGAAGCTTTTCGGGTGCATCGCGCCCTGGAATAGGTCTGCCGCGTTGCTCACGCCAACTGTTGTGTCCTGGGGCGAGTGCAGCACCAGCAGCGCCGCATCCAGGTTTTTCAGTGCATCGTCCAGCTTGGCCTCGGTGATGTCTTCGAGGAACTGGCGCTTGATGGTGAAGGGCCGGCCGGCAAGATCCACCTCGGCTTCACCAGCGGCTTGAATGGCGTCGATCTGGGCGGCGAAGTTCTTTGAGACATGGCTGGGGTCGGACGGCGCCCCGATCGTGACGACCGCACGAACGCCCGAGATGTCGGGCGCGGCCTTGATGACCGCGGCACCGCCCAGAGAATGCCCGATCAGAAGTTGGGGTACGCCCACGGTTTCAGTGAGGTGGCGGGCTGCCAGGCGCAGATCCTCTACGTTGGAAGTGAAATTCGTATTCGCGAACTCGCCCTCGGAATGTCCGAGCCCAGTGAAATCAAAGCGCAGCACGGCAATGCCCTGAGCCGCCAGCCGGCCGGCAATGCGCCGGGCCGCCGGGATGTCCTTCGAGCAGGTAAAGCAGTGGGCGAAGAGCGCGACGGCGCGGATCGGTCCATCAGGCCGATCGAGGCGGGCATGCAGCGCATCGCCGTTATGCCCCGTGAAGGTGATTTTCTCGGTGGCCATGGCGAGATCTCCTAGCCGCTGCAGCTGGCGCCGCCCAGCACGCAGAATTGCGCACAGTGCGGGTGATTGAGGGGAACGGTCTGCTGGGCATCGGTGAGCGTGTGGCCCAGCTCGAAGCGCTCGTCATAGGGCAGCAGCGTGCAGGCGATGACACTCGGGCGCTCGGCGCCCTTGCGCTTGACGATCATCCGCGAGCTCGAGCACATCATCTGGTCCGGATGCTTACCGAGCTTTTGCCAGCACGCCGTCGTGACCTCGGGGGCGTCCAGTCGGGCATCCATTTCCGGAAAGAGCACCAGTTTGCCGGGATCCTCGGCGTTCAAGGCAATGCCCCGGTCCTGGAACAGTCGCGTGTAGCCCGCGCGCATTGTCGCTTCGTCATCACCCGCGAACAGCCGCCCGGCGATATCGATTTGAAAGCCCTCATCGGTCAGCCAGCGCAACCCCTCAACCACCGGCTCAAAGGTGTCTGTGCCGCGCTCGAGTTCATGCCAGTGCGGGTCGAAGTGATCGATGGACACCCGCAGCGTCAGGCGCTCGCCATGCGTATCCCGCAGCGCTTTCAGTCCGCGCTGCACCCGCGGGCGCATGATGGGTTTGGTGGCGTTGGTCAGCAGTAATACTGTATAACCGCGCGTCAGACAGGTCTCAAGGATCGGCAGCATATCCGGGTTGAGGAACGGCTCACCCCCGGTGAAGGCGATCGTGGTGGTGCCCAGTGACTCGCGCTCGATCTCATTGAGGTAGTCGCAGACCTCCTCATGGGTGATGTAGACGAGTCGGTCATTGCTTGGTGATGACTCGATGTAGCAGTTACGACATTCGAGATTGCAAAGGGTGCCGGTGTTAATCCACAGCGTCTCAAGGGTGCGCAGTGTAACGGTCGCGCGGGGCTGACCATCTGCGGTGACGTTCGGATCGCGGAACTTGTCGGGGTTGAGGAAATAGCGTTTCTGCTCGGCGGGCTGGTTCATCGATCGGTTCGCTCCCTGTCCGGCGGGTTGTCGGGGGCATCGGGTGCCGCGGGCTCAACTGGCCCGCGCAGGCTGCGGATCAGCCGTGGGATGAAGGCAATGGCGGCGATAAGCCCCAAAGCGATCCCAATACTCTGAAGAACGTTCCCGCCCCCTGCAACGGCCTGGCGCCCCGCATGGCCCACCCAGACGTAGGCCAGCGCTCCCGGTGCCATGGCGATAAAACTTGTCAGCACATAGGTGCCAAGGCGCAGTCGGGTGAGGCCAAGGGCGTAGTTCAGCAGGTTGAATGGGACGATCGGCACCAGTCGCACCAGCGCAACGAAACGCCATCCCTCGCGATCAATACCGGCCTGCAGTCGGTCAAGGCGTTTGCCGGTGCGCTGGGCGACCCAGTCGCCCGCGCCATGCCGAGCCGCCAGAAACGCCAGCGTGGCACCGGTTGTTGCACCCACCAGACTGAATAGGGTGCCCAGAACGGGCCCGAACAGCGCACCGCCTGTAATCGTGAACACCAGCCCGGGCAGGAAGGCCACGGCACCCGCCGCGTAGGCCAGCATGAATACGGCACCGGCCCAGGGCCCCAGTCCATCCAGCCAGCCAGAGAGCGCCTCGCGGCTGAATTCATCGCGCAGCATGATGCCGGTGACAATCGCAATGGCCACGCCCGCGAGCAGCGCGTAGCGGCCCCAATGGCGCACCTTGGCCGTGGGCGGGAGTGCATCGGTCATGGCAGCAGCCGGTTAATCCATTTCACCAGCCAGCGTGTCCTGGCCGAAAAGAGCTGTGGACTGTAATGCGCGCCAGCAGCTCGCTTGGTTATCTGCGCAAGTGTCGGGTAGGCGTGGACCATACTGGCGAGTTTGCGCAGCGGAATTCGCTCAGTGACGGCAAGGGCCAGTTCATGGATCAGCTCACCCGCATGGGGCGCGAGCAGGCTTGCCCCAATGATGCGGCCTTTCGCTATCCGCAGACGCAGCTCACCCACAGTGCAGCCCTCAGCAATCGCACGATCGACGTCCGCTACCGGGAAAACCGCCAGCTCGTGTTCGATGCCCGCGCGCTCGGCCTCAGCCCCGGTCATGCCGACATGGGCGAGTTCCGGATCGGTGTAGGTCACCCACGGCACGGCACGGTAATCGACCTTGCGAGGCAGACGAAAGATCGCGTTGCTGATGATGATCCCGGCCTGATATTCGGCCATGTGCGTGAACGGAAATGGCCCCACACAATCACCGCAGGCATAAATATGGCGCTGGCTGGTGCGAAGACGCGCGTCAACCTGCAGCGTGCCATTGGCATTCAGATCAAGCCCGGCCGTTTCCGGGTCGAGTGCGCTGATGTTCGGCTGGCGTCCTGCCGCAATGAGGACTTCATCGACCTCGAGCGTCTCACCGGTTTCGCCCAGCTCCAGCATCGCGGTCCTCGCGCTGGCACCTGGGCGCGCACCGGTCACCGGCGTGGCCGTGTGAATCGTGATGCCCTCGCTTTGCAGGTGGGCTTGCAGCGCCTCGGTGAGCATCGGGTCATCTTTGGGCAGGATGCGCTCACCGGCCTCAATGACCGTGACCCGACTCCCGAGCCGGGAGAATGCCTGCGCCAGTTCGATACCGATGGCCCCCCCACCGACCACCGCTAGGCGCTCAGGCAACGTCTGCGCCTTGAACACCGTCTCGTTGGTCAGGTAGGGAATCGTCTCGATGCCCGGGATGGGCGGTATTGCTGGCTTGGACCCGGTGGCAATCACGAATCGCCGACCGCGGACCCATTCCCCTTTTACCGCCACCGTGTGGCTGTCGACAAAGTGGGCCTCGCCAAAGCGCACGTCCACGCCGTATCCGCGGAAGCGATCCGGATCATCGTGGTGCTGGATATGCGCAATAACCTCGTGCACGCGGGCCATAACCCGAGTCAAATCGACATCGCCAACAGTCGCGTCTACACCGAAGCGCCCGGCCTCGCGTGCCGTGTGGGCCACGCCAGCGCTTCGGATCAATGTCTTGCTGGGGACACAGCCAGAGTGCAGGCAGTCACCGCCCAGGGCCGGCTCGCGCTCAATCAAAACCACATCCAGACCGAGCTGCCCGGCAACACTTGCCGTAACAAGCCCGCCGACGCCGCCGCCGATAACCACCAGGTCATGCGGTGAATCCATGTTATCTACTCCGGGCGTAAGCGAATGGTGCCGTACTGCGCCCGAGCGGTCTCACCCGTATCGTCGCAGTCGGTCATGATGGCAAGCGCCTCAATGGTGTCGACCTCCCGGTCATGAAAGCGCTGGAAGTCTTCGCGCAAGTTGCGCCGATGCGTCTGCCAGCCATCGGCCTGCCCGCCAGCATTGTCCACGGCGATCATCCGGGCCTGACTCGCGTAACGGTTCGCCCAGTCTGCGCCTTTTGGCTGACGTGTGGTTGAAACATAATTCAGGGCACGAGTTCGCCAGCGCAGGATCGCATGCTCGTCAACGGCATAAATCCGTGCTGCATAGTCATCACCGGCCTTGGTCTCCGGGTCACCCGCACTGATTGGGTCCAGGACTCGCCAGCGCCACTCGATCACCGGGGTTTGGGTCAGATCAATGGACTCCCGGTAGAACAAGCCCGAGGCCGTGCCCTCGCGACAGTCGGCGACCAGTACCTCGCCTTCTCTCGTCTCCTCGAGGGCATAGTCCGTGTCGCCCGCGAACGAATGAGGCGCCCAGTGAGCGATGTCGGCGGGCTGGAAGACCTGCTCATCGGCCGCGATTGCTGTGCTCCCGAGCGCCATGGCCATGCATATCAGGCTCAGGCCGGTTGGTCGATGCATGAAATACTCTCGCTGATCGGTCGTGTCTGAATGATCTGACAGCGACTTCTCGCGGATGTCCGCAACGATTTGGTGCGCGTCGCGAGGAGTAGCCCGGCGAAGATCAGGCTGCCGCCAGCGGCGTGAAACACGGCCAGTCGCTCATCGAGGATGAAATACCCCAGCGCCGCGGCAAAGACCGGAATCAAATACAAAAACAGCGCCGCCCGGGAAGCGCCGATGCGCCGTACGCCGTTGTTCCAGAACTGGTAGGCGAGGAGGCTCGGGCCAATCGCGATGATCAGATAAATCCACAGGTTCTCGAACCGGGGCAGGTGCAGGCCGCCAAGGGCACTTTCCGCCAGGAAAAATGGCGCAATTACGGGAATGCCCAGGCCGATCTGCAGGGTGAGAAACGCGAGGGTCCAGCGCCAGAACGCCAGCGCCACCGGTGGGATTTCACCAACGGTGCCTCGACCAATAACGGTGTTCAGGGCCCAGAAAAATCCCGTGGCGGTGAGCCCAGCGCAAGCGAGCTTGGTGCTTGAGCGCTCTGTCACCCGGCTCTCTCCACGGGCCGGGGCTCGGCCGGTGCGCCAAAGCGCAGCCAGCTCGTGGCCAGCAGTGTGATCAGAACGAACGGCAGCACGCTCAAGTTCAGTCCGATCCAGCCC
The DNA here is from genome assembly GCF_000319575.2 of Spiribacter salinus M19-40. Lineage (NCBI taxonomy): Bacteria > Pseudomonadati > Pseudomonadota > Gammaproteobacteria > Chromatiales > Ectothiorhodospiraceae > Spiribacter > Spiribacter salinus. The sequence continues at coordinate 1,012,432 of NC_021291.1, read as the reverse complement.
AGGTGATGCAGCAGGGCCCCAGCCATGAGCGAGCCAAACGCTACCAGGGAGAAGATCACCAGATCGTTCAGGCCCTGGACTTTTCCGCGCTCGGCCGGCGTGTGGGTCTGTGTGAGCAGGGTGCTGCCGCCGATGAACAGGAAATTCCACCCCACCCCGAGCAACAGCAGGGCGAGCCAGTACTGCGGCACGGCCTGGCCGCTGATCGCAACCGTGGCGCTCAGCGCAAGCAGCAGGCCGCCGGTCAGCAGGATATTGAGCACGCCAAAGCGCGCGATCAGCGTGCCCGTGAAAAACGACGGTGCGAACATGCCAAGGACATGCCACTGCATGACCAGCGCGGCATCCCCCATCGAGTAGCCTGCCTGCTGCATGGCGAGCGGCGTGGCGGTCATCACGAGGATCATGACGGCATAACCAATGGCCGCTGCAATCAATGCCACCCGAAAGGCGCCTTGGCGGGCGATCTGCCCGAGATCGCGCTGTGGCTCCGCCGCGCCCGGTTCACTGGCCGGCGGCACGCGCAGCCCCCCGACGAGCAGTGTAGCGATCAGGGTCAGACCGACCAGGATGAGGTAGGGGCCCGCCTCGGGATGAGCCCCCCAGAGCAGTTGCCCGTGGTTGGCGTTAATGGGCCCGAGGATCGCCGCGATGACACCACCGGCCAGCACCAGTGAGATCGCCCGACTGCGAAAGCTCGCACTCGCGCAGTCGGCTGCAGCGAAGCGGTAGTACATCGCAAATGCCTGGTAGACCCCAAGTAGCAAATTGCCCAGGTTAAAGAGCAGGAAGCTGCTCTCGGCGATCCCGTAAGCCGCGAGGGCGGCACCCGTCACGCCACCGCCACCGGCGCCCAGCATGAATCCGGTACGCCGCCCGATGCGTTTCATCAGCATTGAGGCCGGGAAGGTGGCGACCAGCGTGCCGACCTGCATCAGTGCAATCGGCAGGGTGGCGAGTGCCGGACTCGGTGTGAGCTGCTGGCCGACCATGCCACTCAGGGTCATCACGGTGACCGCAGTCATCAGGAACAATGCCTGACTGGCGGCGAGGATGGCGACGTTCATCCGTTCACGGGGTGTGGAGACGGCCATTTCGATCACCCTCCCAGGCACAGTGGTAAAATAAAGGGTTATTAACGCGCAGGAGTGTACATGAGCCTCATCCGTCTTGAGGGCATCGAATTGTCGGTGGGTGGCCCCCCATTGCTTGCCAACGCCGAGCTCGCCATTGAGCCGGGTGAGCGGATCTGCGTTGTCGGGCGGAATGGCGTGGGCAAATCCACGCTGCTTCGGCTCATTGATGGCTCCATCGAACCCGATGCCGGGCGAATCCGCTGTGATGAGGGCGTCATCGTCTCGCGCCTCGAGCAAGCGGTGCCCAGCGGCTTGGGCGGGAGTGTCTTTGAGGTGGTCACGGACGGCCTGGGTGAGCTGGGACGCTTGCTGGCGCGCCATCATGCCCTGGCGGAGGCCATGGCGGCCGGCGGCGCCGATGCCACCGATGCCACCGAGATGGCGGATGTCCAGGCGCAAATCGAGGCCGGCGGCGGCTGGGAGGTTGAGCAGCGTGTCGAATCCGTTTTGAGCCGTTTCGAGCTTCCCGCCGATGTCCCGTTTGACTCACTGTCGGGCGGTTTACGCCGGCGGGTGCTGCTGGCGCGCGCAGCGGTGCGCAACCCGGATGTCCTGCTGCTTGACGAGCCGACGAACCACCTGGATATCGAGGCCATCACCTGGCTTGAGGGCTTTATTCGGGACTTCCCCGGTAGTGTGGTCTTTGTCACCCATGATCGGGCGTTCCTGCAGGCCGTGGCGAGCCGGATCGTCGAGATCGACCGTGGTGAGCTCACCAGTTGGCCGGGCGATTACGCCAACTATTTGCGCCGCAAGGAAGAGCGCGCCCACGCTGAAGCGGTTGAACAGGCGCGTTTTGACAAGAAGCTCAAGCAGGAAGAGGCCTGGATCCGGCAGGGCATCAAGGCCCGGCGAACGCGCAACGAAGGCCGTGTACGTGCCCTGCAGGCCATGCGGGCCACCCGCGCCGAGCGCCGCAGCCAGCCAGGTAACGCCAAGCTGACCATGGCGGAGTCCGAGCGCTCCGGCAAACTCGTCATCGAGGCCGAGCACGTGGACTACACGGTCGCTGGGCATGTGCTGGCGCGCGATTTCAGCACCCGCATCCTGCGGGGCGATCGGGTGGGCATCATTGGCCCCAACGGTGCGGGTAAAACCACCCTGTTACGGCTGCTACTGGGCGAGCAGACGCCTGATGCGGGTCGGGTCCGACTGGGTACCGGGCTGCAGGTGGCGTACTTCGATCAGCACCGGGCGGCGCTGGATGACACGCGTACGGCCCGGGAGAACGTCGCCGGAGGAGATGAGTTCATTGATCTGGGCGATGGCAAACGCCGTCATGTGATGGGATATCTGCAGGATTTTCTTTTCTCGCCCGACCGGGCGAATGCGCCGATCACGCGCTTATCCGGGGGCGAGCGTAATCGCCTGCTGCTCGCGCAGCTGTTTGCCAGGCCCTCGAACCTGCTCGTGCTTGATGAGCCGACCAACGATCTTGATGTCGAAACCCTTGAGCTGCTCGAAGAGCGCCTGACCGACTATCCCGGCACGTTACTGCTTGTCTCCCATGACCGGGCATTTCTCGACAATGCGGTGACCAGCGTGCTGGTGCCTGAGGGCGGCGGGCAGATTGGTGAGTATGTCGGGGGCTATACCGACTGGCTGCGACAGGGCCGTCAGCGCAACCCGCGCAAGGCGACCAGTCACGGTCAAGAGGCGGGCGGCACCAGCGGATCCGAGCGGCCGGCGGCGGGTAAAAAGCGCAAGTTGAGCTACAAAGACGCCCGGGCACTCGAGACGCTGCCCGGCGAGATTGAATCACTGGAGGACCAGCTTGCAGCAGCCACCGCCCGGGTTAATGACCCTGCGCTGTATCAGGAAGAGGCGGCAACGATTGAGGCGGCGACGCAGGCCGTCACCGACATTGAGGCCGAGCTTTCCGCAGCCTATAGCCGCTGGGAGGCCCTTGAGGCGCAGCGAGACTCAATGGGTCAGTGATTTCTGGCGGTTTTGATCGTCGACAAACACCAGCGTGGGCTCCCAATCCTGCGCCGCCGCGGCGCTGACCTGGGCGTAGGCCGCAATGATGACCTTGTCGCCGGCGCCGGCGAGGTGGGCTGCCGCGCCGTTGATCGTAATCTCACCCGCACCGGGTGTGCCCGTGATGATGTAGGTCTCAAAACGGTTGCCATTGGTGATGTTGTAGACATGCACCTGCTGAAACGCCACAAGCCCGCTGGCCTCGAGCAGGATCGGGTCAATGGTGATGCTGCCTTCGTACGCCAGATTGGCATCGGTCACCGTGGCCCGATGGATCTTTGCCTGCAGTACGGAAATCGTCATCGTATCCATTCATCCTCGCCAGTTAGCGGTGGTGCTGTTCAAGCCTGACGGCGCGGACTCGCGATGAGTTCCAGAATCATGTGTGGCACCGTCAATGCCGCCAGTGTAATAAAGACGAGCCGCAGAAGCATTGCATCCATGGGTAGTCCGATCAGAAAAGGGACAGCCGCTGCCACGAGCGCATAGGTGGCGAGTGTCGTGGGCGCCACCGCGGCCAGACGGTCACGCCAGCTGTAAAGCCCCAGGTCACGGGCTGCCAGCTCCAGATGCCGCGGGCTGTGAAGAAAACAGAAATACGCCACGAAGTAGGCGAGGGGGTGAAGCATCGCGGCCCCCAGCGCGAGCAGAGCCGGGTCACGCCAATCACTCATTGCACGATTTGGGCTTTGATAAAGCCCGACGGCCAGCAGGATGCCCCCGATACCCAGGGCCCAGGGCGCAGTTGCGAGGATGACCGGCGCGTTCCCTGCGCCCAGTGCCTCGAACAGCGGCAGGACATCCGCCGGCCGGAGCACCAGCGGCAGCGAGAGGAGCCAGAGGCCGTAACCTGTTGCCCCTAGCCGACCGAGGCGGGCACTGACGTCATCGCCGAAATGCACGGCGGAATAAAGCAGGAAGGCGGCGAGCGCCACTGTGGGGATCTGCCACCAGATAGCCAGCACCAGGGCGCCAAGGCCGAGGTAGGCCGCAAAGAACAGAGCAAGACGCGCCGGTTGGGTGACACCCAGATGCTGTTTGGCGACGGCGGTATCGAGGCTGCCATGGGGCAGTCCAAACACCATCACCCCAATGGCGAGCACGGCATAAAGCGGCCATTGACCGGGGAGTGATGAGAAACCCAGTGCCAGTACCAGTCCCACCGGGAATAGCCAGAATGCCGGTAGGCGCTCGGTTGCGCTCATGTCCGTCTCCATCCCCGCCGAAAAGCGGCTTTCAGCATCGGGCGCATGGGTAATGCGCGCAGCACCTGCAGTATATCAAGGGCACTGGCCCGAGCCATGAGAAAGCGAGTGAGCGCGGCTGGGGGCGTTCGCTGGAAAAGCCGGGTAAATCGCTGTCCAGCGACGTCGGGCGCTTGCCAGAGTGATTCCAGAAAGACACCGTCGAGCCAGTCGAGTAGCGCGGCACGTCGGGGTGGTATCGGTTCGCCGCCCTGGCGCATCGCCGCGGCACATTGATCAGCCCAGGCCTGGATGGCGTGAAACGCATAACCGGTCGCCGGGCGCATGCTGCCCCCGGCCGTCCCGATCCGAATCCACTGATCATGGGCATCCGGCGGTATGGCGGCCATGGGTAGGTGACTTTGTTCAACCCGCTCGATGTGTGCGCGATCCCAACCCCGCTCAGCGAGCAGACCATCCAGCTGGTCACGGAGATGCTCGAGATTCGCTGGCTCCGGGGTGAACCGAGTGAGCTCCACCAACCGCCGATCACGGGCAATGGGCAGTTCATAGACGAATGTGGCGAGCGGCGCATCGTCGTTCACAAAATCCATGAGCCGCACGATGTGATCCTCCCCAAAGTCATGCCCACTGAGCTCAAGGCCCACAAAGCTTTGCCATACCCACGGGCGGCGTAGCGTAAGGGCGGGCGGTCGGGCATCGAGCACCCAGCGCGCCTGGATGGTCTCGCCGTTATCGAGCACCAGCACCCAGCCGTCGGTTTGGCGGTGCGCCTCGACCATCGCGCGGCCGGTCAGGATGGCCCAATCCTCGCGTTGGGCGATGGCCGCGTGGGCATGGGCGCGCACCTCACTCACGCGCAGCATTTCATAAGGGATGTCCGGACGGCCGGTGATCACCGTCTCACCTTCAGCACTCACCGCCCAGCCGTACCAGCGGCGTGTGACGCGCTCGGAGAAGGGGTGATCATTTGGTCCCCAACCACACCAGGTGCGGTCATCGCCGGGGTCGGCATCGGGTTCAATAAAAACAGCACTGGCGCTGTGACCGGCGTCGGCCAGGCGTGTGGCCAGACTCATTGCCGCGGCGCCAAGGCCAATAAAGGCTAAATCAACGGATTTCATACATCCTGGGGGTCAGGTCGCCGAGCCAGGCCGGCGAGTGTGCCAAACGCAAGCCGGGTGCGCTCGCGACCGCTCAGCGAGACGCGCCCCTCCCAGTAGCGACAGCCCTGATCACGCACGCGCACGCCAATGGCCCGGTAAAGCCGTGCGGCGATGCGAATGGCCTGGCGGTTGCGCAGGGGGATGAGTGAAAGCCCGGCTTCTGCGCGCTGGTAATACGATTCGGCCAGGTGAACGGTTTGCTGGATGGCGGCCCGGACCGGCTCGCGATGGATCGGCCGGGCCTCGGCAATCGCTGCTGGTGAGAGGTCACCTACCCATTCACCGGGCAGATACCGTCGGCCGGCGCGCGCGTCTTCGAGTACGTCTCGAGCGATATTGGTCAGTTGCATGCCGATACCCAGGGCGACCGCGGGATCACGGCCGCGCTGTGGATCCGCTCCGATGAGCGGGCACATCAGCTCACCCACGGTGCCTGCCACCCCATAGCAATAGTCGATGAGCGTGGCCTCATCCGCGATGAGCCGTGGCGTCGCCGCCTCTTCCCAAGCCGTTCGGGCGAGGGTGATGAGCGGTTGTGGATCGAGATTGCGCCGCTGCATCAGATCAGCAAAGCCGTCTACGGGGATCGCCTGAAACGCCTTTTCTTCGAGGGCGTTGATAAAGCCCTCGATGGTGGCGGATTCGTCATGGCGCTCGTCGGCGAGGTCATCGATCAGCCGACAGACCGCGTAGAGCGTGGTCACATCGGCGGCGTCACCCGGGCGCAGAAAGCGGCTGGCCAGATGAAAACTGCTGCCGTGGCGGGCAAGGACTTCGGTTGGCTTCATGCCGCAGGGACGATCCGATCCAGCACTTTCGCGCTGGAGAGCACACCCGGCAGCCCCGCACCGGGATGGGTTCCGGCGCCCACCAGGTAGAGATTACGCAGGCCTTCGGCGCGGTTATGAAAGCGGAACCAGGCGGACTGTCGGAACAGCGGGGCGATGCTGAACCCACTCCCGTGCACGCTTTGATAATTCTCCCGGAAGTTCTCGGGGGTCATGAAAAACGCGGAGCGCACGTTCTCGCGCAGTCCGGGCATGATGGAGTCTTCCAACGCCTCGATAATCCGCTCCTGCAGGCGCGGGCCCTCAACGCGCCAGTCAATATTGCCCTGCAGATTGGGGACGGGGGCGAGCACGTAAAAGCTGTCATGGCCTTCAGGCGCAAAGCTCGCATCCGTGGCAGTTGGCCGGTGCAAATAGAGTGAGAAGTCCTCGGAGAGGATCTTGCGATCAAAGATATCGGCCAGCAATTCCTTATACCGCTCACCAAGCCAGATGGTGTGATGCGCAACATCGGGGTATTGCCGGGCGGTACCGAAGTACAGCACGAACAGGCCCATAGACGTGGTCGCGAGCTGGCGTTTGATGCGCGAGGGTGCGGGTGCCGGGTCAAGCAACTCGCCATACAGATGCATGGGATCGAGGTTCGAGACAAACTGGTCCGCTGTCAGGGTGCGCCCGTCATCCAGGCCCACCTGGCGAATCGTGCGCCCGTCGCGCTGGATGCTCTCAATGCTTCGGCCGCTCTCTACCTGAACGCCGTGGCGCTCGAGCAGACCAGCAAGGGCATCGACCAGGGCGCCCGTGCCGCCCATGGCGAAATGCACGCCCCATTCACGCTCAAGGTAGTGGATCAGCCCATAGATACAGGTGGTGTGAAACGGATTACCCCCCACGAGCAACGGTTGCAGCGAGAGGGCGCGGCGCAGATACGGGTGCTCGATGTGGCTCGAGACCATGTCCCAAACGCTACGATCAATCCGCAGCCGGATCAGGCGCGGGATCTGCTGGAGCATGAACGACAGCCGGTGAAATGGCTGATCGCCCAGCTCGCGAAAGCCGATCTCGAAGAGCTCGCGGGATTCGGCGAGTAGGCTGTGATAACCCGGTACGTCATCGGGGTTAAAGCGGGCGATTTCCGCTTCCATGGCCTCGATGCCCGGGCCGTAATCGAATTGGCTGTTGTCAGGGAAGCGGAAGCGATACCACGGATCCAGCGGCGTGAGCGTGACGGTGTCACGGATCTCTTCGCCGAACAGCGCAAAGAGCTCAGCGAACAGAAACGGCGCCGTGATCACGGTCGGCCCAGCGTCATGCCGGTAGCCACCGCGCTCGAACACCTGCGCGCGACCACCCAGTCGCGGGCAGCGATCAACCAGGGTGACCTCGTGCCCGCGGGCGCGCAGTCTCAGCGCTGCGGCAATGCCGCCAAATCCACCTCCCATCACCAGTGTGCGCATCGGGGCGGGTCTCCTGTTATTTGTCCATCCAATACAGGGCGCAGCCGGCCTTGTTGCCGGGCACCGTTCAGGGCAGTGATGGCCGAAGGCGGTTGTCTAGCGGCGGGTCGCCCCGTCGAGTGCAACGGGCTTGCGCTCAGCTTTGCGCTCCAGCGACTCAATCAGCCCGGCAACACAGCCCATCAAGGGCTCAGGCAGCGCGCGGGCCAGTCGGTCAGCGCGGCTGAGTGCAGCTCGGACGTGTGCGAGACAACGCTGCTGGACCACGAGTGGTTCGGCCCCTGCACCTGGTCGTTGATGATGCCACCAGGCATGCAAGGCGTGAAGCGCCGGCGCGGGGGATTCGCTCGTGTCTTGTCTCAGATCATCCAGGTCATCGAGGATTTGGTAGGCAAGGCCGATGGCCTCTGCAATCTCGCGACAGACTCGGGGGTTGAATCCATCAGACGGAGCGTCTGCAAGCCCGACACTAAGTGGGAGCTCGATCAGCGGCGCTGTTTTGGCGCGCGTTGCCACCAGGTAATCGCGCCGGTTGGGCACTTGGCCGATGGCGTCATCGGCGAGTTCGATGCTCTGGCCACCAATGACACGGGAAGCCGTGCGCGCCATCGTGCGCACCAGGCGCTGGCTTGCCGCCGCATCCGAGAGATCCGTGGCGGCATTGAACGCCGCGGTCATGAGCAGATCGCCCGTACAGAGGGCAACACCGGTGCCGGAGCGAGACCGCACGGTCAGGCTGCCGCGGCGATAAAGATCGCCATCGGTGATGTCGTCATGGACGAGCGAGGCGTTATGAAGAAGCTCGCAGGCCGCTGCGGCCGCGATGCTGTCGGTATTGTTCAGTCGAGTCGCGCCACTTGCCAGGGCAAGCCGGCTGCGCATTCGATGTCCACCCGTGTGGAGATGATAGAGGGCCGCTTCCTGTGCAGGCGTAGCGCCCATATCCGAGACGGCCGCGATCATGTACTGATCAACCGCCTGGAGAGAAAAGGTAGATTCAGGGTTGGTAGCCCGACCCTTGGCTGGGGCCCGGGTATCGACCTGGGACTGGAATGGTTTCGCATTCGTCGCGGCCAACTGGGTCACCCTTCGATCTAGGCCAGTCCGGGTGCCTGCCCAACCTGCGGTTGGACAGACACCCGTATGGCGTTGGCTAATTCAAGCGAATCGACTCGTCGATTATTACGCCTGAGCGCCACCCTCGGCTTCCGACTTGCGCAGGGCAATCGTGAAGATGAGGATGCCGAAGACAGCCTTGGCAACGATATCAGCGATGGTGTAACCCACCTCGACCGCTGTGATCGCACCGCCGCCCGTGAACCCGATGAGCGGGAACAGGAAGACGATCGGATAGAACAGCCAGGAGATAACCACGAGGGTTGCCGCGCCGTTGATCAGGCCACGAACGTTCTCAGGCTGCTTGGCGATGGAGCCCTTCAGGCCAACCACGAGCTGGTAGACGATGTAGATGAACGGAATCATCGACAGCACCCAGAACGTGAAGCGCGTGCCGGCGTCCTCTGCAACCTCACCCGGATAACCCAGGATGATCATCAGAGCAGCAGCGCCACCCAGCCAGACACCCTTGGAAACCGTCTCGCTGCGGGACAGGCGCATCACGAGGATGAGCTCGATGAGCAGCAGCGGCACCGTCAGCAGCCAGTCGACATAGCGATAGGCCTGGTTGAACGGGTAACCGGTCTCTGAGATCGAGTTGTTGGTGACCGAGAATGCGGCCTCCCATGACAGCATGATCTGCAGATAGTGGTAAGCGGCAATGGCGGTGACGAGACCACTGATCGTGATCGCCATCCGGTAAGCCGGGGCTACATTGCTACGGGACAGCCACAGGAACAGTGACGCGGCGGCCATAACAGCCAGCCCGAAGGAAAACGCGTTCTGAATGAACGTGTACTGACCGAGGCTGATAGTTGAGAGATCCATGGATACTCCTCCGGTTGAAAATTGATGCAAACTTACGCGCCGATCTGGTGCCGGTCAACCTCACGCAAAATGGCCTCAACATCGACCGCGTGGCGCGTATCATGGCGCAAACTACACGCAGAGTTCAAGGTTTTCTGTGGCGCTTGCACCAAAACGCGGCAGGGCTTGATCAGGGTCAATCGAAATTGGCGGGCGTACCGTAAAACGAGTAATTCCACAATGAATTGTGGATAAAAACATCGCCTTATTCTTGATCAAATAAATGGGCCATGTCGTTGAATCGCTCGATTCGACACGTATATGGGCTGAGCCCGGCTGGCGTGTTCCGTGATTCCCGATGTGCTTCAGCGGTCAGATCAAATTCAAATACCGAGGTATTGCCCGGGCGAAATCCCCAGATGCGCTCGGTACGCAACACGGCCGCCACCAGGTATTGCATGAATCCGCCATGGGTAACACAAATCACACGCTCATTGCCCGGGTGATGGGCAATTAGGTGATCGAGCACGGCCTCTGCTCGATGCGCTCGCGATTCCACCGTCTCGGCCTGCGGCACGGTGTTCCAATTCCGGTCCTGATAAAACGTGGTGGCAATGTCAGGGTGTTGTGTGCGGATCTCTTCTCGCGTGAGCCCCGAGAAAACGCCCACATCATATTCCTTGAGCAACGCCCACGGTGTTACCGGCACATTGAGTACGTCACTGATCGCCTGCGCTGTATGGGCTGCCCGCTCTAACGGCGAGGCGTAAAGCAGCGTCGTCCCATGCCCGTCATCATCAACGTCAGGCTGAAAAGACGCCGCGACCCGACGGGCCTGCTCATGGCCTAATGCACTGAGCGGGTAGTTAGCATGACCCTGCCAGCGCCCTTCATGATTGCCCGTCGACTGGGCGTGGCGAACCAGAACTAAACGCATGCGAGATGAGTTCGGGCATACCCCGCGTTGGCCAGACGCTGGTCTACGCGGGCGATGTGCGCTGGGCTGACCTCGCAGCACCCACCCACAATCTGCGCACCCTGGTTGATCCAGTCCATGACATGCTCGGCGTAGCGGGCCTCGTCCAACTCCTGACGGGCCTGAAGGGCATCGACCGTGCCGCCGGGTTTCAGCGGCTCGACTGAGGTAAATCCGTTCGCGTACCCGCCATAGGGGATCGTGAGGTCACTAAGCGACGAGAGCCCCGCCGTGATGACTTCGGGTCGGGAACAATTGAACATCAACCCGGCCAGGTCGTAGTCGGCAACGGATGCAATCGCCTCGGCGATGGACTCGCCCGATCGCAGTTGCCCCAGCGCATCATCCGACAGTGTCCAGGCCAGTAGCACAGGCTTACCCGCCTCCAGCGCTGCTTCAGTGGCCGCCTGCGCCTCGGCAATCGCCGACATCGTCTCAATCAAAAAGAGATCCACGCCAGCTGATTGGATCGCCACGATTTCCCGATATTCGGCTTTCAGTGTTTCAAAGGGCCGCGTGTCGGGGACATAGCTGCCGGTGAGCGGTGGGAGGCAGCCCGCGATTTGAACTGCGTTCGTGTCGGCCTCGGCCGAGCGCCGGGCCGCGTGAGCAAGCGCTAAAGCCCGCGTCTGCAAATCTTCAAACCAGGCCCTCTGGCCATCGCGCGCCAGACGCGTCGGCGTCAGGGCATACGCGTTCACGGTAAGGATCCGCGCCCCGGCGTCGATGAATTCACGCTGGACGGTTTCGACGAGCTCGGGTTGATCCTGCATGACCTTGCCGGACCACATCGGGTGCGCTGGTTGACCAGCCCGTCGATAGAGCTCCTGGCCCAGGCCGCCGTCAAGCAGGGCAATATGGCCCGTCATCGCTAGTGTAAGGATCCCGTTGCGCCAGGCTCTGCCTGCAGGGCCTGAGCGCGGCTGCGCATCTCCTTAACCATCGCGACAAAGCCGTCCCGTCGGTTGGGCGTGAGCTGTTGGGCGAGGCCGAGCTGGTTGAACAGCCCCTCAATATCCACTTCGAGGATTTCCTCGGGCGTCCGCCCCGAATAGGCCTTCAGCAAAATGGCGACCAGGCCTTTGACGATAAACGCATCACTGTCTGCCTTGAACTCCAGGCGCGGCGGCGTGCCCGCGTTGACATCGCTGACCAGCCAGACATTGCTGACGCAACCCTCTACCCGGTTGTCCTCGGTTTTGGCCTCTTCCGGGAATTCCGGCAGGCCCTTGCCCAGATCGATGAGCAATCGATAGCGGTCTTCCCAGTTATCGAGGAACTCAAAGGTATCGACCAGCCTCTGCAAGTCCATCACGGCTCCTGCGCTCATGTGTGCCCACGACGATAACACGCCCTTCGGGCGCTATGCCTGGTAAACGAAGCGTCATTCCAAGTGTCTAAATTAATACGGCGACAAGTCGTGCAATTGGAAGGAGATGCCTCATGAAAGCCTTGGTTTTTCATGGCCCGAACGCCCGCCAGTGGGAGGACAAACCCCAGCCCGTTGTCGAAAAGCCGACCGATGCGGTCGTGCGGATGACACACACCACAATCTGCGGGACTGACCTGCACATATTGAAGGGCGATGTCCCCACTTGTGAGCCCGGCCGGACCTTGGGTCACGAGGGCGTGGGCATTGTCGAGTCAGTCGGTGATGGCGTATCCACGTTGCAGCCGGGTGATCGTGTGCTGATTTCGTGCATCACCTCCTGTGGACGCTGTGATTACTGCAAACAAGGCATGTACTCGCAGTGTCGAGATGGCGGCTGGATTCTGGGCCACCGGATTGACGGCACCCAGGCCGAAGCAGTTCGGATTCCGCATGCCGATAACAGCCTGTACAAGCTGCCGGAAGGCCTTGAGGACGAAGCCGCGGTGATGCTGAGTGACATCCTCCCGACGGGGCACGAGATTGGCGCACTGAACGGCGAGGTCAACCTTGGGGATACCGTTGCCATCGTCGGTTCCGGGCCCATTGGGTTGGCAGCGCTGTTGACCGCACGCTTTTACTCACCCGCACGGCTCATCATGATTGACCCCGATGAAAACCGCCTGGCGACGGCCAAGGCGCTCGGGGCAACCCACACGATTAGTGCGGACCCGGTTGATCGGATCATGGAGATGACCGATGGCGAGGGCGTTGATTGTGCGATGGAAGCCGTTGGCATCCCTGAGACGTTTGACACCTGCCAGAGCATCGTCAAAGCCGGCGGGCACATCGCCAACATTGGCGTCCATGGCACCAGTGTCGAATTCCACCTCGAAAATCTATGGATCAAGAACGTCACGGTGCGTACCGGCCTGGTGAATACCAACACCATCCCTGTGCTGATGCGCACACTGGAGGCTGGCGGTGTCGATGCGAAAAGTCTCATTACGCATCACTTCCCGCTGGATGACATCGAGAAGGCCTATGACGTCTTTGGCGATGCCGCCAATGAAAAGGCTATCAAGATGATTTTGACCGCGGCCTAAGCGCTAGCCGTCCATGCGGACGAAAAAGCCGGCCCCTGTGTCTTCAAAGGCGCCGCCGGACTGCTGGATGTTCACTGTATCCTGCAGTTCGGCGTCGTAGAGCAGGTGTGCGGTGTCATCCACGATCGCGGCCGGGGCGATCAGACGCGATGAACGCCCGGTGACCGCCAGCGTGGTCGGATGGAATTCAGCGAGATCAAGGGCAAAGTTAACCGAAGCGAGCGCGGACTGAAGCGCGGCAAAGGCTTCACCCGTCTCCAGGGCAACGCGATGAAAGCCGCCCAATGACGTCGACTCGGTGAACGACAGGAAATAGGCGTGCTCGGCACTGCGCGAGGTCACTACCGGTAGTTCGGCCGTCACCGTGACGCGTAGCCCGCCATCCACGTTCTCTCGTGTGAAATCCGAAATGGTCAGATAGCGCCCGACCGTGCTCCAGACATCGTCCACCTGAGCGCTCTGCTCGGTGTTCAGCGGCCGGGGATGCGTGAACGTGGCTTCGAACTCGACAACGGTGTCATTGCCGGCCGCCGCGGAGCGCAGCTGCGTCAGGTCAATTTGCAGAGTGACCTCATCGGCCTTGCAGCCGACCAACACCGCACTGGCGAGCGCGAGCGTGGCCAGGCGCTTGAGACTCTGGCGGGGAAGTTTGAGCAATGGTCGCCTCCTTGTTATGCGTTAGACCACGAATCGGTCAAGATAGTGTCAGGCAGTGTCACATGGAATGGGCCCATGGGGTTTTTGAAGGTTGGCGACAAGGATGCCGACGGCCGCCAGAAGCGCATTGAGCATAGCGGTCGCTATCTGCGCGCGAGCCGCACAGGGGGTGTGTCGTTGCGCGCGCAGACCCGAGCGGCCGGCATCAACCTGACCGGCAACACCAATCATGGGGTGCGGGTGTCCACCCGATTGGCTAAGAATACCCAGGTCGCGTTTCAGAATGGCCGCTTTGTGCTACGCGGCCGCTATGGCTCGGATGCCGCCAAGATTAATCTGTCCAAAACCGGTGTCACGGTTTCCAGCAAAACGGCGCTGGGCAGCTTTAACTGGATCAAGCCGGGCCGGTCGTCTGCGAAATTTGCCGGCGTCCAGTTGCGCGGGCACAAGGCCGCCACCATCCAGATGGTGTATCTCGCCTTAACCGCGGTCGCCGGCGGGCTGCGGCTGCTCGCCCGCGGCACCGTGATGATGGTCGATGGCCTCGCTCGGTTGACGGGCTGGGGGCTGGCCCGCATCGAACAGGCCCGGCAGGACCGTGTTCGACTGAATCTGGGCACTGACGAGATCAAGCGAGCCGGCGCCGCCGTCCTCGCGGAACAGGGCATCGACTTAAGCGCTGAACCGCGGCGGGATCTCTTTGCCGGTTTGCTCTTTACCCTGACGGTGCTGGGCCGCGGCGACGATCGATTCGTGCCCCGTCGAGCCGGCCTTGATGACACGGACAGTGCCGTGGCTGTCGCACTGATCGATGATCTCGATACCGTGGGCGCGCAGATCACCATGTGGCTGGGCGCGGATCGTGAGGCCCGCGCGCCAACGGCCGTGCTGGGCGTGTTGTTTGTGCTGGCCGCCGCCTGGGCCGAGAAAATGGCACCCCCACAGCGCGCTGAAGCCCTCCTGGCCCTGGATGACGCCTGCCTTGCCGCCGGGCCGCGCACCATTTTGCAAGAAGAAATGCTCGATGCACTGCCCAGAGCCCTGGGCGTCGAGCTTCAGCTGGAGGGGGAGTCGTGATGCGCTCGTATGGTGGGTTTGACGGCGTCATCGCCCTCTATGAGGAGCTCGTGAGCGCGCCCGATCAGGCGGCAACCGGCGACGCCCTGTATCCTGGGTGGAACCAGCCGGCCCACGCCTGGGCGCCCGATTTGGGCGTGATCACGCCTTATGTTGCCGTATCGCCAGAGACCCTGGCGCTGGACGGGTTCGGGGATTTTCACGCGATTCCCGAGGACCGGCTAAAGGCGGCCATTGAGTGCACGGTTGCAGTAGAAGGCCCAGTGCATTTTGAGGTGCTGGCGGATCGGCTACTGAACGCTGCGGATGTCGGCCGGCTGGGTCGGCGCATTCGCGAGCGCATTCAGACCATTCTGGATGCGCTGGCGCAGGCGGGACGGCTTGAGCAAGCCGGGCCCTTTGCGGGCACGCCAGCGCAGTATCGCCAGCCCCGATATCGAGACTGGTCCGAGGCGCCAGAGAAGACCCGGGTGCTCGATTATGTGAGCGACGCTGAGCTCAAGACCGTGCTTTTTCGGGCGGTCCTGGCTAACGCGCCGGTCGCGCCGGAACAGGCCATGAATGACGGGCTTGCCGCGATCTGCTTTCCGCGCCTTACAGAAGCAGCGCAGGCTCGTCTCGCAGAACCGCTTAATGCCCTGCGTGCGGCAGAATTCGTCGAAACAAAAACCGACGTGCTGCACCCTGGGCCTCAGGCCTTTCAACGACGCCGCGAATCGCCTGAGCGTCACAGTGACGATCATTCAGGTAATTAAAGGTATTAATACGGGTTGCCCGTCAGTCATTATTACGATCTATTTAAAATATTTTTCGGAGTGAGAGCGCCCATGCAAAGCCAAAACCCGATTTTTATTCCGGGGCCCACCAATATCCCGGAGCGTATTCGTTTGGCCATGGCCCGGCCGGCGTGGGATCACCGAACGGAGGCGTTCGAGGCGTTTTTCGGTCCGCTGCGCGAAGACCTGAAAACGGTATTCGGCACCGAACAGGGTGAGGTTGTGCTGTTCACCGGCAGTGGCACCACGGGCTGGGATGTTGCGCTCAGTAATCTGCTCGCTCCGGGGGATCGGGTGCTGGCCACCAGCCATGGCATGTTCTCGCAACGCTGGATTGATCTGGCCCGCAGCCTGGGCTTGGTCGTTGATGTGATCGAGGCGGAGTGGGGCGAGGGCATCCCCATGGATGCAATGGAATCGGCCCTTGCCGAGGACACACAGGGCGCCATCAAGGCCGTTCTGGCGGTGCATAACGAAACCGCGACCGGGGTCACCAGTGATATTGGCCGAGTCCGCCAGGCCATGGATCAGCAGCAGCATCCGGCCTTACTGTTCGTTGATGGGGTGAGCTCGATTGGCTCCCTGCCTTTTCATATGGATGACTGGGGCGTGGATGTGGCGGTCAGCGGATCGCAAAAGGGCTTCATGCTCCCAACGGGCCTCGCCGTGGTCGCGATCAGCGAGCGCGCGGAGCAGGAGGCGGCAGCGCGCACTCATCCCCGCGGGCATCTGGATCTTGGCCCCATGCTGAAGGCCTCACGAGCCAACAGTTACCCGTGGACACCGGCGATTGGGCTGATTGGCGCGCTGCGTGAGAGCGTCGATATGCTGATGGAAGAGGGGCTGCCGGCGGTGTATGCCCGGCACACGCATCTCGCCGGCGGCGTGCGGGCTGCGGCTGAGGCCTGGGGTTTGCCGATTTGCGCGAAACACCCGGCGCTTTACTCCGATACCGTCACGGCCATTCATGTGCCGGCGCCGCACAGTGCCGCTGAGCTGGTTGCCCATGCGAACCGGCGATACGGCGTTAGCTTTGGGGTGGGCCTTGGCCCACTCAGCGATCGGGTGTTCCGGATTGGTCACCTTGGCCAGCTGACCGAGACCCTGCTGCTGAGCGGCCTGGCCACGGCCGAAATGGCGCTGCTGGATCTAGGCGTGGCGATCGAGCCGGGGTCGGGTGTCGCCGCGGCGCAGGGGCATTTCCGAGCCGTGATTGCTGAGAGCCAGGAGCAGATCGCCTGACGGCTGTTTTTGCCGGGTTCACTGCAATGCTGGGTTTTCGCATAGGGGTCCTGGTGATCACCGCTTTGACGGCCCTGGCCACGGCGACAGCTGTCGCGGCAGCTGATTGCCGAGTGAATGACGCCGAGCTCACCGCAGCGGCGACGTCGGCGAGCCGGTTTGAGAATCTGCGCACGCTGCACATCGCCCTGAATGGCCAAACCCGGGTCGCGGAAGGGTTTCACGGCGCATCACCACATGCCGCGACCAATGTGAAATCCGCCTCCAAGACGTTGCTGGCTGGGGTGGTGGGCGCCGCCATTCAGCGTGGCGTAATCGATGGGGTAGATGAACGCGTCCGCTCGGCCTTGCCCGAGTCATTACCGCCTCAGCCCGACCCCGCACTAGATGTGTTGACGATCGGCCACCTGCTATCAATGCAAGCGGGCCTGGAGCGCACGTCCGGGCAGAATTATGGGGCCTGGGTAGCCAGCCCGAATTGGGTGGAGGGCGTGCTCAATCGGCCAATGAAAGGCCGCCCCGGCGGACAGATGCGCTATTCCACCGGAAACAGTCACTTGCTCTCGGCCATCCTGCAGCGCCGCACCGGCGAGGCCAGCTATACACTCGCCAATCGCTGGCTGGCGCCGGCTGGGGTTGAGGTAGCCAACTGGATGGAAGACCCGCAAGGTATTGCCTTTGGTGGTAACCAGGTTTCCATGCGGCCTGCGGCCTTGCTCGCGCTCGGTGAGCTGTATCGTCGCGGCGGGGTGACCGCGAGTGGTGAACGCCTGCTGCCCGATGGCTGGGTAGAGGCCAGCTGGCAGATAAGAGGGCGCTCGCGCTGGACCCATGATGGGTACGGCTATGGCTGGTTCATTCGTGACTTTGGGGGGTTCACCGGGTATTACGGCTGGGGCTATGGCGGGCAGATGCTCTATGTCATTCCTGAACTGGCGCTGAGCGCGGTGATCACTTCCGACCCCAACCAGCCCTCGGGGCGGACGGGTTATCGAGACGCCTTGCACGGGTTTATGGAGGAACTGGTGCGAGCTGGTATAGAGGAAGAGGGCTCTGCCGAACTGCGATGCTCGGCTGTGCTATCCGGTTGACCCGCGCGGCGATTGATGCGCTGATTCCCCAAGCAGCAGCCGCCGCTCGATGGCCCGCTCACGGGCATAAATACCAATGCCCGAGGCCATGATGATCACGATGCCGGTCATCGCCCAGGGGTCGGGCAAGTCATCGAATATCCAGTAGCCAAGCACCGCCGCGGCCACAATCTCGAGGTACTGAATAGGGGCAATGATGCCCGCCGGTGCCATGGACAGCGCAAAGCTCACAAAGATGTGCGCCACGGTCGAAGCAACGCCCACCCCGAGTAAGAGCCAGTAGACCACCGGATCGGGCCAGCGCACGGTGAGCGCCTCCACGCCTATCCCGTGCCCGGCCGCAAGCAGCGGCAGGATCAGCAGACTCGCCGCAACAGCGGTATAGGTCTGCAGGGTGACCGGGTGCATGCGCCGCGCCATGGCCCGGGTGAGCAGCATGTAGCAGGCAAAGGTGACCGCAGTGCCCAGCGGCAGAAACGCCGCTGGACCCAGGGCGGCGAAGTTCGGCTGGATAACCAGTAGTGCACCACCCAGGCCGATCAGGCACAGCACCAGGCGCTGCCAGCCCACCGGCTCGCGCAGAAACGCCGCACCGAGCAGGATCAGGATGAACGGCTCGACAAAGAAAATGGCCACCGCATCAGCCAGCGGCATTACCGCCAGGGCGGCCACGAAAAACCCCGTAGCAATCAGGATCAGCGCCGCGCGGGCGAACTGCAGCGCCACCTCACGGCCGGCGGGGCGGTGCGCCCAGCCAAACACCCCGCTCATGGGCATTAGCAGGGTGGCCTGAATCACAAAGCGCGCCGCGACGATTTGCGCGACCACGACGTAGGCTGAGCTCAGTTTTGCGAAGGTGTCGATCATCGGCGCGCAGATGGTGAACCCCACCATCAGCGCGATGCCCAGCGTGACCCGGTCCGGCCGCAGGCCCGTGTCTTTTGCGGCTATAGCCATCGCCGGACCCGGCGGCAGTAGTCGCGATAGGCCTCACCGAACTTCAGCGCCAGGGCCTGCTCCTCGGGGCGGATCTGCAATCGGGTGAGCGTGCGCATAAACACCGGCACCATGAGCACTCCGGCGCCGTTGCCGAGCCACAGCGCCCAGGCAAGAAGCAGAGCCGCATCAGCGAGGTAGATCGGGTTACGGCTGATCGCATACGGCCCGGTGGTGAGCAGGTGGCTGGCGCGCTCCGGGTGCAGGGGATTGATCGTGGTCTTTTGCCGGGCAAACCACACCGCTGCCACTAGCACCACAGTGCCAGCCGCGGCGGCCAGCGCCAGAGCGCTCGTGCTTAGCCACGGTGCGTTAACCCGCGCCGCCGGCACCAGCCAGTCGATCCCCCAGACGGCACCGGCGGCGAGCAGCAGGATAATGGGGGGTGGCAGCCGGGTATTCACGGCTGGAGCGATCCGACGACGCGGACTGAGCCCTCGTCATCAAGCTTTACGATCAGGCCTTCGCCGGATCGCACACCCTGGCCGGTGATCGCGCGGATATTCACCTGGTGGGTGACAAGCACCGCGGGTGGGCCATCGGCGAGTTCGGCGAGCAGATCCCGTAATTCCGCAACGATCTCATCGCGCCGCTCGCGGTCCTGGAAAAAGCTATTGAGCCCTGGGTGGGGCTCAGCTTCGGTCAGATCCATCTCGGCCGCGGTCTCCCGGCAGCGGCACCACGCGCTGGTGTAAACCGCTACGTCACTCAAGCCCGCGCCGCGCAGGCGCTCGCCAATCGACCTCGCTTGTGCCCGGCCTTCCTCGGAGAGGTTGCGTTGCGTTGTGCAGTCGTTGATATCGAACTCAGCCGGGTCGCCAAAGCCCGGGGCAATGGCATGCCGCAGCATCAGCACATGGCCGTCATCGCGTAGGGCCGTGACCGGATCGTTCTGGGCGAGGGCGCTCGCGGTGATCAGGATCAGGCCAAGGATTATCGAAACCCGTTTCATTCACCTTCCCGGTTTGCTGACGGAACATCTGGCTGATCCGAGCTTACCAGGCCGCGGTAAAAGGGCCTGCAAGCCCGCCTTCCATGGCAGGCCTGCAGGTTGGGTTGCCGGCTAAAAGTTGAAGTTTGCTCCAACCGTTACCCCGGTGATCTCGTAGTCCGACTCATCAAAGTACTGTGCCCATTCGACGAAAGCGGCGACGTTATCCGAGACATCAAATTGACCGCCAACGCCATAGGAGAAGTCGGTGTCATCGTCATCGAGACTGAAGCCATCGACGGATGCTGACAGCTCGCCATAAGTGAATCCTGCCAGGCCATACAGCGAAAATGTTTCTGCCAGGGGCAGATGGGCGACGCCGTAGACCCCGGCAAGCTGATCAACGTCCACATCGACCCGGGTACCCAGTAGCTGGATATCATCGTCGCTCATGCCGAATCCGAGTCGGCTTTCGATCGCGAAGTTATCGGCGAAGAAATAGCCCAGCCGGCCAAGAATTGCGGTGGGTTCTGCCTCCTCGGCGCCGTCCGCATCATAGTTAACCATGCTGAATCCGCCACCAAGGTAGGTGTCGCCCTGCTCCATGGCAAGGGCGGGGGTGGCCAGTCCGGCAAGGATGAGTGAAAGCGGGGCAATCTTTGCAATGCGCATACCTGCATCTCCTTTTGCATTGGTTTGGGTGAACGCCGGGATGATGGTGGAGATGCAACGCGACAGTCTGTGACGGAAGTCGGTTAATGCACCGGGAACGAGGCCCGATACAATAGAGACGACGACTGGCGGGTACCGTCGCTCACCATCCGAGGACACGATGTTCAACCACCCTGAAGCCCATGCGCTGGATTAAGCTCAAACCGATCACGCGATTCGCGGCTGCACTGCTGGGCGTGATCGTCATCACGGCGTGCACAGTCGGTATGGAGGACCCCATGGCACAGGCCAACACCGGTCCGGAGGGCCAGTTCGTCACGCTGCCACAGGGGCAGGTCCATGCCATCGTAAAGGGCGAGGGCCCGGATCTGGTGATGATCCACGGGGCCAACAGCAACGCCCGGGACTTCAGCTTTGATCTGATTGACCGGATGGCCGATGAATTCCGGGTGATCGCCTTTGATCGGCCGGGCTTTGGGTATTCAGACCGCCTCGGCTCGCCGCTGAGCCCGATGGAGCAGGCCGAGCGCCTGCAAGCTGCGGCGCGGGCGCTCGATGTCGACAACCCGATCGTGCTGGGCCATTCCTACGGTGGGGCGGTGGCTTTGGCGTGGGCGCTTAGTGCGGATGAGGACGTCGCGGGCCTGACGCTGTTGGCGCCGGCCTCGCACCCGTGGCCGGGTGGGCTTGGGTTCTGGTATCAGCTCTCCGCATCGGCGGTGGGGCAGCATGTGGTCCTGCCCATGGTTGCCCAGTTTGCTCCCCGCGTCCTGGTTGAGGGCACGCTCGAGCGCGTGTTCCAGCCCGACCCGGTGCCCGATGGGTATCTTGATCATCTTGGCTTTGACCTGACGATGCGCACCCGCCAGCTGCAAATCAACGCCCGGCAGATCGGCAGCCTTGAGGGTTATCTAAAAGGCATGGTGCCTGACTACCCGACCTTGACGCTGCCGATTGAGATCGTGCATGGGGAGGCGGATCGCACCGTTGGCCTGCCGTACCACGCCGAGCGCCTCGAGGCCGAGGTGGACAGCGCCAACCTCACCCGCGTTGAAGGGATGGGTCATATGCCCCACCACGCGGATCCTGAACTTGTCGCCGAGACCATCCGCCGCACGGCCGAGCGGGCCGGGGTTCGGCAATAAACGGTCGATTGGACGTCGAGACGTCAAGACGTTTTAATGCTACGCTAACGCCTATCGCCAATTAGGAGGTGAGTCATGACGGACTCCGCGCGGCGCTCAACCATTTACTTCGATCCACAGCTGCACGCTGCCCTGCGCATCAAGGCGGCTCATACCCATCGAACCGTCTCAGAAATTGTTAACGAGGCCGTGCGATCGTCTCTGGCGGAAGATCAGGAGGACCTCGCCGCTTTTCAGGACCGAGTCGCGGAACCGACGATGTCCTATGAAGCCCTGCTGGATGACTTGAGGGCGCATGGAAAAATATGAGCTGCAGTTCAAGCGCTCAGTCGCAAAGGATCTGCGGGGAATTCCCAAGCCCGACGTTGCAAGAATCCTTGAGCGCATTAGCGCGCTAAGCAATGAGCCCCGACCACCAGGGAGTGAGAAGCTCACTGGCGAGGATCGGTATCGGATCCGGCAGGGCGTCTATCGGATCGTTTATGAAATTGCTGACGCTGCTTTGATTGTGACAGTCGTCAAAGCCGGGCATCGGAGGCAGGTCTGCCGACGCTGAGAGGCAACGCTTTCAGCGGTGTTGCCTTTGGTCAGCTGTACGGTATTATGTACCTGTTCGTTATCTCGTACAGGAGTCACTTATGGACGCCATCAGCTACACGGCGGCTCGATCGAATCTCGCAAAGACCATGGAGCAGGTGTGTGAAGACCACTCGCCGGTGATCATTACCCGCAGCAAGGCCGAATCCGTGGTCATGATGTCTCTGGCTGACTACGAAGCGCTACAAGAAACGGCCTACCTCCTGCGGGCGCCGAAGAACGCTCAGCGTTTGCTGGAAGCCGTTGCCGAGCTGGAGCAGGGCGATGGGCAAGAGAAGGCGCTGATTGAATGAAGTTAGTCTTTGCCGAGAACGCTTGGGAAGACTATCTGCACTGGCAGAGAACCGATCAAAAAATCCTGCGACGAATCAACAAGCTGATCAAAGAGACCCAGCGTGACCCCTTCGATGGGATTGGTAGGCCCGAACCCCTTAAGCACAGCCTTGCCGGATACTGGTCCCGACGCATCAACGATGAGCACCGAATCGTGTACAAGGTCACCGACAATGCCTTGCTCATTGCTCAGCTGCGTTATCACTACTAAAGCAGCCCCTGGTCTACCGAACTTTGACGGCTGTCCCTTCTCGGCGCGGATCGGCGCCTCCGTGGATAACGCCATCGGGCAAGCGCTCAACGCCATGCAGTCCGCTCGTTAAAGGGCCCACCTCGATCTCATGGCCCAGTGCTTCAAGGCCGGCGCGCAACGCCTCGGCCGGCGTCTCGGCCTCCAGCTCGGTCACCCCATTGCGGTTAATGACACTCCCGGCCTCGATGGCGGTCTGGAGTTCCTCGCCCGCCATCAGGACATCAGCGACGCGCTGGGCCACATAGCCGATGATCCGCGTACCTCCAGGCGAGCCAATGATTAGACGGGGCTGATCATCGGTATCCAGCGCAATCACCGGCGACATGGACGACAGGGGCCGCTTGCCGGGCTGAACGCGGTTGGGGTGAGGGCGGCCGTCCGCTGCTTCGGGATCAAATCGAAAATCCGTGAGCTGGTTGTTCAGCATAAAGCCGCCCACCATGAGGCGGGAGCCGAAAGGCATCTCAATGGAGCTGGTCATGGAGACCGCATTGCCCCTTGCATCGAGCACGCTGAAATGGCTGGTGGAGTGATTGATGCGCTTGGCGCTGCTCATGGCACTTTCCGGATTAGCTAGGCCCGGCGAGGCCGTGCCGAGCGATTGCGTCGGTGAGATCAGCGCCGCGCGCTCGGCCAGGTAGTCGTTGCTGAGCAGGGTCTCGACGGGCACATCGACAAAGTCCGCATCACCGAGGTATTCGTTGCGATCGGCAAAGCCCAGGCGTGAGGCCTCGAGCAGTAAATGCCGCCGGGTCAGGCGTGTGGTGGCTTCAACCTCGGCGCTCGCCATTTCCAGCAGGCTGAGAATCTGCAAAACGGTCATGCCACCGCTGCTCGGCAAGGGCATGCCGCAGATCGAATGGTCGGCAATGGATCGGCAGACCGGCTCCCGCTCGAGCGCCTGGTAGCCCGCCATGTCCTCGCGCGTGAGCTTACCCCCGTTGCCCTGAACCGTTGCAACGATGGATTCCGCGATGGGGCCCTCATAAAAGGCCTCCGCGCCTCGGTTGGCAATCCGGGTAAGGGTGTCGGCGAGGTCGGGGTTGGTCAGTGTCACCCCGGCGCTAATCGGTTCACCCGCGGGGAAGAAATACCCCGCCATCGGCTCGAAGGCATCCAGTGGCAGGTCAATCCGCAGCATGTCGGCGAGGCGGGGTGTGACCTCAAAACCCTGCTCAGCCAGGCGGATCGCTGGCTGGAAAAGGGCTTCCCAGGGTAGGGCGCCGTGTTCCTCGTGTGCCAGCTCCAGCATCCGCAGCGTGCCGGGCACGCCGACGGCCTGACCGCCGGGGACAGCGTCCAGAAAGTCCATCGGTGTGCCGGATTCGGTGAGAAAGTGATCGGGCTTGATCGCCGAGGGGGCTGTTTCCCGGCCGTCATAGGCCTGAACTCGGGCTGGCTGGTTGGCGTAATGCAGCAGAAAAGCCCCGCCCCCAATGCCGCTCGACTGCGGCTCTACCAAGGTCAGGACGGCCTGTATGGCAATCGCTGCATCAATGGCACTACCACCGCTCTCGAGCATTTCGACACCCGCTTCAGTGGCCAGCGGATGGGCTGCGGCCACCATGCCGGGCTGCGGAGTCTCGTCCGCCCGGGCAGTTGCCAAGACGAGCAGTAAGCTCCAAAAGAGAACAAGGAGATGCCAGAAGGCAATGGGCTTCGAGGTCATAGGGACTGCCAATAAATAACCGGATCGACCTGGCAAGTTACGCATGAATCGCCTTCTAGAACAGCACTCTCCCTCCGACACAATTTGACGGCCTGAACCAATAACGTGGGGGCGGCATGGACTGTGCCGGTGCGAAATACCGGATTCGGCCAGGGACGGCCGGCATACAGCATCCAATCACCAGGGCAATTGCAGGAGGGGGTCATGAGCGACACCCAGCGGCAGGGCAAACGCAACCCGCTCCACTACACTACATCCTTGCCTCGGACCGGCTAATCCGGCTCGGATACTCGCTGGATGAGATCAATGCTTATCTGCGCGAGACCCCATTTCATGCCCTCGTTCAGGCGAATCTCGACGCGATGGAAGCACGCTTCGCCGCCGAAGAGGCAGCCGGCAGCGAAGAGGCCAGGGAGAGACGCGAGCTGGCTGAGGCCATGATGCGCTCGGCGGCCGGCCCGGAGTTCATGGGGCGGTCTGAGGAAGATTGAGTGGCCGGTGGGCGAAATGATGCGCACCGCACTAGTAGGGGTTCCATCGCCCCCGTCGTGAAAACGGCTGGGCTGATCCTGTTCCTCGTTGCATCCGGCCACCGCTCTCTCCGGGCCTCACTGGGATAACACGCGGTAGGTGCACATCTTGCACGTGTTGCCTTCCTCAAGCTGATAAGGCGTGTCATAGAAGCTCACCAGCTCCCAGGCATCGGCCGTCTCCAGCTCGAGCATGCGACGACGGTAGCCATACTCCTCGTACGCCCCCTCACGAATGGTGAACACGATCATTCCGCCGGAGCGGGTAATACGCACCAGCTCATTGAAGGCATCGCCGGTGGCATGGCCGTAGGTGAAGGTGCCCGTGCACCACTGCGTCATAGGCATCGTCATCAGTGGGCAGACGCCGCTTCATGTCGGCTTGAGTCATCGTCCCATAGATTTGCTTGCGTTCTGCCTGAGCCAGCATATCCGGGGAATAGTCGAGGGCGTCGATGTGGCGATAGCCGAGCTTGGTGAGCTCGTCCCCCACCAGCCCGGTCCCGCATCCGGCATCCAGAACACGCGCCTGGGTAGCGCCCTGCAGGGCCTCGTGGAGGGCTTTGGCGGTGGCGATGTGGGCGACATAGCCAAACCGTTTCAGCAAGTCGCTGTCATAGCGGTCGGCCCAGTCACGATAAGCTCGCATCAGGGCCTCGTGATCCGTGGCGTTATAAACCTGGTTGAGGATTTCCGTCTCGGTAATCTTCCGCTCGCTCATACTGCCCCTGCTTATCACCGCGGTCTCACCTACCCTAGCGTGATTCGCCGGGCCAATTCACGGGGCATATCGGGGGGCAGGCATCCAAACGTTGGCGCGTCAAAGTGATAGATCGACAAATGCTGCCTGGCTTAAGAAAGTGGACTGGGATAGCCGCCTGATCATGACCCGCACCATCGACGAGCACCGATTCGTCTATCAATCCACTGTTATTGGGCAAGATCAAATCGTCTCGATCAAAGCCGTGCAAAAGCGCCGCTAACCCTCACCGCGGCATCCCGCGTCTCCAGCGTTTGCCCATTCAGGTCATAGCGCACGGCCTCGTCAGGCGTGTAGTTGATGATGAACCCGGTGACCGGGCCATAGAGCGGGACACCCTTTGGGGCCTGCGCCTGGCAATAGGCGATAAAGTCTTGAGTGGACAAATCCGGGGGAAATAACAGCACGAGCCGCGCCGGGGCGTTGATGAACCCGGCCATGGCCGTCGAACTCGGCTGACTGCGAACGGTGGTCCAGACTGCGTGGGGTTGGAACCGCGCGCGATAGTCTGCGTCGGCTCTGGCTTCTATGGCCTCCCGGGTTGCCCGTGCCGCGGTCACCAGCTCAGCCTCGGACACCTCCAGCACAGCGGCGAGGCGATCAGGCAGATCGTCACTCGGGCGCACGCCGTGGGAAGTAAAGTCGTCGAGACGTCGGAGCGCCTTGCTTGGGTTGGCCGGGCTCAGGCGCTGGCCGACACCGCCGCGTGACAGACCCAGAGCGGCCATACGTTCCTGCAGCAGGCGCTCAAGCGCGGTCGCCTCAGGCATTGGTGTCCACCGTGGTGGCGTCTTGGCCGGTGAGCGTCCCTTCACCACTACTGGCCAATCTGCTGACAGTGATAACCGCGGATGCGTCGGGCGAGCAGGGCGCTGACTCGGGCGTAAATAGCCGCTTTGCGCTGGGTGTCTGGAGAGATGATGAAGTAGCTTGGCCGCGTCCGATTGATCCAGCCGTTGATGCGCCCGCGCACCTCGCGCATCAGCCGGAAGGCGTTAATGCCGATATCGATGTCATCGAGGAGCTCGACGCCGGGCTCATAGTCCTCCCATTTCTCAAAAGGGTCGTGTTCGCGGTATAGCGCTGTCAGTGAACCGCGGTTGGGGAGATGGCCGCCGGTGAGCGCCAATGCCAGGTTGCCGGCCTCTGACAGGACGAGGACGTACTCGAACCCATCGACGTTGAACTCGTGGCGCCCCGCGGATGGCATACCAGGCATGGGTGAGCCTCCGTTGTGGCTGGGGAAGGATGGACGGTGACCGCCCATTGCAAGTGCAGTGTAAGGCGGAGATACGACAAGACCTGTCGGAAAAGGCGGGATGATGTGTGACATTGAAGGTCAATACCCGACGTCGTCGAGCCGTTCGAGCCGCCCGTCGCGGTGATCGTCTCCAGCGGCGCCCAGGGCGTCGATGCGTTCGCTGAGCGCCTGGCCGAGGAGGGTGGGCTGACCATCGATGTCATCCCGGCGGACTGCCAACGCTACGGTCGTGGGGCCGGCCCGATCCGGAATAAACAGATCGTCGAGTAGGCGGATCTCGTTATTGCGTTCTGGGATGGTAAGTCCCGAGGCACGCGCTCGGCGCTAGCGCATGCGGACTAGGTGGCTGGAGCTTTGCCAGAGAGAATAGAAGGGCCATCTTCGAGGAGATGATTTGGCGTCGGCCCGGAATCCCTTCGTCCGTGATGCTGGGGGCAACAGAAAGGTATGTAGAGCATCTCAGTACAATATATAGGGTCATCCTTGCTAACGAGGCCATCCAGGTAGATCTAGATAACCTGCCCCTTATCTAGCAGCGGTTGAGGAATCGGTTGCTGGCGAAAGGCATACCGGCCGATTTGTATTGAGACTGTTCCGTATGGCCTCAAGTATTGCCCAGCCTGAACGCTCCGACGCCAACGCCGACGGAGTATGCTCTCAGCGCATAGGTTTGCTGGGCGGAAAAATCCTTTGCGGTATGCCTTGGCCTTTCCACTACGGGTGTGGACATGGCCTAGTGGCGCCGATAGGTTGGCAGCACCAGCATGGAGGATTGGTATGTGGCCATTTGCCAAGCGAGGGAGTCGCTTCGATGGGGATGCCGATGAGCATTTCCCCAGTGACATCAAACCGCGGGACTTCAAGGACAACAAGGCGACGATCAAGCTCTGGCTGCCGGGTAAGATCCTCGCCGGGGTCGACATCATCGGCCAGCGTCATCATGCCGGCCGCCCTGATGTTCTCCGTGCCATTCTCTTCGAGCATGTCTACGGCCGAGCCGAACTCGTTCATCTGGAGATCCGTGAGCGCCGACGCCAGAGCAAGCTTACGGCGCGATTGCCCGATGTTCGCTTCATGCTGCGCGAACCGGACACCTACGATACCGCCCGTGCCGCGACGGCCGGGCTGATCGGCAAGGCAGAGCATGATTTCAAACTTGAGCTTCCCACCCGGTTGCGAAATGAACTGGTTCAACTGGCAGAAGCCGCTGATCAGGCGGTCTCGGAGTACATCCGCGGCGTGTTGGTGCGGCAGATACTCGGTGAGGCGCTCTACCAGCGTTGGATGCAGGCGTTGGAGGCGGTGGAGTGACCTGGCTCAATTGCCTGGCAAGCTTTCGCTCGGAGTCGTCTAGGTTGGCTAAGCCTGCCGACGCTGACATTTATCATCCCACTGCGAAAGGTCGGCGTCGTATTAAAGTAGGTACCATGGCGCCGCCCGCCCTCAATGTCATCTGCATGCGGAGACCGGCAAATTATGTGTCGACACTACGAACAGTAAGAGAATACGTATGACCGTCGCACAGCCAATGGATCCACGCACGCGGGTCGGAAATCCGGCAATTGACAGCATGGGGATTAGAGATCGCCTGGGGGGAGCGCATGCAGCGCGGACTCTGATGTTTCGGGAGCTTGATGCCCTTGTTCGGTACTGCGGTACTACGCCTCAGCCGCGGGATGCATACCGCCTCGCAATCGTTGATGCTAACTGCCTAGCGAAGCGATCGGCGAAGTCGCGCAGTCTAACCTTTCGTTATCTTGTTGATCTGTATGGCCTTGAGGACACGCAACTTGTGTTCGTATCCCTGATGCACTTCTGGCAACGAGACCCTGAATCTGGCCCGATATTGGCGCTGTGTGCCGCGTTGGCGCGTGATGGTTGGCTCGCCAGACTCGCTGATTACATCCTCAATTTGAAAGTAGGCACATCGGTGAGCCGGAGCACGGTTGAAGATCAGATCGAGCGGGTTGCTCCAGAGCGATTGAGCGACGCTACCCGGAAATCGCTCGCACAGAACATCAATAGCACCTTCACACAATCAGGGCATTTGAAAGGCCGCAGCACAAAACATCGTATCCGTGCAAAGCCGACTCCAACGAACGCAGCCTTCGCTCTCCTAATCAGCTACGCCTCTGGTGCACGAGGGCCGGCCCTGTTCGAGACTGTCTATACGAAATCCCTGGACTGTAGCCGTGAAGAAGCCATGGCTATGGCCGAGGCCGCTAGCCGTCGCGGTCTGATGCGTTTCAATCGGGTTGGTGATGTGATGGAGGTCGCCTTCCCGGATATCATCAGTCGCGCGGATTTGGAGCGTATTCGTGAGCAAAATTAAGCAGCTCCTGCGCAACTACTCCAAGCATATCGCGATTCCCTGGCGCACAGACGCCGCGCCAGCGCAGCGGGTTATTTTCTGTGTCTATAACGAACAACACGAGCGCGCCCTGCGTGCGCGCATCGACGAGTTCGAGCTGGAAACGACACGGGCCGGCCATTCATGGTTCCGTTTCGATCTGAGCGATACGTTTGCGGAGTGGCTGGCCGGTGAGCGTTACGCGAGGAAGTACTTTCAAGCGCCCGAATTAATCGACAATCTGTTACCCAAATACCAGGACCATCTGACCAAGAGATTCGGTGAGTTCATCGAGGTCGAATGCCCGGATGCTGACAGCGTCGTGGCAGTTTCGGGTGTCGGTTCGCTATTCGGTCTACTCAAGGTGCGCAACGTCGTGGACGAGTTTGCGCCGCAGGTATCCGGGCGCCTTCTTGTGTTTTTCCCCGGGAGCTTCGAGAACAACAACTATCGCCTCCTTGATGGGTACGATGGCTGGAACTACCTCGCTGTCCCAATCACCGCAGATAAAGAGATTTAGATGAGTTCAAGCACGGCAATGAGGAATCGCGACGTCTACCAGAAGGATCCGGCAACTCGGAATCTGGCGAACAACGGGGTTGCCAATGTCAACGACGACACCTCGACCCCAGCTTTGGATGTCCTGCGCTATGAGTTGGAGACCTTCGTCTGCGACGGTGAGTATGAGCGCGGTGTCGCCCACATCTTGGATACCTACCTGAAGAATCTGGGGAAAGAGGAGCAGCCGGCAGTCTGGATCAGCGGGTTCTATGGCTCCGGTAAATCCCACCTCGCCAAGATGCTCCGTGCACTGTGGCTTGATAAGCCCTTCTCTGACGGTGCTACGCCTCGTGGCATTGCGCACCTGCCATCATCAGTGCAGGAGCATCTCGCTGAGCTGAACAGCCAGGGGAAGCGGCACGGCGGCCTACATGCTGCGTCCGGAACTCTAGGGGCGGGCGCCAGCGGTAGCGTGCGCTTGGCGCTTCTTCGCATCATTTTCAAGTCGGCCGGGCTACCGCAGCAGTACCCGCTGGCGCGGTTTGTCATGTGGCTGCGTGAAGAGGGCGTTCTCGAATCGGTTCGAGAGGGGGTAGAAAGAAAGGGGTACGACTGGCGGGAGGAGCTGGACAACTTCTATGTTGCAGACGGTCTTGCTGAGGCGCTCACGGAGCTAATGCCCAAGCGATTTGCCTCGCAGAGTGCCTGCGTGGAAACGCTAAACAACATGTTTCCCAACGTGAAGGACGTCTCCAACGACGAGATGCTGGATGCCATCAAGCAAGCGCTGATGCGGGATGAAAAGCTCCCGCTCACGCTTGTCGTTCTCGATGAAGTTCAGCAATACATTGGCCCTGACGCGCAGCGCTCCCAAGACGTGCAGGAAGTGATCGAAGCCTGCTGCAAGTACCTCGGCGCGAAGTTGCTCTTTGTGGGCACAGGGCAGACGGCGATTACCGGCACGGCGAATCTTGCGCGGCTGCAGGGACGGTTTACCGTGCGAGTGCAACTCTCCGATGCTGATGTGGATACCGTTATTCGGAAGGTCATCCTCGCGAAGAAACCGGAAGCAACCGACGCTATCGACCAAGTCATGACAACCAACCTGGGTGAGATTTCTCGTCACCTTAGTGGTAGTAGCCTCGCGCACCGGCAGGACGATCGCGCCTATTTCGTGCAGGACTATCCGATACTGCCAGTTCGGAGGCGCTTCTGGGAGACAGCGCTGCGTGTCCTGGATCAAACCGGCACCGACAGCCAGCTCCGTAACCAGCTCTCAATGGTTCACAAGGCGATCCAGAGTAATCTCGACGAAGGGTTGGGCCACGTCGTGCGCGCCGATTACATTTATTTCGACGGCGCCGAAAAGCTGTTGCAGGCCAGGGTGCTGCCGAAAAAACTCTACGAGGCCATCCAGACCTGGTCGCGTGGCAGCGAGGACCAACAACTGCTCGCACGTGCCTGCGCACTGATCTTCTTGATTAACAAAGCTGTTAGCGGCCAGCCGAATATAGGGATTGAGCCAACCGTTGATACCCTCGCAGATTTGCTGGTCGAGGATCTCCCCACCGGCTCTGCCAGCCTGCGCAGCAAGCTGCCGGGCCTGCTAGAGGATTGCCAGCTCCTCATGAAGGTAGGCGACGAGTATCGCATCCAGACGGAGGAAAGCACCGCGTGGAACGACGCTTTTCGCAACCATCAAGCCAACATCGCGAACCAGCAGCATGTGGTCGAGGATGAGCGCGATAGCCGAATCCGCAAGTTGTTCGGCGAGATAGCCCGGCGCCTGACGCTGCAACAGGGCAAGTCTCGTGTCAGCCGTGATACGGCGACATGTTTTGACGCGGAGCTGCCCAAAGACGCGGGTAGCCGCATTTACCTCTGGCTGCGGGAAGGCTGGTCATCAGACGAAAACTCCGTGCGTGTCGATGCTCGTCAGGCTGGCAGTGAATCGCCCACGGTCTTTGTCTTTCTACCGAAGCGCCACGGCGACGAGCTCCGTGAGCAACTCATGGAGTACAAGGCCGCCAAATACACCTTAGACGAGCGTGGTTCCCCCAGCACCCCAGACGGTAGCGAGGCGCGTGAAGCCATGGAAACCACAATGCGGCGCGCCGAAGGCCGCATAGAGGGCCTGCTCCAGGAGTGCTTTGCCGACGCTCGAGTGTTCCAGGGTGGCGGTAATGAGGTCAGTGGCAACAATCTGCTCGATATGTTGCAGGAGGCGGCGGAGGCTGCGCAGATCCGGCTCTATCCACAGTTCGATGCCGCCGATCACACGGGCTGGGGCAAGGTGCTGGAGAAGGCCAAGCAGGGCGCGCCGGATGCGCTGAAGGCTGTTGGGGACGAAGGCGAGCCAGGCAACAATCCCGTCTGCAAGGCCATTCTGGGCTTCATCGCTGGCGGCAAGAGCGGTGCTGAGATTCGTGATCGCTTCGAAGGGCCACCCTACGGTTGGTCCGGCGACGCGGTGGATGGGTCGCTGCATATCCTGATGGTTTCTGGCCAGGTCCGGGCCCAGGATGAGCGCGGCAACCCCGTCGAGCCGGGAAACTTAAATCGCAGCGCTATTGGCAAAACACACTTTCGTGTCGAGTCAGCGACCATCACCACCGCCCAGCGCATCCAGATCCGCAAGCTCATGCAGAAGCTCGGTATTCAGGCGAGGTCGCATGAAGAACTGCGATCCGCTCCTCAATTCCTCAATGTCCTACGCGAACTGGCTGAGGCTGCTGGCGGCGAAGCCCCACAGCCGGAGCCGCCGGATATCACTTTCATCGATGAGCTGCGCCAATGTGCCGGCAACGACCAGTTACTCACGCTTTACAATCAGGGCAAAACAATAAGCGACAACATTGAACAGTGGAAGGTTGTTCGCGACAAACTCAAAGAGCGCTTGCCGCGATGGCGAATCGTGAAGCAGCTTGCTCAGCACGCCGAGTCGCTAAAGGACACCGAGGCGCTGCGCAAGCAGGTTGAGAGCATCGAGGAGCACCGCAAGCTCCTGGCTGAACCGGAGCCCTGTACCGAGTTGGCCAATAACCTGGCCCAAGCGCTGCGTGAGGAACTAAATAGGCTCGATGCCAGATACAACGCCGAGCATGAAACCGGCATGGAGCGCCTTGAGCTGGATGCCAACTGGCAGGCCTTGGAGCCGGAGCAGCGCAACACCTTGCGCGCTGCCCAGCGACTAACCACCGGTGATGCGCCGGACATCAAGGTACAGACCACGAATGATGTGTTGGCCACCTTGAATCGGACGGGTTTGACGACTCTGGCCGATCGTGTGGCCGCAATGCCAAGTCGCTTCAATCAGGTCTTGGAAGAGGCTGCGCAGCTTTGCGAGCCGAAGGTCCAGTTCATTGACTTGTCCCGTCCTACGCTGCAGTCCGAAGCCGATGTCGATGAATGGGCGGAGCAGGCCAAGAAGCAGCTCAAGGCGGGACTGAGCAAAGGTCCGGTGATGCCGCGATAGGTCACCACGGATAATCGCAGCACGTCACGCATTGCTACCGCGGAGATGTTTCTGAATGGCTGATCAACACAAAAAGAATCCGTAATGATGCAACCTCTCGACAAACGCCTGCGCAACCAGCTCGAAAACATCGTCGTCGAGGCCCGTGAGCTGGCAGAGAGGGCCGCCCGGGCCGCGCTCGAAGAGCTAGGTGTGGAAGAAGCGAGTCCTTTCCCGGAGCAAAGTGCAGCCCAGCGCGAGCTGCGTCGGCGGCTGCGCCTGCACGGACGTCAGCTTGGTGATCCTCTCAATGGTGGCAAAGCCCAAGGCATAGACCGCCTTGTAGAAGAGGTCGCCTACGAGCACTGGCACCGCATGCTGTTTGCGCGATTCTTAGCCGAGAACGCATTGCTCATGTACCCGGATCCGGACGGGCCGGTGCCAGTGACGCTTCAGGACTGCGAAGACCTCGCCGCCGATGAGGGGGGCACTAACGGCTGGGAGCTGGCCGCACGCTACGCGGCAAAGATGTTGCCCCAAATCTTCCGCGTGGACTCGCCGGTCTTCGAGCTGAAGCTGCCCACAAACTTCCAGCGCCCGCTGGAACGCCTGCTGGCAGACTTGCCCAAAGAGGTTTTCACCGCCTCCGATGCGCTCGGCTGGGTCTACCAGTTCTGGCAGACCAACAATAAGGAACGGATCAACAAGTCCGAGGTGAAGATTGGTGCGCGCGAGCTGCCCGCCGTGACACAGCTCTTCACCGAGCCCTACATGGTCAGCTTCTTGCTGGATAACGCCCTGGGGGCTTGGTGGGCGGCGCGACGGCTCAGTGACGAGGATCTGCGCACCGCACCGGATGAGGAAACCCTGCGCCGTAAGGCCGCAATCCCCGGCGTGCCGTTGGAGTATCTGCGCTTTGTGAAGGAAACCGACGAGCAGGGTGATACGTGCTGGTACCCTGCCGCCGGTAGCTTCCCCGGCTGGCCAGAGGATCTCGGCGACCTGAGGACGCTGGACCCCTGCTGCGGCTCCGGCCATTTCCTGGTGTCCCTGCTGCTGATGCTGGTGCCCATGCGTATGGAGATGGAAGGTCTGGACGCCCGCCAGGCAGTGAACGCCGTGCTGCGCGACAACCTGCATGGCCTGGAGATCGATCAGCGTTGTGTGGAGCTGGCCGCTTTTGCCCTTGCACTGACGGCATGGCGCTATCCGGGCGCGGGCGGTTACCGCAAGCTGCCGGAAATTCAGGTGGCCTGTTCCGGCCTGTCCGTGAGCGTGGCTAAGGAGGAATGGAAACAGCTCGGACTAGGCCGCAAGAATCTCACCATTGCCCTTGATTGGATGCACGACGCTTTCCGGGACGCTCCGGTGCTGGGCAGTCTGCTGAATCCGGCTAAGACCGAGGCCGCCAAGGTCGTGCAATGGGACGAGCTGTCCACCGTGCTGGACGAGGCCCTGCAGCAGGAAAGCACGGACCAGCAGCACGAGGTCGCCGTGGTGGCCCAAGGCCTGGCCAAGGCCGCTACGCTGCTGGCTGGGCAGTACCACTGGGTGGTCACTAACGTGCCGTACTTGACGCGTGGCAAGCAGAGCGAGCGCCTGCGCGATTTTTGCGAGAAGCACTATCCGGCCGCCAAGAATGACTTGGCCACCGTATTTCTCGATCGCTGCCTGGAGCTATGCGCTGAGGGTGGCAGCAGCAGCGTCGTGCTGCCGCAGAACTGGCTGTTCCTCAGCAGCTATAAGAAGTTCCGTGAGAAGCTTCTGAAGCAGGAAACCTGGAACCTGATTGCGCGCTTGGGCCCAAAGGGGTTTCAAACTCCTATGTGGGACTTCAATGTGCAGTTAATCACCCTGACCCGTGGCCAAGCCAGCCGGGCACACGGAGCGCTTTTCGATACCCATGGCGACACCCATCGGCTGCGCGGTCTGGATGTCTCCGAGCCCAAGACGGCTGTTGATAAGGCTGCGGCTTTGCTTAGTTCCGAGGTCAAGAGCGTGGACCAAGCGGGGCAGTTGGGGAATCCGGATGCCGCAATCAAGACTGAAGAATCGTCGGGCGTTGGCCTAGTATGCGATTACGCAGATTGTTTTCAAGGCCTCACTACCGGTGATGATCCGCGCTTGAAACGGTTTTTTTGGGAGCCCGGACGAGGGAGCTGCTGGAAGCGATTGCAAGGCCCAAGCCAACTGAAGGGTGTGTTCGCGGGGCGCGAGGCTATCTTTGATTCAAGAGTCTGCAGTGGAGAGCTTCGCTTTGGCGCGCTCCGAGGGCGCGACGCATGGGAAAAGCGCGGTGTGGCGATTGACCGTGTGGCGTCGCTTTCTCCAGCGCTGTATTCCGGAGATTATTTTCACAGTCTTGTGCCAGTGCTCATCCCTAAGCATGACGGCGACTTATTAGCAATTGTTGCTTTCGGTATGTCAAGTCACTTTCGAGAGGTGGCGCGAGCCTCGAACCAATCATTGAGCATCGACAATGGTTATTTTGAGAAGCTCGAATTTGACATTTCGCATTGGAGGTCCGAGGGGGCAAGGCTGTATCCGCACGGCCTCCCGCAGCCTTATACCAACGACCCCACCCAGTGGATCTTCCACGGCGACCCCTGCGGCTCGGTAATCTGGGACGAGGACAGCAGATGGACGGCCCATGGCCCGCTGCGCACGGACGAGACGGTGCTGCAGGTGGCGGTTGCTCGTCTGCTCGGGTACCGCTGGCCTGCGGAGCTGGATTCTGAAATGGAACTGGCCGCCGAGCAGCGCGAGTGGGTAGATCACTGCGAGGCCCTGCTGCCCCATGCCGACGACGACGGAATCGTCTGTATCCCGCCAGTCCGTGGCGAGGCCGCTGCCGCCGATCGGCTGTTGAGTCTGCTAGCCGTTGCCTATGGTGAGCAATGGTCCAACGAGGTGCAGGCCAAGCTGCTGAGTAGCTCCGGCCACGCCGGCAAAACGCTCGAAAGCTGGCTGCGCGACAAGTTCTTCGCGCAGCACTGCAAGCTGTTCCAGCACCGCCCCTTCATCTGGCACGTCTGGGACGGCCTGCGCGACGGGTTTTCAGCATTGGTGAACTATCACAAGCTGGACCACAAGAACCTGGAGACGCTGGTCTATACCTACCTCGGCGACTGGATTAGCCGCCAGAAGCGGGACATCGACAATGGCGTCGATGGCGCCCGTGAAAAGCTCGCGGCCGCCGAGACTCTGAAACAGCGCCTGGAGCTGATTCTGGGAGGAGAGACCCCGTACGACATCTTCGTACGCTGGAAACCGCTTGCCGAGCAGCCCATCGGCTGGAACCCAGACCTCAACGATGGTGTGCGCCTGAACATCCGCCCCTTTATGACCGTGCCGGATATCAAGAAGAGTGGGGCGGGGGTGCTGCACGACAAGCCCAACATCAAATGGGCCAAGGATCGTGGCAAGGATGTCGAGTCCGCGCCCTGGTATCACGTCTTCGGTGGCGAGCGGATCAACGATCACCACCTCAGCCTGGTCGAAAAGCTTGAAGCACGCGGTCATGGCGGCTGAGTTGGGGCCATAGTGGATTATCAAGGCATATTTCCTGCACAGCTCAACGGCACTGTCGATGAGAGGGGTGTTCAAATCCATCCTCTGTCGGCCTGTGTCTTCGGAGTCCACGAATGAGCATTCAGCCGCCGATTGAGCAGCCACTGACTGTGGCGCAAGCGCTCATTGCTGCCGTGCGACGCGCGGCACGGCATAACACCGACACCGAGAGCGCGCCGCATTGCATTTTGTGGACTGATCGCGATCAGCAGTGGCAGAGCGTCATTCCGCAATTGCAGGGCGACATGCCTGAGCTTTTGGTGTTGGGGGGTTACGATCCTGAAAGACGGAGTGGCCCGGCGATTTGGCTGCGCTGTGCGATCGCCCGAGTGCTCGACGAGGTCTACCTGTCATCGGATGCGACGCCCGTGCTCTATTTGCCGGGCGTAGGGCGCCAGGATCTTCGCGCGGTGGAGAGCTGCCCGCAGTTCCTGAAGCCACTGGCAGAACTGCAATATCGCGGTGTGACTTGGTCACAGGTCAACGGTAAGGATTGGACCGTGACGGCATTTTTGAAGTCCGACCAGGGTGGCCTAGGTCTAGATGTGCCGCGGGACGATGATACCAAGCGGGCGATGCTCCTAGCGCTAGATAGTTTGGTCGATGAGGACGTGGCGTTACTGCGTGGTAAGCGGTTGGACGCCACCTACTTTAATACCCTGCTGGCAGGGGGCGATCCAACGCGAGATTTGCTGCAGTGGTTGAACGACGCTGAGGTTTTCAGCGGAGAGCGCGACAAACAGCAATGGGCGGCCTTTCGTGAAGTCTGTCGAGCCCAATTCGCGTTTGATCCGAACGACGGACCGATTGCCGGGGCTGCTAAGCTGGCGGATCGCAATGGGCCGTGGGCACTCGTGTGGCAGCGCTACAGTGAGTCTGCGCACCGATACCCGCACATCCCAGCGCAGATTCGGCGCAGCAAGGCGCCGGATTTCGGTCTGTTTTCTGATGCCGTGGACGTTGGCGGCTGGCCACAGTGGAACGATAGCCGAGAGAGCACATTGCGCCATCAGCTAACTGCGCTGGCTGATACGCCAGCCCATCAGGCGAGGGAGCGGATCCATAAGCTCAACAAGGAACATGCCGCTCGGCGTGAGCTTGTTTGGGCGGAACTTGGGGAATCGCCGCTGGCTTGCGCACTGAAACCGCTGAGTACTCTAGCAGAGGTGACGAGTAATTCGCTTGCGGCTGGCGGCATTGCGGAGATTAAGGCCGCCTACACCACATTCGGCTGGAAAGCGGATGATGCTGTTTTGGCAGCACTGGCTTACCTGCGCGCGCAACAGGACCTAGATGCTGTCACGGCCGCAATTCGGGCGATGTATCTGCCATGGTGCGAAGATTCGGCACGCCACCTGCAGACAATCGCCGCTCAACAGTCGCCACCCCCCGGTGGCGTTCGCAGTGAGAGCCCGCCTCACTACATTCGTCACGACCAATGCGTGTTGTTCGTAGATGGGCTGCGTTTCGATACAGGTAAGCGTCTCGCCGCGCGCCTGGAAGGAATCGGGCTGACCATTGAAGAGGTACCGACATGGGCTGCATTGCCTAGCGTGACAGCGACCGGCAAGGCCGCGGTCACGCCGGTCGCAGACAAGATCGCGGGAGAAGCAGGCAGTACGGATTTCGAACCGAGCGTTGCGGCGACAGGAACAGCACTGAGTGGGTATCAGCTCAAGAAATTGCTGAAGGATGCAGGTTGGCAATGCCTGCGTGGTGACGAGCTCGGCCGGGGCGAGGGACAGGCATGGTGCGAGTTTGGCGACATCGATCATGAAGGTCATTCTCGTGGCTGGAAGTTGGCTCAGCACCTCGACACCCTCCTGAGTGAGGTGCAGGTTCGAGTGGAAGAGTTGCTCGCGGCGGGCTGGGAGGAAGTGCGCGTGGTCACCGATCACGGTTGGTTGCTGCTGCCCGGTGGGCTGCCGAAGATAGAATTGCCCCGCGCGTTGGCGGAATCAAAGTGGGGGCGTTGCGCGGCCATGAAGGAGGGCGCCCGAACGCAGGAGCGGCTTTTCCCTTGGTACTGGAATCCCCATCAGGAGTTTGCCCTGGCGGACGGCATCAGTTGCTATAAACACGGTGAGGATTACGCCCACGGCGGCTTGAGTCTGCAGGAATGCCTCACGCTCCATTTGGTCGTGAAGGGGACTGCGGCCGGTGCGACTGCACACATGGAAATCGCTGACGTTACGTGGCGCGGGCTACGTTGCAACGTGGCGCTGGAGCAGGAGGGCGTCGAGGCGACAGCGGATCTGCGTGAGCGTGCTGGTGATCCGGAGAGCAGTATCGTCACGGCGCCGCGCGTTCTCAAGGATAACGGTACCTGCTCGCTGGTAGTCGAAGACGAAGGCTTGCAGGGCAAGGCAGCGATTCTGGTGCTTTTGGATGGTACGGGCCATTTGATTCAGCAGCGCGAGGTACGGATAGGCGGGGACTCATGAGCATAGAACTTGATGCGATCGATAACGTGGCTGTCGGTGCACTGGATGGCTATCTGGTGCGCAAGGACCTCGTGCGGACCTTTAGTCGCCAGTTCCCGGTGCCGACCTATGTCGTGGAGTTCCTTTTGGGGCGCTACTGCGCAAGTGCGGACCCGGATGAGATCAATGAGGGCCTGGAGATTGTTCAGCGGCAGTTGCAGTCCCGAACAGTTAAGGCGGGTGATGAGGAGTTATTTAAATCTCGAGCGCGTGAGCAGGGCGAGATCAAACTGATCGACATGATCACCGCCCGACTCGACACCAAGACGGATACCTACATTGCATCCCTACCAAGCCTGCGGATCAAGGATGCTCGGATTTCCGCTGATTTAGCGAATGCACACGAGCGTATGTTCACTGGCGGCTTCTATGCTGAGATCACTTTGAGCTATGACGCTGCCATTGCCGTGGAACAAAACGGCCGGCCCTTCGCCGTAGTCAACCTGCGCGAGATCCAGCTCTCCAGCCGCGAGGTCCTTGAAAAATTCGGCGAGGCCCGTAAGCAGTTCAGTACCGCTCAGTGGAAGGATTTCCTGCTGCGCTCTACCGGTATCGAGCCCGAGGCACTGAGCGAGCGTGAAAAGGATGCGCTCATGTTACGTATGGCTCCCTTCGTGGAGCGCAACTATAACCTTGTGGAGCTCGGCCCCCGAGGTACTGGTAAGAGCCACCTGTTCCAGCAAGTCTCGCCCTACGCACACCTGATTTCTGGCGGCAAGGCCACGGTCGCCAAGATGTTCGTCAATAATGCCAATGGCCAGCGTGGATTGGTCTGTCAATACGACGTTGTCTGCTTTGACGAGGTCTCCGGCATCTCCTTTGACCAGAAAGATGGTGTGAACATCATGAAGGGCTACATGGAGTCTGGGGAATTCAGTCGCGGGAAGGAGAGCATCCGCGCTGATGGCAGCATCGTCCTGGTTGGTAACTTCGAAGTGGATGTCGAGCATCAACAGCGCATTGGTCACCTCTTCGGACCGATGCCGCCAGAGATGAAAGACGACACAGCCTTCATGGATCGCATCCACGCCTTTCTGCCAGGGTGGGATGTGCCCAAGGTGAGTAGTGAAATACTCACTGATCACTTCGGATTGGTGAGTGACTTTCTCTCCGAGTGCTGGAGTCAACTGCGCGCCCAAAGCCGGCTCGCGACGATTCAGGATCGCGTGCATTACGGCGGAGCTTTGTCTGGGCGTGATACGAATGCCGTCAATAAGACTGTCGGCGGCTTGCTTAAGTTGCTGTATCCGACCGGTGGGGAGATTTCCGACGAAGACTTGGAATGGGCTGTGCGCATTGCCCTCGAAGCTCGGCGTCGGGTAAAGGAACAGCAGAAGCGCATCGGTGCAGCCGAGTTCCGGAATACCCACTTCAGCTACACACTCGGCGCGGACGGCGTCGAAAAGTTCGTGTCCACGCCCGAGTTGCAGAGTGGAGGCGGCATCGGCGATGACCCTCTGGAGCCCGGTCAGGTATGGGCGATCAGCCCAGGTGCCGAGGACGAACATCCTGGTCTGTTCCGCATAGAGGTCAACGAGGGGCCGGGGTCGGGCGTTAAGATCTTGAACAAGCCTGTGCCGCCCTCATTTATAGAAAGCATGGGCTTCGCTGAGCAAAACCTCTACGCACGCTCCCACCAGTTCGTTGGTGATAAGGATCCGCGTCAACACGAGTTTACAGCGCAGATACGGGGCTTCGACGCTGCTAAAGCGGGCGCCAAGGTCGGCGTTGCATCAGTAATCGCGCTCTCAACCGCTCTGCTAAAACGCAGCGTTAAGGGCGGCCTTGTTGTCGTCGGGGAACTCAATCTGGGTGGCTCGATTGAGCCAATTCACGACGCTGTCAATTTGGTGGAGATAGGTGTTGAGAAGGGAGCTAGCGTGGTCTTGATGCCCGTGACCTGCCGAAAGCAGCTACTCGATTTGTCAGATGACATGGCGACTAAGGTGGATATTCAGTTCTTTTCTGATGCCCGGGATGCGCTTTTGAAGGCTGTCGCGGATTAGTCCACGAAAACCCGGGTCTGAGAGGGGGCTGGGTGCGTTGCCGTGCGACACTCTGGGAGAAATCAGTTGTATTGGGTTGCAGGCTTGGCCATCACAGTTAAGGTGACCCGAGTGCCCGTGTAACGGATGACATCCCTTCAGCGTCCCAGTTTTTGGGCGAGCTGAGCGGCTTGGGAGGGCCATTGATGGCCAAGTACGAAGTCAAACAGACCGCAGTGAGTCAGGTCCTCGCTGATGTGCGGAGCGATAAGATCGCGATCCCGGAGCTCCAGCGCCCGTTCGTATGGAAGACACCCCAAGTCCGGGATCTGGTGGATTCACTGTATCACGGCTACCCGGTGGGCTACCTCATCACCTGGCAATCGGTGGGGGCCAAGCTCAAGGGCGGGGAGGTCGCTGCCCACCAGCAGATTCTCATTGATGGGCAGCAACGGGTGACGGCGCTTCGAGCCGCGATCGCCGGTCAACCGGTGGTGGGCCGGAACTATCAGCGAAAGCGCATCGCCATATCGTTTAATCCGGTCACTGAGGTGTTCGCAACCCGAACACCCGCCATCGACCGGAGTAGTCAGTGGATTCATGATATTGCAGAGTTCTTCTCCGGGACTCGACAGCTCACCTTTCTGCGGCACTATTTCGAAAAGAACCCTGGCGTGGATGAGGACACGGTGGAGATCGCCATCGGCAAGCTCGCCGCCATCGAACACGCCCAGGTGGGGGTGATCTCACTGGCCGATGACCTCGATGTCGAGACGGTGGCGGAGATCTTTGTGCGCATCAACGCCAAGGGCGTACCGCTCTCCAGTGCCGATTTCGTGATGAGCAAGATTGCCACCTACGGCGAGGAAGGGCGAAACCTGCGCAAGCTCATCGACTACTTCTGCCATCTTGCGGTGGCGGGGCACGCCTTCGAAGATATCTCCGCGAACGACCAAGAGTTCGCCGTCACCGATCATCTTAAGAAAATCAGTTGGTTGAAGAACCAATCGGATGAACTTTTCCAGCCTGAGTACACGGACATCATTCGCGTGGCGGGACTGGTTGGTTTCTCTCGGGGCAAGGCCGGTGCGATCGTGAGTGAACTCTCTGGCCTTGATCCAGAGACTCGCAAAGTCGATGAGTCCCGCATTCCAGGAGCTTATGCCCGCCTTAGCGAAACACTAAACGAGATGGTCCGGCAGACCCACGTCGAGCGGTTTGTGATGATGATCAAATCAGCGGGGTTCATCGATGCCAGCATGATCGGCTCCAAAAATGCGCTGAACTTCGCCTACGCGCTCTATCTGCGCACCCGTCAGAACGAGGCAATGACCGAGGGTGAGCGGTCCCGTCTGGTCAAGCGTTGGTTCGTGATGAGTTTGCTGACGGGCCGGGCGGTGGGCAGCTTTGAGTCGATCTGGGAGACGGATCTGCGCCGCATTGAGGAGCACGGTGCGCCTCAGTACCTATCGATGCTCGAGCAGTCTGAGCTGGGTGAGGGCTTTTGGACCGGCGCCTTGCCGCAACTGCTGATGACCCCAAGTCGCCGCAGTCCCGCCTTTCAGACCTATCTTGCCGCGCGTGTTCACAGCGGTGGGCGCGGTTTTCTGTCCAAGTCTATCGGGGTCGCGCACATGATCGAGGGCCATGGCGATATCCATCACATAGTCCCGAAGAATCACCTCATCAAGAACGGCTTCCCCAAAGCCGGCGATTACAATCAGGTCGCGAACTTCGTCCTCACAGAGACACCGATTAACATCGGCATCAAGGACTACCCACCCTGTGAATACATGCAATGGGTCGATGAGCAGGTCCAAACCGGTGAGCTGCGCCTTGGAGAGATCAATGACCCTGAGGACCTTGCCGAGAACCTAACGGAGAACGCGATCCCTGCGTTCATCCGTGAAGTGACCGCAGAAAACTATGAAGACCTCCTCCGAGAGCGGCGGCGGTTGATGGCGGACATAATCAGGCAGTATTACGAAGCATTGTGACGAAGGAGGGGATAGTTATGGCCCCCGCAGACGAAGACTTCCGCGCCGCCGGCTTCGCCCATGTCGCCGCGCTCACGGCACAGCACGGTGTCCTGAGCTCCCGCATCATCGCGAACGGCTTTCAGTTCCAGGGGCAGCGCATCCCGCTGGTCAATCCGCAGCAGGGCCTTTTTCAAGCCCCGGCAGATGCGCTATCTGCTGTCGATCCGCACCGTGATTCCCCGAAAGGGCGCGAAGGTCTGGTATGACGACCGGCGGCAGGTTCATGACCAGATTTACGCCGGTGACGAGTGCGTCGATTATGCCTTTATGGGTGAAAATCCCGACGCCCGGAACAACATTTGGCTACGCGAGGCGTGGGAATCCGGTATCCCGTTCATCTATTTCCTCGGTGTCGCGCCCGGACGATTTCAGGCGGTGATGCCCGCATTTATTGCGGACTGGGACCCGAAATCTCTGTCCGTTTCGGTAACTTTCGGCGAGGAGCCAAATGTCACCTCGTCGCAACCCAGTGATGCGATCGAGCGGCGTTACATCCTTCGCCAGGTCAAGCAGCGCCTGCACCAATCGCAATTCCGCGAAGCGGTGCTCTCAGCCTATGACTGCCGCTGCGCGATTTCCAACCTGCCAGAGGGGCGCCTGCTCGATGCCGCACACATCATCGCAGATGGCCATGAGCGTCTGGGACAACCAGAGGTGGTC
The DNA here is from genome assembly GCF_000319575.2 of Spiribacter salinus M19-40. Taxonomy (NCBI): domain Bacteria; kingdom Pseudomonadati; phylum Pseudomonadota; class Gammaproteobacteria; order Chromatiales; family Ectothiorhodospiraceae; genus Spiribacter; species Spiribacter salinus. The sequence continues at coordinate 968,294 of NC_021291.1, read as the reverse complement.
AACGGGTTACCGCTTTCCAAAGTTCACCATGCCGCCTTTGATGGTCATTTGATTGGTATCGACCCGGATTATCGCTTGCATGTTTCGGATGCTCTGATGGCGCAGAACGATGGTCCCACTCTCGAGGCCCTTAAGCAGAGTGATGGCCAACTGCTACACCTGCCGCACCGCAAACGGGATTATCCGGACCAGGAGCGGTTAGCTCGGCGATTTGAGGTCTTTAGGAAAGTTTCTTGAAGAGGCACTCGGTCATTCTCGGATACGCATAACCCCCGGAGCCCCCATGAACCTGCGCCAAAAATCCCGCACCACCTCCGCGATCCTGACGTTGTTGTTTGGTCCGCTTGGGGTGTTCTACTCGAGCGCGGCGGGGGCCATCGTGTTGATCCTGGTCGCGATTGCGAGCGCGGGAACGATCATTGGCCCAATCCTGTGCTGGCTCGCGGCGATCATCTGGGGCGACCACACCGTCAGGCGCCATAACGAGTCCGTGGACCGACTACTGAATCGTTCCTCGGATGATGACGCGTAGTTGATCGTTTCAAAGCACTGACAGCACATCGGTCCTGGCAAAATCGTCGCCAATGAAGAGCAGCGGCAGATTGTTGGCCTTGGCAGAGACGTAGGCGAAGCAATCACCGAAGTTAAGCCCCGCTGGATGGGCGCCTTTTCCCCATCTCGCGTAGGCATCAGCGGCGGCCACTGCTTTGGCGGCGTCCAGCACGCCAACTCCTGCGAACCCATCGCTTTCGGATTTGTTGAGCAGTAGCGCCACCAGAACGAAGGTGACCAGGACGATCATTCCGGCTGCCCACCTTTATCGTACAGGAAGTCTTGGCTTCGGCTTGCGCTTGGCCCCGGGAGGACTTTTTCCGCCGCCCGAGCGCGGATAGCGGCGATCTGTGCGGCTCTGTCCTTGACCGAGGTGCGAGGACGTATTGCAACCAGTCGCGCAACGGCATGCCCGTGCCGGGTCAACACAATGTCTTCGCCGGCCTCGGCCCTGCGGACGAGATCAGTCAGTCTTTCTTTGGCATCGGTGATGGTGAGTTGCATACTTCCTTTGATTGCATCCTTATCTTAGACGATGAAATGGTTCAAATTCAGCGGTAATCCTTGTGTTTTCCACTCTTGGTGTTAAGTTGGTTAACGTTGCGCAACACGCGACACTTTGAATGATGATCCTGTCACCCAAGCACAAAGGATTACGCCGTTACCACTGATGGCTATGCATAACCCTCCACATCCCGGCGAGTTCATTCGGGCGACGTACATGGAGCCTCACGGACTGAGCTGCCGTTATCTGGCCGAGCGATTGGACGTGTCCCCGTCCACCTTGAATCGGATCTTGAAACAGCAAAGCGGCATTAGCCCGGAGATGGCGTTAAGGCTCTCCAAGGCACTCGGCCGTACCGCCCAGAGTTGGCTGGCCATGCAGGATGCTTATGATCTCTGGCATGCGGGTAAGACCATAAAACTGGATAAGGTCCATAAAGTGGAACTCATTGAGGAGATTGGCAGCGCGGAAGAGGGTGCATCTCAGACCGGCCCAGAGGCTGCACGATGAGCGATCTAATCATCTTCGAAGACGATGCCCAGCAGGTAGAAGTGCGGCTGGTCATGCACCTGCTTGCCCCGGCGCAACCGAGCCACACGCCCAATGACTGACTTTTTCGCCACCGCCCCGCGCGGATTCGAAGAGCTGCTGGCCGCTGAGTTGCGCGAACTCGGCCTGGTGAGCGCGCGGGTGCAGCGCGGCGGGGTCGCTTTCACCGAATCGCTGGCGGGTGCCTACCGCGCATGTTTGTGGTCACGGCTCGCCAACCGCATCCTCCTGCCCATCGCACGCTTTGAGGCGTCAGACGAACAGGCCTTGTATACCGGCGTGCAGGGCATCGACTGGTCAGCACACCTGGGGGTGGAGAACACGCTGGCGGTGGACTTCACCGGCGTGCGGGCGGGCATCGCCCACAGCCGATTTGCCCAGCAGCGCGTTAAGGATGCCATCGTCGATCAGCTGCGGGATGCCAGTGGCGCGCGCCCGACCGTGGACACCGATCAGCCCGATGTGAGGGTGAACGCCCACATGATGGACGCGGCGGTGACGGTGGCGATTGATTTATCGGGCGAGAGCCTGCATCAGCGTGGCTATCGGCGCCAGGGCCGCGGCGCACCGCTAAAAGAGAACGTGGCGGCCGCGATGCTGCTGCGGGGCGACTGGCCTGCACTGGCCGGCCAAGGCGGGGCGTTGATTGATCCCATGTGTGGCTCGGGCACGCTGTTGATCGAGGCGGCGTGGATGGCGACCGACACCGCGCCGGGTCTGTTGCGTACACGCTTTGGTTTTCATCACTGGCGTGGCCACGATGATGCCCTGTGGAAACCCCTGATCGACGAAGCGCTGGAGCGCCAGGAGCGCGGTGCCGAAAACCTCCCGACCATCCTCGGGTTTGATCAGGATAAGGAGGCGGTCGCTGCCAGCCGCGATCACCTGCGTCGAGCGGGTTTGGCCGATGGGGTAGAAGTGGAGTGCGCCGAGGTAGGCCAACTGCAACGACCGGCCGATCGGCCAAGCGGTCTGGTTATCACCAACCCACCTTATGGCCAGCGCCTGGCCGAGCAGCATGAGTTGGTGCCGTTGTACCTGAGCCTCGGCCAGACCCTGAAGATGCGGTTTGCGGGCTGGCGCGCGATGGTGCTCAACGGCTCGGGCTGTGCGCTTGGCTTGAAACCCGAGCGCAGTTGGCAGGTGTTTAATGGTCCCATTGAGTGCCGCCTCGAGCGCTTTGAGTTGCAAGCCGGAGGCGGGGACGCGACACCCGCGCAGGACCTGGTCAACCGCCTGCATAAAAACCAGCGGCAATTGAAGAAATGGCTGGCGCGTGAGGATGTGTATGCCTATCGGGTCTACGATGCGGACATCCCGGAGTACGCCCTGGCCGTGGATGTGTACAACAGCGAGGACGGCCGATGGCTGCATGTCCAGGAGTATGCCGCCCCCGCCACGGTGGATACCGGCAAGGCGCAGGCCCGCTTGCGCGCCGCGTTGAGCGTGTTGCCTGGCGCACTCGACACGTCAACGTCAAAGCTCGTTTATAAAGTCCGTCAGCGCCAGCGCGGCGGGCAGCAGGTTCAGCGCCTGGCCGAACAAGGCCAGTATCTGGAGGTGCAGGAAGGGCCCTGCCGCCTGCTCGTCAACCTTACTGATCACCTGGACACGGGCTTGTTTCTGGATCATCGGCCGGTCCGGCAGTGGATTGGTGAGCAGGCCAAAGATCAGCATTTTCTGAACCTGTACGCCTACACGGGCGCCGCCACGGTGCATGCGGGGCTGGGTGGCGCGGCCAGCACCACCAGTGTCGATTTATCAAAGACTTATCTCGCCTGGTTGCAGCAAAACCTCAATCGCAATCAACTCAACAGCCCCGTGCATGCGCTGGTTCAAGCGGATGTGATGGGCTGGCTGCAGCACTGTGATCAGCGGTATGACCTGATCTTTTTAGACCCACCGAGTTTTTCCAGATCAAAGCGCATGGCCGGTCAGTTGGATATTCAGCGCGATCATGTGGCGCTGATTCAGGCGGCGGCTGCGTGCCTAAGTGAGGACGGCTTGCTGATTTTTTCGATCAACCGCAAAGGCTTCAAGCTCGACCCGGCGCTGCACGAGCAGTTCAGCATCGAAGACCGCACGGCGTGGTCCATTCCGAAAGACTTTCAGCGCCGCACCTGGGTGCATGGGTGTTGGTTTATTCGTCTACCGCGCGGCCACCGTCTCTAGATCGCCGCGGTACCCGGCAAGGCGCTCGCGGGCGCTGTTGCGCTGATCTGGGGTCAGGCTGGTGATCAGGGTATGGGTGCAGCGCCCCCAGAGCGCTCGGCTGGTGGCCCGATAATCCTGTAGGGCGGGGGAGCGCGCCTCGTCCTCAAGCAGCCAGGCCTGAAGGAAATCTTCGACCTTCTCCTGAGGGGCGTCGTCGCGCAGCAGAGCGAGGAAGTCCTCCTCGGTTTGCTGACGCCAGGCCGACCACTCGTTGGCGACATCCGGCATGTCGGCCACACAGCCCTCGAGCGTTTGCGTCTGCGCCTCGGTGAGCGTGCCCACCCAGGATTCGGTGCGCTCGATGACCTGCGCCTCGCGCCCGTTGGCCATGCGATCGAGATAGTCTTCCCGGCCCTCGGCGAGGGTGCCCTCCAGGGCATCGATTTGGGCGGCATCCAGATCCCGCAGGATTTCCGCGGCTAGCGGAATCATGTCGCTGACCGTGGTCCGAAGGATCTGCTCACTGTCGACAAACACCTGCTCGACGTCCGCTCGCGCAGGATCGGGGTCTGCGATGAGGGCTTCCACGGTATCGAGTTGCCCATTCAGCGTGGGCAGTCGGTGATTCCGGTGAAAGGCCTGGTAGGCAGCCATGCCCTCACGCAGCCGGCCGCGTTGTTCGCGATCCAGCTCAAGATAGCTCCCCACCCGCCAGGCGCCGAGCCAGTCGGCGTTCTCATAGGCAAGCTCCACCCGCGAACAGGCCGCGAGGGTGAGCGTAAGCAGCAGGGCGGTGAGTGTGCGGGTCATCGCATCTCCGTGTAATGCGCAGGGGCGGTGTCATAAGATAAGCGCAAGATATTCACCGGTGCAGACTGTCAGACCAATGTGCGGCCGCTACGTTCTAAACGCCAAGGGCGCGGACATCGCCCAAGCCCTCGGCACATCCGAGGCGCCCGATGTGACGCCGTCCTTTAATATCCCACCCGGTACTCGGCAGTGGGTCGCGCATGCGGACGGCGAGGGCGATGTGGCGTTGGATCAGCTGGCGTGGGGATATCGGCCAGTCTGGGCGGGGGATGACGCACCACAGCCCATCAACGCCCGGGCCGAAAAGGCGGCGGTGTCACCGTTTTTCCGGGATGCGTTTGCCCGGTATCGCTGCGTGGTGCCCGCTTCGGGGTGGTACGAGTGGCAAAAGGCGGAGGGCGCGAAGACACCGTATTACGTAACCACCGCGGCCCCGCTGCTGTTCTTCGCCGGTCTCTATGACCCGCCGCGGGAGGATAGCGGAGGGTCCTTTGCCATCATCACCCAGCCCGCCGCGCCCTCAATTCGGCATATCCACCCGCGTATGCCGGTGGTGCTGGATCAGGCCTGCCTGCGGCATTGGCTGGACCCCGCTCGTAAAACGCGCGATGAGGTGAGGGCGGTGACTCGCGCCCTAGACCCCAGTGCGCTCACGGCCTGGCCCGTGGATACGCGGGTGAATAAGCCGGCGAACGACGACGCCGAATTGATTGCCGAGGCGCAGTGAGCTTGGGCGCCATTTGGCGCCAGTTTGTTAGGCTGGCCGAATGAACCCAGTCAACGGCCTTCACCACATCACTGCGGTTGCTGCCGATCCACAGCGCAATCTTGATTTCTATGCCGGCGTGCTCGGACTGCGTCTGGTGAAAAAGACCGTCAATCAGGACGATCCGTTTACCTATCACCTGTATTACGGGGATGCCCTAGGCCGCCCGGGCACGGCGATGACGTTTTTCCCCTTCCCCGGTGTGCCCGCGGGGCAGCCCGGGCGTGGCCAGCCGCTTGAGACGCGGTTTGCGGTGCCGGTGGCGGCGCTGGATGACTGGCGTGCGCGACTGGCGTCGGCCGGGGTCGCTGTGGAGCAGGCATCGGCCGCAACCGGCGCGCCAATGGTGCGGTTTCGCGACCCGGATGGCCTGCCGCTGGCGCTGATGGGCCAATCAGAGGCGGGCATCGAGCCGGGCATGGCCATTCGGGGCTTCGCTGGGATGACGCTCTCGAGTCATCGCCCGGAGGCGACGGCCCGCGTGCTCACCGAGCTGCTTGGGTATACCGAGGCACAAGCTGACGACGAGGGACGCGTCTTTCACAGCGCGGACGGTGGCCCGGGCGATCAACTCCACCTGCTTCATGACGTTGCGCCAGGGCAGCCGGGATACGGCACGGTCCATCATGTGGCCTTTCGGGTGCCGGATCGCCCGGCGCTGCTCGAGATGGTCGAGCGCGTGCAGGCCACGCGGATGCCGTGCTCGGGCGAGGTGGACCGGTTCTATTTCCGCTCGGTGTATTTCCGGGAACCCGGTGGGATGCTCTTTGAGATTGCCACCGATGATCCGGGCTTTACCGTCGACGAGCCTGCCGAGTCGCTCGGCGAGGCACTCAAGCTTACTGAGGCGCATGAGAGCATGCGCGAGGCGATCGAATTACAGTTGCCCCCGCTGAGCAGCCCCTGAGTAGGTTTTGATCCTACCGCCCAGGCTGGGCTGTTCAATTTCAACGGTTTGTGAGAAGTTAAGCCTTATCCTGATCAAATAATCCGTTTTTTGAGCAGTTTTTGCAGACTAAGGGAGCGGGTGATGGCTTTAGCGATCGATGAATACTTTCCGCCCCGACAGTCACTCGAGACATTGCCGGTCATGCGCGCGCTTGTGGCGGCCCATCGAAGCCTCGCAGAGTTGAAAGGGGTGGCCAAGACGATTCCCAACGAAGGTCTGCTTGTCTCAACGCTCTCTCTTCAGGAGGCGCAGAGCAGCTCCGCGATTGAGAACATTATTACGACTCAGGATGCGCTCTATCGCCAGCAAGTCCAGCCGTCACAAGCGGACCCAGCGACCAAGGAGGTGGCGCGTTATGTCGATGGCTTGCTGGTCGGTCTGCAGGCGGTACGCCGGACAGGCCTGTTAACCGTCAACACGATCATCGACATTCAGGCTGTCCTCGAGGGGAACACCGCGGGCTTTCGAAGAACACCGGGCACTGTGCTTAGGAACGAGCAGACCGGCGAGGTGGTTTATCAGCCACCATCGCCAGAGCGGGTTCCTGAGCTGATGTCTCAGCTTGAGAGCTATCTCCATGATGAGGCACCTTCCGATCCGTTGATCCGGATGGCGGTCGCCCACCATCAGTTCGAGCGCATTCACCCGTTTTACGATGGTAATGGCCGGACCGGACGCATCGTTAATGTTCTGGCACTGGTTCGTGAAGGGTTGCTGGACTCTCCAATCCTCTACCTTAGCCGTTATATCAACCAAACCAAGGTGCGGTACTACACGGAGTTGCAGCATGTGAGTAACACGGGTGACTGGGAACGTTGGCTGGTTTACCTGCTAGAGGGCGTCGCAGTAACGGCGAGCCATACAACCCGACTGGTGGAGGCGACTGGGGACTTGCTGCATTCACATAAGCACATTATTCGACAGCGGCATCGCTTCTATAGCCAGGATTTGATCAACAACATCTTTCGACATCCCTACACGAAGGTCGCGTTTCTCGAGCAGGATTTAGGGGTGTCGCGGGCAACAGCCACTCGGTATCTGGATGCGTTGGCCTCGGACGGCATCCTCGAGAAGCATCGGCTTGGCCGACAGAACTATTACGTGAACCGAGATTTGGTATCGCTGTTATTTAACCTGCCAGCGCTCGAGGAGGCAAAGGAATGACCGACACGCTGTTGCGTCACTGGGTTATGTTGCGGCGTATTCCGCGGCATCCGAGAAAGATTACTGTCCGTGAGCTGCTGGCTTACCTGAAGGATCAGGGTTATCCGACCACTGAGCGGACCGTTCAGCGCGATCTCACCCGGTTGTCCGGTCAACTCTTCGGGTTGATGCAGGACGATCGTTCCCGGCCGCATGGCTGGTGCTGGCGTGCTTGCGACGGGCGATTGAGGACGTCGTCATGGTGCAGCCGGTAGTCAACAGATGGATCGTGGGGCAGGCCGCTCCTTGAGTCAGTCGATTTGCATCAATTTGGTGCCAAATGAGCCGGTTTGGTGCAAAAAACTGCACCGGTGGTGATTGCTGTGCGAGTTTCTGCCCCGATCTGATGCTTGGCAAGCGAATTGCATATTGCGAGGCGTTACTCAATCACCACGATCAGGGAGTCAAGCATGCATCGGAATCCACTCGTCGTCTTCCTTGCCGGGCTGCTCGCCAGCTCGGCGACGTGGGCCCACAGCGCTGAGCAGACCGGCCACGGCCTGATGTTCTTCCACTGGCACATCGCCGACACCGGCCACGTGCTGGGCATGTCCCCGGCCATGCTCGGAGTGGGCGCGTTGCTGCTGGCCATCGTTGCAGTGGTGGGCAGTGCCCGGTTCCGGCACGCCCGTCGTGCGCCGGCGGCGTTGTCGCTGGCCGGTACCGCGGCGGCGTTCGCTTTGATTGGCACCGGGCTGATCGCAGGCGCCGTTTAAATGGCGGCGGTGGCACCGGCAGCCCCCGATCCAGGATGGCGGGCGCGGCTCGATCTCGCCTTCGTGCCCACCCCCGCCCGCACCGTGCTGGCGCGGCGGCGCCATGAAGGGCCGTTGCGGGTGCAGCGAAGCTTTCACCCTGAGGGCGCCCCCTGCCATAGCTATGTCCTGCATCCCCCCGGTGGTGTGGTGGGGGGTGATCGGATCAGCCTCGACGCCGATGTCCGGGAGGGGGCATGGGCCCTGTTGACGACGCCCGGTGCCACCAAGTTCTACCGCAGTCTGGGCCGCACGGCGACGCTGCGCCAGAACCTGCGCGTCGCCCCCGGGGCGACACTGGAGTGGCTGCCCCAGGAGCAGATCGTGTTCTCGGGGGCGATCGTCGAGGCATTGACCCGTATTGATCTGGGTGCTGACAGCCGCTGCTTTGCCTGGGAGCTGAACTGCCTGGGCCGTCCGGCCGGCGGGCTGCCGTTCGAGTCGGGATCGCTCCGCCAGCGTCTCGAGGTCTGGCGCGAGGGACGGCCGGTGCTGCTGGAACATGCCCGTATCGAGGGCGGTCGCCGCGCGGTGGACGCGCCTTGGGGCCTTAACGGCCAGCCGGCCTTCGCCACCCTGGTGGCCGGCCCGGCGGATGCCGATGCACTGACGGCGGCGCGTGGGGTGTTGGCCGCAATGCCGGGCGAGGCCTCGGCGACCCGACTGGAGGATCTGCTGGTCGTACGCTGGCGGGGGGCGGGCGCGCTTGAGGGATATGCCCTGCGCGAGCGCCTCTGGGCGGCGTTGCGCCCCTTGTTGATGGGGCGGCCGATGTGTCGGCCCCGAATCTGGAATACCTGAGGAGGACGCATGCAACTCACGCCGAGAGAAAAGGACAAGCTGATGCTCGCCACCGCCGCGATGGTCGCCGAGCGGCGCCTGCATCGGGGGGTTCGACTGAACTACCCGGAATCGATGGCCTACATCGCCAACGCCATCGTCGAGGGCGCGCGCGATGGCCGCAGCGTGGCCGAACTGATGAGCGAGGGGACGCAGCTGCTGAGCCGCGAGCAGGTCATGCCCGGCATCCCGGAAATGCTCAGCGAGGTCCAGGTCGAGGCGACTTTCCCCGACGGGACCAAGCTGGTGACGATTCACGACCCCATTGCTGAAGCGGCCGATGACGGCCACGCGGTGTCATCATGATTCCCGGCGAGGTGATCACGGCGGCCGGCGAGATCGCGCTCAACGCGGGGCGGGAGACCCTGACCGTCCGAGTGGCGAACGCCGGTGACCGGCCGATTCAGGTCGGATCCCACTACCATTTCCACGAAGTCAATCCGGCGCTGGAGTTTGATCGCGACGCCGCGCTCGGCCACCGGCTCAACATCCCGGCCGGCACCGCCGTGCGGTTTGAGCCGGGGCAGTCCCGCGAGGTCGAGCTGGTGGCCTACGCCGGTGATCGCGCGATCTATGGCTTTCGCGCCGCAGTCATGGGGGAGTTGGAATGACCTCGATTGAGCGATCGGCCTATGCCGAGATGTATGGCCCGACCACCGGCGATCGCGTCCGGCTGGGGGATACCGATCTGTTCGTCGAAGTCGAGCGGGATCTGACCTGCTACGGCGATGAAGTGAAGTTCGGGGGCGGTAAGGTCATCCGCGACGGCATGGGCCAGAGTCAACGTGATAATGAAACCGCCGTCGATCTGATCATCACCAACGCCCTGATCATTGACTACACCGGTGTCTATAAAGCTGACATCGGGGTCCGTGACGGCCGGATTGCGGGCATCGGCAAGGCCGGCAACCCCGATACCCAGCCCCACGTCGACATCGTGATCGGCCCCGGCACTGAGGTGCTCGCCGCCGAGGGCAGCATCGTGACGGCCGGGGGCATTGATGCGCATATCCACTTCGTCTGCCCACAGCAGATTGAAGAGGCGCTGATGTCGGGCGTGACCACCATGCTGGGCGGCGGCACCGGTCCGGCGACTGGTACCAATGCCACCACCTGCACGCCGGGCGCGTGGAATATCCACCGGATGCTGCAGGCCGCCGAGGCCTTCCCGATGAATCTCGGTTTCATGGGCAAGGGCAACGCGAGCCTGCCCGAGGCGTTGCATGAGCAGATGCAGGCCGGGGCGATGGGGCTCAAGCTGCATGAGGACTGGGGGACGACGCCGGCGGCGATCGATAACGCGCTCGACATCGCGGAGCAGTACGACGTCCAGGTGGCCATTCATACCGATACCCTGAACGAGTCCGGGTTCGTCGAGGACACCCTTGCGGCTTTCAAAGGACGGACCATTCACACCTATCATACGGAAGGCGCGGGCGGCGGCCACGCCCCCGACATCATCCGCGCCTGCGGGCAGTCCAACGTTCTGCCGTCGTCCACTAATCCGACGCGCCCGTACACCCGCAACACCATCGATGAGCATCTGGACATGCTCATGGTCTGCCACCATCTCGACCCGGCCATCCCCGAGGATGTCGCCTTTGCGGAATCGCGGATCCGGCGCGAGACTATCGCCGCCGAGGACATCTTCCACGACCGCGGTGCGTTCTCGATGATCGCGTCCGACTCGCAGGCCATGGGTCGGGTCGGCGAGGTGATCACCCGCACCTGGCAGACCGCCCACAAGATGAAGGTGCAGTTCGGGCCACTCGCTGAGGACAACGATCGGCATGACAACCTGCGGGCCCGGCGCTACGTCGCCAAATACACCATCAATCCGGCGATCGCACACGGTATCGCCCACGAGGTGGGATCGCTGGAGGTGGGCAAGCTGGCTGATCTGGTGCTCTGGAAGCCCGCTTTCTTCGGCGCCAAGCCGGGCACGATCGTCAAGGGCGGCATGATCGCCGCCGCGCCGATGGGGGATCCCAACGGGTCGATCCCCACGCCGCAGCCGGTGCATTACCGGGGCATGTTCGGCGCCCATGGTGCGGCGGTGGCCGAGACCGCGGTGACTTTCTGTTCCCAGGCCGCGATCGAAGCGGGCATCGGCGGGCGACTGGACCTCGACAAGCGCCTGGTGGCGGTCAAGGACTGCCGCGACGTGGGGAAGGCCGATATGAAGCTCAATGACTGGCAGCCCGAGGTCAGTGTCGACCCGCAGACCTACGAGGTCCGCGCCGATGGCGAGCTGCTGACCTGCGAAGCGGCGGTGGAGCTACCGCTTGCACAGCGCTATTTCCTTTTCTGAGGGGCTGTCATGGAGACACTGACACAACGGCTCGGGGCCCTCGCGGCGGATCAGGATGTGGTCGGCACGCTGGTCCTGACCATCGAGCAACGTGAGCGCTCGCGGTTTCGGGCCACGCTGGATAATGGCGAGGTCATCGGCGTGATCCTTGAGCGCGGGGGGGCGGCCCTGCGCGCGGGTGATGGACTGGCTGACGACACCGGCCGGATCTACCGCGTCGAGGCCGCGCCCGAGCCGGTCAGCACGGTGCGCTCGGACGACCCGCTGGTGCTGCTGCGGGCCGCCTATCACCTGGGTAATCGGCATACGCCATTGGAAGTGGCCAAGGGCTACCTGCGCTACCGCCATGACCATGTGCTCAATGAAATGGTGCGCGGGCTCGGCGCTGAGCCCACTCATGAAACCGCCCCTTTCCAACCCGAGTCCGGGGCCTACGCCGGCGGTGGTCACCATCATGGTTGAGGGCGTTGATGCCCGAACGCTGCGGCTTTGGCAGCTGCTGAGCCCGACACTGCCGGTGGGCGCCTACGCTTATTCGGCGGGCCTGGAAACCGCCATTGAGCAGGGCTGGGTCGGCGATGAGCCGTCGCTGGTTGATTGGGTTGGCGGCCAGTTGCAGAGCGGGATCGGGGCGCTTGATCTGCCCGTACTGGCGCGTCTGCAGGCCGCCTGGCAGCGCGACGACCGCCCGGCGGTCGAGGTCTGGACCGCTCGTCTGCTCGCGGCCCGGGAAACCGCTGAGCTGCGCGCCGAGGATATTCACATCGGCCGGGCACTGATGCGGCTGCTCGGCGAGTTCGGGATCAGCGAGGCGCTCACTTTCGACCGTGACCGCAATGTCACCTGGGCCACCGCCTTCGCACTGGCCACCGCGCGCTGGTCCATCGGCATGGATCAGGCGGCTCTCGGCTATGCCTGGGCCTGGTCCGAGAATCAGGTGGCGGCGGCGGTCAAGCTCGTCCCCCTGGGGCAGAGCGCCGGTCAGCGTGCGCTGCTTCGTATCGCGGACGCCATCCCCGGGGCCGTCGACAACGCCGCTGCCCTCGATGATGAATCCATTGGTGCCACCACCCCAGGCGTCAGCCTGGCCAGCGGCTGGCACGAGGTCCAGTACTCACGGCTGTTCCGCAGCTGAACGATCATAATTCCGGAGGATGACCCGTCATGACAGATAATCCCACTCCGCTGCGCGTCGGTATCGGTGGACCGGTCGGATCCGGCAAGACCGCCCTTACGCTGGCGCTGTGCCGGGCGCTTCGCGAGCGCCTGTCGCTTGCCGTGGTCACCAATGATATCTACACCCGCGAGGATGCCGAGTTTCTCTCGCGCCACGAGGCATTGCCCAGCGGGCGCATCGTCGGCGTTGAAACGGGTGGGTGTCCGCATACCGCCATCCGCGAGGATGCGTCAATGAACCTCACCGCGGTCGCCGATCTGCAGGCGCGCTTTGGTGATCTCGATGTGGTGTTCATTGAAAGTGGTGGCGACAACCTCTCGGCCACGTTCTCGCCGGAACTCTCCGATCTGACCCTGTACGTCATCGATGTATCGGCCGGCGACAAGATCCCGCGCAAGGGCGGCCCCGGTATCACACGCTCTGACCTGCTGGTCATCAATAAGACCGACCTCGCGCCGCAGGTGGGGGCGTCGCTCGACGTGATGGCCCGTGACAGCCGCATGATGCGCGGCGAGGCCCCGTTCCAGCTTGCGAGCATCGCCGCCGGAGAGGGCGTTGAGGGCATCATCGAATTCATACTGCGGGAGGGCATGCTGGCCCGCTCGGTGGCCTAGCCTGCACTACGAGCGGGAATCGCCGGTCGCGGCCGCACCAGTGTGGCGCATGCGACACCGGTTGACGCCTGCCGGGCGGTGCCCCGAACAGCTGGCACGTTAATTGCTATCCAGTGAACAGGCCGATGGTCGGCCTGATGATTCACTTCAAAGGAGTTCACGCATGTACGCAAAGAAGCGACTGCATAACGGCGTGGCAAGTACGCTTGCCGCTGGCGTTCTGGCGCTTGGGCTGGGAGGCAACAGCGCACTGGCCCAGGAGGAGGATCCGATCAAGGTCGGCATCCTGCATTCACTCTCCGGCACGATGGCGATCAGTGAGACGGCCCTCAAGGAAACCGTCGAGATGCTCATCGAGCAGCAGAACGAGAACGGCGGCCTGCTTGGACGCGAAATTGAACCGGTGGTCGTGGACCCGGCCTCGGACTGGCCGCGATTCGCCGAGCAGGCAAGGCAGCTGCTGGCGGACGATGAGGTTGATGTGGTTTTCGGCACCTGGACATCGGTTTCGCGAAAGTCCGTCCTGCCGGTGTTCGAAGAGCTCAATGGGTTGCTCTTCTATCCGGTGCAGTATGAGGGCGAGGAATCCTCCGAGAACGTCTTCTATCTGGGCGCATCGCCCAACCAGCAGGCCATTCCCGCGGTTGATTACCTGATGGATGAGCTTGACGTGGAGCGCTTCGCGCTGCTGGGGACCGACTATGTCTATCCCCGCACCACCAACAAGATCCTCGAGCAGTACCTCATGGATAACGGGGTGGCCGAGGAAGACATCATGATCAACTACACGCCGTTCGGGCATTCCGACTGGCAGAGCATCGTCTCGGATGTGCGCGACTTTGGTGGCCAGGGTGAGAAGACCGCCATCGTCTCGACCATCAATGGTGACGCCAACGTGCCGTTCTACACCGAGCTGGCCAACCAGGGCGTCTCCGCCTCGGATATTCCGGTCGTGGCCTTTTCGGTGGGTGAGCAGGAGCTTGCCGGAATCGATACCGAACCGCTGGTCGGTCACATGTCGGCGTGGAACTACTTCATGAGCGCGCCGACCACGGAGAACGTCGAGTTCATCCAGGCGTGGCATGAGTTCAAGGACGATACCTCGACGGTCACCAACGATCCGATGGAGGCCCATTACATCGGCTTCAACATGTGGGTCGAGGCCGTGCGCCGGGCCGGTACAACCGACGTTGAAGCGGTGCAGGACGCGATCATCGGCGTGACCGTCCCCAATCTCACCGGCGGCTACGCCACCATGATGCCCAACCACCACATCACCAAGCCGGTGATGATCGGCGAGATCCAGCCTGATGGGCAGTTCTCGGTGGTCTGGGAAACCAACGGCGAAGTGGCCGGTGATGCCTGGTCAGACTATCTCCCCGAGAGCAGCGACATCATCGCCAGCTGGCGGGCACCGTTGCTCTGCGGCAACTACAACGTCGAGACCGGCGTGTGTTCAGGTCAGGACTACGGCGACTGACCATGGTGACGCTGCCCCGCCGCCGGTGGGGCAGCGCCTTGAGGGATCATTCATGAAACGCTTTGCCCGATGCATGCTGGTCAGTCTGCTCATGGCCCTGGGTCTGACGGCGTCGCCCGCCGGGGCGGCGGATGACGAGGCGTTGGTCTCGAGTCTGCGCCAGCTCAATGAGGGAAGTTTTGATGACAAGGCAGCGGCGGTCCGCACGATTGCTGAGAGTGGCCACCCGCGGGCAGTGCCCGTGCTGCAGGCCCTTCTCGACAGCCGGCTGTACTTTCGGATCGGGGGTGGTGAGATCGTCATCGCCGACAGCCTTGATTCGGGGTTTGCGGTGACCGATCCGCTCAGTGGCGATCGGGTCGGCGAGGCCTCGCAGTACGAAATCCGCCGGGTGAGCATCAACAACGCGGTTCGCACCGAAGCGCGCAAGATGCTGGCGCTGGCGGGACTCTCCAGCCCCGATCGCCAGGCGCGCAGCGAGGCGGTCGAGCGTCTGCTGGAATCCTCCGACCCGGCGATTGCCGAGCGCATGGAGGGCCTCGTCGCGGAAGAGCCCGTCGATGCGATTCGCCGGGATATGTCGTTGGCGATTGGGCTGGCGCGTCTTGATGCCCCTGAGGCGGCGATCCGGCTGGAAGCGCTGGAGACACTGGATGGCTCGCTGCGCAATCGGGTGCGCAATGAGGTGCGCCGGCTGGCGGAAAACGACCCCGATCCGGCCGTCCAGGCCCGTGCCGCTGAGATCCTCACCGGCATAGAGGAGCGGCGGGATCTCTGGGGACTGGGCGAGCAGATATTCTTTGGTCTGTCGGCGGGATCGGTCCTCATGCTCGCCGCTTTCGGGCTGGCCATCACCTTCGGGGTGATGGGCGTCATCAACATGGCGCACGGCGAACTGATCATGCTCGGCGCCTACACCACCTATGTGGTCCAGCTGCTGATGCCCAATGCAATCGATTATTCGCTGTTCGTCGCGATTCCGGCGGCCTTCCTGGTCACCGGGGTGTTTGGCGTGGCCATCGAACGCGGAGTCATCCGGTTTCTGTACGGGCGGCCGCTCGAGACGCTGCTCGCCACCTTCGGTATCAGCCTGATCCTCCAGCAGCTGGTGCGGACGGTGTTCTCGCCACTCAACCGCCAGGTGAGTACGCCAGATTGGATGAGCGGCGCCATCGAGGTCAATGCGGCCCTCAGCCTGACGCTCAACCGGCTCTATGTGATTGCGTTCGCGTTTCTGGTGTTCGGGTTGCTGCTGTTGCTGTTCAAGCGCACCACGCTGGGCCTCAAGGTGCGGGCGGTGTCACAGAACCGCGCCATGGCGCGGGCCGTGGGGGTCAGTTCATCGCGCATTGATGCACTGACCTTCGGCCTGGGGGCGGGGGTCGCCGGCCTTGCCGGTGTCGCGCTGTCGCAGATCACCAATGTCGGCCCCAATATGGGTCAGGCCTACATCATCGACTCATTCCTGGTGGTGGTGTTCGGGGGCGCCGGCAGTCTCTGGGGCACGCTGGTCGGCGGGCTGTCGCTGGGCGTGCTCAATAAGTTCCTCGAGCCCGAAACCGGCGCCGTTCTCGCCAAGGTGCTGGTTCTGGTGTTCGTGATCCTGTTCATCCAACGCCGCCCGCAGGGACTGTTCCCCCAGCGTGGTCGCGCGGCATCGGAGGGCTGAGGCATGGCGACCCCGCAATCCTCGGCCACCCGGCTGATTCCCGAGCGCCCCTGGCGGCGGCTGCTGCATGGCGACATGGGTGGCCGGATACTGCTGGGTGCGCTCGCGGTACTGATTGTCGTGATACCGATCCTCAACCAGGGGGTATCGCCGTCGTCGCCGTTTCATGTGAGCGACTACACGGTCAATCTGCTCGGCCGCTATCTGTGCTTCGCCCTGCTGGCGCTGGCCCTCGATTTGGTGTGGGGCTATGCGGGCATTCTCAGCCTGGGGCATGGCGCGTTCTTTGCCCTGGGTGGGTATGCCATGGGCATGTACCTGATGCGCCAGATCGGCGACCGCGGTGTCTATGGCGATCCGGTGCTGCCGGATTTCATGGTCTTTCTGGGCTGGGAGCAGTTGCCGTGGTTCTGGTACGGCTTTGATCAGTTCTGGTTTGCCGCACTGATGGCTCTGCTGGTGCCCGGTGTGTTCGGCTTCATCTTTGGCTGGCTCGCGTTCCGTTCGCGGGTCACCGGGGTGTATCTGTCCATCATCAGCCAGGCGATGACCTATGCCTTCATGCTGGCGTTTTTCCGTAATGAGATGGGATTCGGCGGCAACAACGGCCTGACCGACTTCAAGGATATCCTGGGGTTCAGTCTCTCCGATCCCCAGACACGCCTGGCGCTGTTCGTGGCCTCAGCGCTCGCGCTTGGACTGGCCTATCTGCTCTGTCGCATGGTGGTCCGCTCGCGGGCCGGCCGTGTCGTCCGTGCCGTGCGCGATGCCGAGCCACGCACACGCTCGCTGGGCTATCGCACCGATCACTACAAACTCTGGATCTGGACCCTCTCGGCGATGCTGGCCGGAGTGGCCGGGGCGCTTTATGTCCCCCAGGTGGGGATCATCAATCCGAGCGAATTCTCACCGCTCAACTCGATTGAGATCGTGGTCTGGGTGGCGGTGGGCGGTCGCGGCACGCTTTACGGCGCGGCACTGGGGGGCGCGCTGGTCAATTATGCCCAGACGCTGTTGACGGCGATGATCGCCGAGCTCTGGCTGTTCGCCCTGGGTGGGCTGTTTGTCGCGGTCACCATGTTTTTCCCGCGTGGACTGGTGGGGCTTTTAAGGCGCCGGGAGGATCGCTCATGAGCCTGCTGGACAGACCGCGCGAGGTCATGCGCCGGGATCGGGTATTTGACTTCATGATGCCGGACCCCCTCGAGGCGGGGCGCGTGGATACCCGCCACGGCCCGATCCTCTACCTCGAGGACATCACCGTCAGCTTCGACGGGTTCAGGGCGCTGGATGCCCTGACCCTGTACATCGATGTCGGCGAGCTGCGCTGCATCATTGGGCCCAATGGCGCCGGCAAGAGCACCATGATGGACGTCATCACCGGCCGCATCCAGCCCGATCAGGGGCAGGCTTGGCTGGGCCAGCGCCTGGATCTGCTGCGCATGCAGGAGACAGACATTAGTCGTGCCGGCATCGGCCGGAAATTCCAGAAACCGACGGTATTCCCTGAGCATCGGGTGGTCGAGAACCTGGAACTGGCCATGGCGGGCCCGCGCGGTGTCTGGTCCACGCTGCGCCAACATCTCGACGGTGAATCGCGGGATCGTATCGATTCGGTGCTCACCGAGATCGGGCTGCAGTCGGCGGGGCATTCGCGTGCCGGGCAGCTCTCCCACGGCCAGAAGCAATGGCTGGAGATCGGCATGCTGCTCATGCAGAACCCCCAGGTGCTGCTGGTCGATGAGCCGGTCGCCGGCATGACGCATCAGGAAATGGACCGCACCGGCGAGCTGCTGCAGCGTCTTGCGGGTCGCCACTCGGTGGTGGTGGTTGAGCATGACATGGACTTTGTGCGCTCCATCGCTCGCACGGTTACCGTCCTTCACCAGGGCTCGGTCCTTGCCGAGGGGTCCATGGATACCGTCCAGGCCGACCCCCGCGTGGTCGAGGTGTATCTCGGAGACTAGCGCATGCTGTCGATACGCAAGCTGAATCAGTACTACGGCGAGAGCCATACCCTCTGGGATGTGGACTGCGAGGTCCCGGCCCAGGGCTGTACCTGCCTGATGGGCCGGAACGGCGTCGGCAAGACTACGGTGCTTAAGACGGTGATGGGCCTGCTGCCGGCAGCGTCGGGGGAGATCGAGTTCGATGGTCGCCGCATCGAGTCGCGACCTGCCGAGCAGCGCGCCCGTGGGGGCATCGGTTATGTCCCCCAGGGCCGCGAGATCTTCCCCCTGCTCAGCGTGGAAGAGAACCTGCGGGTCGCCCGGACGTCGGTAGGGCGCCGTGACATCCCGACGCTCGTCCATGAGCTGTTTCCGGTGCTCCATGATATGCGCCACCGCCGGGGTGGTGATCTTTCCGGCGGCCAACAGCAGCAGCTGGCGATTGGGCGGGCATTGTGTCTGGAGCCCCGGCTGCTGATCCTCGATGAACCCACCGAGGGCATTCAGCCCAATATCGTCCGCGAGATCGGTGAAGTGATTCAGCGATTGAACCGCGATCAGGCGATGACCGTGCTGTTGGTTGAGCAGAAGCTGCCCTTCGCCCGTCGCACCGCGGATCAATTCGTCATCCTCGACCGCGGTCGTTCGGTGGCGGACGGCCGTATGGACGAGCTGGGGGACGATCTTGTCCGGCGCTACCTGACGGTGTAGCCGATTGGCGTTAGAGTAGGCGGGTAGAAACCGATTCACGGATGGAATCGCGATGACCGACACGCTGTTGCGCCATTGGGTTATGTTGCGGCGTATTCCGCGGCATCCGAGAAAGATTACTGTCCGTGAGCTGCTGGCTTACCTGAAGGATCAGGGTTATCCGACCACTGAGCGGACCGTTCAGCGGGACTTGATGCGCCTGTCTGGCCAGATCTTCGGCTTGATGCAGGATGACCGCTCTCGGCCCCACGGCTGGTGCTGGGACCGGGATGCAGGTCAAATGGACATCCCCGGCATGGAGCCGCAAACGGCGCTGGCCTTTAAGCTGGCTGAACATTTTTCGGGCCGACTCATGGCACCGTCTACCCGCAGCACGCTTGAGCCTTATTTCCGGCAGGCCGAGCAGGTGCTCGCTGAGACGCCCAGCCCGGTCAGCGCCTGGCCGGAAAAGATCCAGTCCATCACCCGCGGCCAAAGCCTTATCCCGCCGGCGATCGACCCCGAGATCCTGCACACGGTCTATGACGGGCTATTTAATGACCGCCAGTTCCGCGCGCGCTATCACCGCCGCTATGACGGGGAAACGCGTGACTATGTGATCAGCCCGCTGGGTATCGTTTTCCGCGACGGGGTGGTGTATCTCGTCTGCCAGCGCAATGGCCGGGACGACGTGGTGCATCTGGCCATGCACCGGTTCCTGGAGGCCAAGGGTCTCGATCAACCCGTGCATCGCCCCGCGGATTTCGATCTATCCGCTTACGTGAACCACGGCGGGCTCAACTTCAAGCTCAGTGATGAGCCCCTCGCCATTGAATTACAGGTCACCGCCGAGACGGCCGTGCACCTCGAGGAAACGCCGCTCAGCACCGATCAGCGCATAACGAATGCCCAGGACGGGCGGCGACGGATTACCGCCACCGTCCCCGACACCGCCCAGCTTCGCTGGTGGCTCCTGGGCATGGGGGATCAGGTCGAGGTCACCGCCCCCCAGGCTTTGCGTGAAGAGCTCGTCGAGCGCTTGAACCAGGCGCTCGCGCAATACCGCTAGACCCGGTAACCCAGCACCTCGGGCAGCCACAGGGCAATGGCGGGGAACAGCACGATCAGGGCGAGCGCCACGATCATGCTCAACACGAACCACAGCGTCCAACCGAGGGTGGATTCGATGCTGACGCCGGCGATGCGTGAAGTGACCAGCAGATTAACCGCCACCGGTGGCGTGAACTGACCAATCGCGATGGTCATCGCCATTACGATGCCGAACCACACCGGGTTCCATTGGAAGGCGCTCACGATGGGCATCAGAATCGGGATCAGAATGATATAGATGGATACCCCGTCCAGCACCATGCCGATCAGGATCAGGAAAACGAGCACCAAAAAGAGCACGACAGCCGGATGATCAGACACGGACAGGACCGCCTCGGCCGCCTGATCGAAAGCCCCCAGCGTACTGCCTGCCCAGGCGAAGATACCGGCCATCGAGATGATGAGCAGTATGATGCCGGACATCATCGCGGCATCGACAAGGGCTGAATAAATGGCCCGGGCACTGAGATTGCGATAGACCACCAGGCCGATGAACAGCCCATAGGCCACGGCAACGACAGCGGCTTCGGTGGGGGTGAAAAGCCCACTGCGCAGCCCGCCAAGAATCAGCACGGGCGCGAACAGGGCGGGTAGGGCGCGTACAAACGCCTTTTTAAGATCCGGTCGTGCCTCCGACTCCCCGGATTCGAAATGATGTCGCCGCGAGAGCCAGAGGGCCGGTAGCAAAACCGCGCCGCCGGCCACGAACCCCGGGAGGAGGCCGGCCGCGAAGAGGGCACGAATATCCACCGACGGCACCAGGATGGAGTAGATGATGAGCGCCACGGAGGGCGGGATCAGAATGGCGGTTGAGGCGGAGGCCGCGATCACCGCCGAGGAGAAGGCCTTGGGGTAACCCGCGCGCATCATGCTCGGGATCATCACCGTGGCCACGGCGGCGGCGTCGGCCGGGCCCGAGCCGGACATGCCGCCCATGATCATGCAGACCACCACGGCCACCGTGGCAAGCCCGCCCCGGCGCACGCCCACAATCGCGCGCGCAAATTCGACCAGGCTGGCGGCCACGCCGGATCGCTCAAAGATAATGCCTGTCAGCACAAACAGCGGAATGGCGACCAGCGGGTATTTGGCGATGGCGTTGAAGGTGTTGGTGCCCAGCGTGGCCAGCATGGCGGGGGGCAGTCCCACCACAATGCCCGCCACCCCAGCGATACCGAGCGCGGTCGCGATGGGCGTGCCGATCACGATGGCGGTGGCCATCACCACAAAGATCAGCAATTCCGGGGCCATCAGTCCGGCACCTGTTGCCGGACCTGGCGCTGAAATCGGCCGATCAGCCGGGCAATGATGACCAGCGCGGCGATGGGCAGCCAGATGGAATACCACCAGGCGGGAATGCCCAGCCCCGGTGTTGTGGCATCGAAAAGCCACTCCTCGTAGGCGAAGCGCCCGCCAAACCAGACCACCAGCGCGAAGATCGTCAGGTTGGCGATGAGCGTGGTGAGCGTTGCCGCCCAGCGCACACGCGTTGGCATGCGCTCAAGAAAGAAGCTGATGCGGATCTGCTCGTCGCGGGCAAAGGCAACGGCCGAGCCGAAAAAGGCCAGGATGACCAGCATGAAAACGGAAATCTCCTCGGTAAAGGCAAAGGAGAAATCCGTGAAGTAGCGCACCAGCACGTTGGCAAAGCTGATCAGACAGATCAGTGCCAGCGCGCCGGCGATAATGGCTTTCTCAATGGCCAGCGGCA